>JBEKLG010000054.1:0-10767 GCA_050010315.1 Acidimicrobiales bacterium
GATCTGCCCGCTGGCGGCGGCACCCCACCGACGACCTTGTCGCGCCCACGCCGCGGCCCCCTCAGTCCCCGATGTCGAGGCCGATGTCGAGGACCGGCGCGGAATGGGTGATCGCTCCCACGGAAATGAGGTTCGCGCCCGCCAGGGCATAAGCAGCGATGTTCTCGAGGGTGATTCCACCGGACGCCTCGACGAGTACCGCTCCCGCCCGTCCCCTCGGGTGGGCGAGAACGATCTCGACCGCCTGGCGCACGTCGTCGGGCGACATGTTGTCGCACATGACGCCGGCCGCCCCTGCTTCAACGGCGAGGGTGACCTGTTCCAGGTCATCGCACTCGACCTCGATGAACCGACCGGGCCAGCGCTCGATCGCCGTCACGACGGCATCGGCGAGCGAGACCCCGCCGAGGTGGTTGTCCTTGACGAGCACCCCACCCGAGAGCGAGGCCCGGTGGTTGATTCCCCCGCCGGCGCGCACCGCGGCCTTCTCGAGGGCGCGCAGGCCCGGCGTTGTCTTGCGCGTGTCGCGCACCTTGGCCGCGGGGTTGGCGGCGGTCGCCGCCTTGACGTAACGCCTGGTGAGTGTCGCGACCCCGGAGAGATGGCACAGGAAGTTGAGGGCGGTCCGCTCGGCGATGAGCAGCGACCGGAACGGGCCGGCGACACGCGCGACGATGCTCCCCGCCTCGACAACCCCGCCGTCCTCGATGAGCACCGTGAGCTCCAGTCCCTCGTCGAGCTCCCGGCAGGTCTCACGGACGCAGCTCATTCCGGCGATGACTCCCGGCTGGCGCGCGACGAACGAGGCGCGCGCCACCGCATCTGCCGGCACGAGCGAACCGGTGAGGTCGCCGAGCGGGCCGATGTCCTCGGCAAGCGCCAACGTGACCGCCCGCCGGACCTCCTCGATCGGCGGGTAGACGTCATCGAACATGGTCATTCCCCATCACGTGCCTCGACCGCAACGCGCACCCGGAAGTGCGCATCATCGCGCTCGGGAGCGTCCGCTCGCGTGTGCACGCCACGGGTCTCCGCACGGGCTGTCGCCGCTGCCGCGAGGAACGACCCGACATCGACGAGATTCCCCAACTCCTCGGCGGCGATCCCCTCGGCCCCCGCCGCGACGGCCCGCGCCTCACACAGGACCGGCACGAGGGACCTGAGACCACCCGCGTCGCGGATGACCCCCGCGTCGCGACTCATCGCCTGCCGCAGCTCCCCCCGGGCCTTGGCGAGATCCGCTCCGGCGCGAACTTGACCCGCGGCCAGTCTGAGCGCGAAGTCGCCCGCACCGACGAAGCGGACCGGGATCGCGGCGTGTTCGGGGGCGAGCACCCCGGACAGGGCACCCTCGGGCTGGGGTTCGAGAGCATCGGCGACGATCGCCCGCGCCGCCCGGGAGGCGAAGACGAGCCCCTCGAGCAGCGAGTTCGACGCCAGCCGGTTCGCGCCCTGAGCGCCGGTGCAGGCCACCTCACCCACCGCGAATAGCCCACGGACGGCGCTCCGCCCCGCGAGGTCCGTGACGACGCCCCCGCACAGGTAGTGGGCGGCCGGCGCGACGGGAAGCAGGTCTCGCTCGGCGTCGAAGCCGGCCTCGGCGAGCGTCGCCGCGATCGTCGGAAACCTGGTGGAGAAGTCGGCGACATTCCTCGCGTCGAGGAAGACGTTGCTTGTCCCGTCGCGCATCATCCGGGTGACGATCGCCCGGCTCACAACGTCGCGCGCCGCGAGCTCCTCGACGAATCGTTCGCCTCTCGAGTCGACGAGCAAGGCGCCGTAGCCACGCAGCCCCTCCGAGAGCAGCGGCCTCGGTTCTCTGTCGACGCAGAGTGCGGTCGGATGGAACTGCACGAACTCGAGGTCGGCAACCGGTGCTCCGGCGCGCAGCGCGACGGCGATGCCGTCGCCGGTCGTGTCGGCCGGATTCGTCGTCACGTCGAAGAGCGCGCCGACACCGCCCGTCGCAAGCACGACCGCACCGGCCCCGAGTTGGACCCGCCGGAGCGCGCCGTCGAGACAGAACACGCCCGAGCACCGGCCCCGTTCGATAACGAGGTCGGTGACGAAGTGGTGCTCGAGCAGCGTGACGCCGCTCGTCTGCAGGGCCGTCGTCAGCGCCCTGACCACCTCGGTCCCCGTCGCCATGCCCCCGGCGTGGACCACACGGGCCACGGAGTGACCGCCCTCGCGGGCACGAGCGAGACCGTGGTGCTCGTCGACGTCGAATGCGGCCCCCCGCCCGAGCAGCGCCCGCACCGCGACCGGCCCCTCGGCGACGAGGACCCGCACCGCGTCGGGGTCGGACAAGCCGCCGCCCGCTCGCAGCGTGTCCGCCTCGTGGAGCTCCACCGAGTCGTCCTCGACCGATAGCGCGGCGGCGATCCCCCCCTGGGCCCACGCGGTCGTCGATTCGTCGAGCCGGCCCTTGGTGACCAGCGCGACACGCCCGGCTCCTCTCTCGACGAGCTCGAGGGCCGTCGTGCAGCCGGCAACGCCGCTGCCAACGACGAGGGCGTCAAAAGCGCGTCGGGTGGGTCCGCTCATCGCCGGGCCCGCAGGTTGTCGATCAACCGCACCGCGCCGACCCGGGCCGCGATGAGGAGCACGACATCCCCGGTGACCACCTCTGACCGCTCGAGGCGGCCGTCGGCGACGGGCAGCGCGTAGTCAAGGCTGACGGCAGGTTCCGAAGCAACGACAGCCCGCATGACCGACTCGATCCCGCCGGCGTCGGCGACCCCCGAGCGGACGGCGTCGGCCCCGGCGCGCAACGCCCGGTACAGCACGGTCGCGGCCCGGCGCTCGTCGGCGTCGAGGAGCGCGTTCCGGCTCGAGACCGCCAGCCCGTCCGGGTCACGCACGGTCGGGCAGGCAACGATGGCGAGCGGCAGGCACAGGTCGCGCACGAGCTGGCGGACGAGGACGAGCTGCTGGTAGTCCTTCTCGCCGAAGTACGCCGCCGACGGCCGGACGAGCGCGAAGAGTTTCGCCACGACCGTGGCCACGCCGCGGAAATGACCGGGCCGCGCCGCCCCCTCGAGTACGGCGCCGAGCGCTCCCGGATCGACGGTCACCTCCGGGCTCCCCTGCGGATACATCGCCTCGGCGGAGGGAGCGAAGACGACGTCGGCGCCGGCGGCGGCGGCGAGCGCCAGGTCGGCGACGAGCTCGTGGGGGTAGCGGGCGAGGTCGGCCGGATCCTCGAACTGGGTCGGGTTGAGGAAGACCGAGACGACGACGACGTCGCTTGACCGGCGCGCCGCCCCGATGAGCGCGGCGTGACCCTGGTGCAGCCCGCCGAGCGTCGGGACGAATCCGACCGACGAGCCGCGACGCCGGTGTCCGGCGAGCAGCTCGTCGAGGCGCGCGAACGACTCCACGAGCTCGCAGCCGGCAACATCCGCCACCATCGCGATCAACCTCCGTGCCGGCGTGCCGGCGTGCCGACAGGCGACACTCCCGGGCGCCGACCGCCCTTCGGTCGGCCCTCGGCCGCGGGACGGGTCCCGAACGGGCCGAGCAGTGCCCCGACCCGTCGCAGATGGTCACGGTCCGCGACGACGTGGGTGCGCCAGTCGGCGGCCACACGCGAGGCGTCGAGGTCCCCGAGCGGGGCGAGAACGAAGGCCCGTTCGAACATCCTCGGGTGCGGCACAACGAGATCTGGATCGTCGCTCGAGAACCCCTCGTACAACAAGATGTCGACGTCGAGCGTGCGCGGTCCCCAGCGTTCCCGGCGGACGCGGCAGGCGTCGTCCTCGAGCCGTTGGGCGACGCGGAGGAGCTCCCTCGGCTCAAGCGACGTGTCGATGCGGACGACACAGTTGAGGTAGGGGCCCTGCCGGCTCGGACCCCCGACTGGCGCCGACTCGTAGACGGGCGAGACGACGACGTCGGCGTCGAGTTCGGCGAGGCCCGCGACGGCGAACCGCAGGTATGCCCAGCGGTCGCCGAGGTTCGACCCGATCCCGAGGTACGCCTCCATTGCGGCGGCGGGTCCTTTCAGCCGGCCGGCGCCGCGGTCTCACCCTGGCGCCGGGTGATACGCACACCGACAGTCTCCACGTCAGCGGCTAGCGGGGGTCGCAGTTTGCGGACGGTGACGGTGACCGACTCGATGCGCCGGTCGACGAGAACCGCCGTCGCTACCGCGGCGGCCAACGTCTCGAGCAGCTGGAAGTGTGATGAAGCGACGAGCTGGCATACCGTCTCGACGATCTTCGAGTAGTCGACGGCCCGGCTGAGGTCGTCGGACGCCGCGGCCGCCGTCGTCGGGGTCTCGATCGAGAGCTCAATTTCAAACGGCTGTTCCCGGTCCTGTTCACAGGCGGTCGCGCCGTGCCTGCCAAGGACCCGCAGACCGCGGACCTCAATCACGTCGCTCATCTCGGGCCCGCCCGCCGGCGGGTCGCGGCCGGGTCCGCGGATCCGTCCTTCCTCGCCGCTCGTGCGGTCTCGCCCGCCGGAGTCCCCGTCTGCTTCGACCCGGATTCGCGCCCCGGGGTCCTGCGACGGCGCGCCGGGGCCTTCGCCGGCTGCGGCGCGGGCTCGGTCACGGCAGTCCCCGCCAGCGGCGCCGCAGGCGGTGCCGTCGAGGTACGAGCCGTCCTCGGCCCGGGTCGGTGCTCGGTAGTCTTGCCTCGGCTCGGCTCGGGAGGTGTCCGCTCTGCCGGACCCGCGGATCCGGACTCGGCGGCGCGCGCTCTTACGCGCCGGGCCGCCGCCCTGCGGCGCGAGGAGAGGTCGGCGACGGTCGCCGGGGTCGCGACATCCGCCGCCGCCGGGAGCGCCTCGACCGCCGACGGGAGGTGACCGACGGTTTCCTCCGGGGGTTCGACCGCCTCTCGCCCTGCCGGGGGCAAGATGACGATCACTTCGCCTGGCGGCGGGACGGGGTGCCGGCGGTCCTCTTCTGCTGGAGGTGGCACCTCCAGCGCGAACGCGGCGATCGTCCTCCCGACGGAACCGAGCTGCCGGCGCAACAGCTGCTCGACGGCGGAGATCGCAAGCGGCGGCTCGGGGATCATCCCGCTCCAACACAGGAAGCCGGCGCAAACGCCGGCGACCCGTTCTCCGAGTTCGTCCTGGTGGACGAGGATCCGGTCACCGGCACGCAACCAGCCGAGGAGTTTCGGGTAAAGCTCGCCGAGCACGGTGACGAAGTCGGCGTGCACCCCCATGGGCACGTGCGCGTAGTCGAGCCCGAACTCGTCGTAGGCGTGGAGGTTGTGCGACGAGGCGAGAAGCGACACGACCCGCGTGAACCCCTGTGCCCGCAACCAGAGGATCTCCTCTTGTCGCCGCACCCGCCGGTGATCCGGCGCGCTCCCGCCGGGCCGCTCGCTCACGGCGAGGTGGCTCTTGATGATCCACGCGAAATTGCGGGGAACGATGCCGGCGGCCCACCTGCCTCTCATCTCTCGACCCCCGCGCCGGCGACGCGCCCCTCGAAGCTGCGCTCCGGCCCGGTCCAGCCGACAAGGCGTGCCGCCTGGACCGTCGCCGCGACGTCGTGGACCCGGACGATGGCGGCGCCGGCTGCCATCGCCCAGACCGCCGTGGCGAGCGAGCCCTCGAAGCGATCGGCGGGCGGGAGGGGCTCGGCACCCGGAGGGGCGGCGAGGCGACCGAGGAACGACTTCCGGCTCGTGCCGACAAGGACGGGGACGCCCCGGGCGACGAGCTCCGGCAGGGCTCGTAGCAGCCGGAGATTGTGCTCGACGGTCTTGCCGAAACCGATGCCGGGGTCGACGTAGACCTCGGTGACCCCTAGCTGCCGCGCTGCTGCGGCGCCGGACTCGAGTGCTGCGAAAACCTCGGCGACGACGTCGTCGTAGCGCGGGTCCAACTGCATATCCTTCGGGGTCCCGCGCATGTGTACGACAACGAAACCCGCTCCCGCCTGCGCCGCAGCCCCGGCCGAACGATTGGCCACGTCGTTGACGAGGGTCGCGCCGCGGCGGCACGCCGCGGTGGCGACAGCCGGCTTCATTGTGTCGATCGACACGCGGACGATCGGGGCGAGCGCCTCGACGACGGGGAGCACCCGTCGGAGCTCTTCGTCCTCGGGCACCGGGTCGGCACCGGGCCGCGTCGATTCCCCCCCGACGTCGACGATGTCGGCGCCCGCGGCGACCATCTCCCGGCCATGGGCGGTCGCCGCCTCGTGATCGAAATAGCGGCACCCGTCGTAAAAGGAGTCGGGGGTGACGTTCAACACGCCCATGACAAGCGGCCGCACGTCACCAGCCTACCGGGCCATGAGGCACCATCCCCTGGGGCTCGAGCCACTGACCAGGTCTGACGCGCGGATCAGGACTTGGCTCGCACAAAGGCCATCGCCTCGGCGCGGGTCGCCAAATCGGTCCGGAAAAGGCCCCGGACGGCTGACGTGACCGTGCGAGCGCCCGGCTTGCGCACCCCCCGGATCGTCATGCACAGATGCTCCGCCTCGAGCACGACGAGTGTGCCCCGCGGCCTCAGCGAGCGCTCCATTGTCTCGGCGATCTCCGTCGTCAGGCGCTCCTGGACCTGGAGCTTGTGGGCGTGGTTGTCGACCAAGCGCGCGAGCTTGGAGAGCCCGATGATCCTGCCGTCGACGTTCGGGATGTAGGCGACATGGGCGAAACCGATGAACGGCACGAGGTGGTGCTCGCACAGCGAGGCGAACGGGATGTCCTTCACCATCACGATCTCGTCGTGGTTCTCCGAGAACGTCACCTCGAGCTGCTCGTCGGCCGGGTTCACCATGCCTTCGAGGAGCTCGGCGTACATCGAGGCGACCCGGGCCGGCGTCTCCTGCAACCCGGCCCGCTCCGGATCCTCACCGACCGCGGAGAGCAGCTCGCGCACCGCCGCCGCGGCACGCTCGAGGTCGACACCGTCCGAACGCGCCGGGGATGCTCCCGTCACGAGGTCGCGCCGACCATGATCCGGATGTCCCGCAGGTTCCGGTAGACCTCGGCGATGTCGAGCCCGTAGCCCACGACGAAGTCGGGCGGAATCTCGAAGCCGACGTAGGGGATGTTCAGGTCGACGCGCTGCTGGTCGGTCTTCACGAGGAGGGCACAGATCTCAAGGCTCGCCGGATTCTGCGCCGACAGACCCTTCTTCAGGTACGAAAGCGTCAACCCGCTGTCGACGATGTCTTCGACGATGAGGACATGACGGTCGACGAGATCGACGTCGAGGTCCTTCACAATCCGGACGATGCCGCTCGTTTTCGTCGCGGTCCCGTACGACGACACTGCCATGAAATCCATCTCGACCGGAAGCTGGATCGCCCGGGCGAGGTCCGCCATGAACATGAAGGCCCCCTTTAAGACACCGACGAGCAGCGGGGGGCGACCGGCGTAGTTCTTCGTGATCCTCTCGCCGAGTTCACCAACACGGCGGGTGATCTCGTCCTCGGTGATGAGCACCCGGCCGAGGCTGAGGCCGGCCAGCGGATCCTCGCCGCGTTCCGGGTCGTTCCCGCCGTGTCTGTTCACGCCACTGACCCTACCGGGTGTCGATGGCCGACTGGAATGGCCCTCCGGCCCTGGCGCGAGATGCCCGGCACCGGACCCGGGATCGGCCCGCCTGGCGGCTAGACGGCGAGGACCAGGCGACCATGGCTCCGACGGAGCCTCCGGCCGCCGGGGAGCTCGCAGGCCAGCATCTCGCCGCGCGCGACCCCGAGCACGCGTTCCACGGTCGCGGCGTCCGGCGGGTACGGCGGGCTCGACTGGTCCCGCAGCCACGCCCTGACCGCCCGACGCGCCAGGGCGACGGGCGCGTGCGCGAGTTCGGCAGCGCTCGAGGCGTCGATCGCCGCGGCGAGGTCGTCGAGCAGGGCGACGTCATCGGCGATGAGCTCGGCCTGGCGGACAATCACCGCGACGACATCGCGGCCGGCCAAGTCGGCAAGCATGGGAACGAGCTCGGCCCGAATGCGGTTCCTGCGGAACAGGGGGTCCGTGTTCGACGGGTCGCTCACGACCTCGAGGCCGAGCGACTCGACGAGACGCGCCGTCTCGGCACGCCGCAATCGGAGGATCGGGTGTCGCCGACCGACGCGCATCCCCGCCAGGCCGTCCGCCCCAGCGCCCCGCAACAGGTTCAGCAGAACCGTCTCCGCCTGGTCGTCCGCGGTGTGGCCCGTGGCGACGTCCGCCGGGAGGACGGCGAAGCGCGCCGCTCGGGCACGCGCCTCGAGGTTCGGGCCGGCAGCGACCTCGACCCGCAGCCCGACGAAACACGCGCCGATGCGCTCGGCGGCGGCGCGAACGACGGCGGCCTCGCCGGCCGACCCCGGGCGGATCCCGTGGTCGACGTGGTAGGCGGTCGCGTCACAGCCCGCCGCCACAGAAAGAGCGAGCAGGGCCAGCGAATCGGCGCCGCCGGAGACGGCACAGGCGAGCGGCTCGCCCTTCGGCGGGAACGCGCACCGGCCGAGCAGCGAAGCAGCGAGCTCGGAGAGCAACGCTCGCTCCTACGTGCTCGGAGCGGTGACACCGCCCATCCGGGCGATCCAGTGCTCGGGCGTGGCGATCTCCTCGAGCGTCGGGAGCTTCTCGGGAGACTCCCACACCCTGGAGAGCATTCCGTCGCCCCCGGCTTCGACTGCCTCGACGAAACGCCTTCCGGCGGAGTACTGGCGCAGTTTTGCTTCCAGTCCCAGCGCCTGCTGGACGAGCTTCACGACGCCTCTCGCCTTCGCCCGCCGCGCCGCAAGGACCGCGGCGAAACGCGCCGCCCCCGGCACTTCGCCGGCACCGGCGCGGGACATGACGAACTCCCCGTGTCCCTCGAGCAGACTCATCAGGGCCTGCGCCTCCCGCAACGTGGCGAGCTGCGCCGACGACGCGACGAGGCCGACGACGCCACCCTCGGCGAGCGGGTTGCGACCTTCCCAGAACTCGGCGGCCGCGCGGCGCAAGCTCTCGAGGACCGCCTTCACGTCCGGGACGCCGAACGAGGTGCCCCGCTCGACCAGCCCGAGGAAGTACTCGCGCATCCACGGCACACCGGTGAACTGGAGACGGTGGGTCACCTCGTGGAGGGCGATCCACAGCCGGAATTCGCGGGACGCGAAACCGTGGCGACGTTCCAGGGCTACGACGTTCGGGCCGACGTAGTAGACGAGACCGCCGGATTCGTCCCCGGTGATCGGCATGAGGTCGTACTGGCCGAGCACCCGGCTCGACATCCAGGTGAGCAGCACGCCGAACTCGACCCCCGCGGCCGACCGGGCCGCCGGGGAAAGGGTCCCGCGCCCTTCGCGTGCTGACTCCGCGAGCGCTCGGCCCGCCGGGGCGAGGAGCCGGCGCAACGACCCGATGTTCGCCTCAACCCAGCCGGAGCGGTCGACAACGAGCCCACGAGCCGGCCCGGCGGTCGAATGCAGGCCGGTCGCCGCCTCGACGAGCGCCTCGGCGTGGGTGGTCGCCTCGTCGAAGTCCTCTTCGAGCCGCTGGCGCGTCCTCCCATCGAGCGGTGACGCGAACCGCGAGGCCTCCCGTCCGATTCGCAGCGCGACGTCCCAGGAGACGAGTCCAGGGCTGTTCGTGTCGTCCGCCGTGTCCATCCGGTGCGAACGTCCTAGCTCTTCTGCTTCGATCGCTCAAGGTCGATCGCCGCAGCGACGCGCCGGCGCAGCTCGTCGGGGACATGGTCCTTGCACCGGTCGGCGATGACGCGACGGAGCTCGGCTTCGAACTCGTACTTCTCGACGCAGGGCGCACAGCTGTCGAGGTGCGTCTGGAGTTCGCGCCGGCGGTCCTCGGTCAGCTCGCCGTCGAGGAAGTCGTACAGGTCGTGGATGCTCTCCTCGCAGTCGATCTCGCCCCACGTGCCACTCGGAGGGCCAGTCCGCCCTTCTTCGCTCATCGACGGTCAACCTCCACGATCGAATCCCGTACCGGGATCAACGCTCTGGACACGCAGGTACTTCCCACACGCTCCGTCATAGCGGCTCGGCCTCGACGAGACCGCGTTCCAACCCAAAGTCATGTAACGCCTTCTGCAGCGCGCCCCTGCCGCGGTGGAGACGGCTCATGACCGTACCGACCGGCACCTCCATGATCTCGGCGATCTCTTTGTAGGAGAATCCCTCGACGTCGGCGAGGAGGACCGTCATCCGGAATGACTCCGGCAGCGATTCGATCGCCGCTTTGACCGCCTCGTCGGTGAAGCGCGACAAGACCTCGTCCTCAGCCGAACGTCCGAGCTCTGGCCCGCCCTGGCCGACGAGCCGGTGGTACAGGTAGAGGTCCTCGACATCCTCGACATCGGTCTCCTCGGGCCGACGCCGCTTCGCCCGGTAGGTGTTGATGAAGGTGTTCGTGAGAATCCGGTAGAGCCACGCCTTGAGGTTCGTCCCCTCCTGGAATCCGCCGTAGGCGCGATACGCCTTGAGGTAGGTCTCCTGCACGAGATCCTCCGCATCGGAGGAGTTGCGGGTCATGCGCATCGCCGCGGTGTAAAGCGACGGCATGTACTCCATCGCGTCATCGACGAAGCGCTCCTGATCGGCCACGAAGCGAGACTACCCCGGCTAAGGCACGCGACCGGAAGGCTCATTTACGGTCGCGATAGAAGGGACAGACAGGGACAGACCTGGCCAGCGGGCGGCGGGTCGGTAGCCCGACACCGGGAGGGTTCTCGGAGCGCCTACTGACTGGGCGCCCGAGCCCGCGGCGACCGGCGCGGGGCTCGGTTACGCCAGAGGGCGGAGCGGCAAGATGGTCGAGAAAGAGTGGACCTTCGAACCGATCGCGTAGG
>JBEKLG010000055.1:0-10734 GCA_050010315.1 Acidimicrobiales bacterium
CCCCCGGATCCTGGACCAAGCTTGCGAGATCAGGCAGCGCTGGTTCTCTCTGTGTAGAGCTTTTCATAGGCGATCGGCGAGATCATCCCGAGCGAGCTGTGGCGACGGGTTCGGTTGTAGAACACCTCGATCCAGTCGAAGGTCTCGGTCGACAGCTCTGTTCGGGTCCTCCACTTCTTGCGGTCAAGGAGCTCGGTCTGCGTCCGGCCCCAGAAGCTCTCGACGACGGCGTTGTCGAAGGCATCGCCGACGGTTCCGAGCGACTGAGCGAGGCCGGCCGAACGGATCTTCTGGCTGAAGGTCCAAGAGGTGAACTGCGTCCCGTGATCGCTGTGCACTGTGGTTCCGCGAGTCGGTCGACGGGCTTCAATCGCCATTGCGAGCGCGGAGTTGACCATCGCTGCGATCGGACGGCGGTCAAGGGACCAACCGACGACCCGTCGGCTCCAGGCGTCGAGGACGCAACAGCAATAGAGCTTTCCCTCGCGAGTGGGGTGTTCGGTGATGTCGGTCATCCAGAGCTGGTTCGGGCCGTCGCGATGGAAGTCCCGATTGACCAAGTCCTCGGTGGTCACCTGCTGCACCAGGTTCCGCTTGCGGCGTCGCCGGGAGGGAAGGCCGGCTATGCCGAGTTCGCGCATGATCGAGACGATGAGCTTCTTGTTCACCACCTGGCCGAAGGCGTCGGCGAGCTCGGCCTTCACGCGTCTTGACCCATAGGTGCCCCGGGACGCCACGTGGATCGCGCCGATGGTGTCGGTGAGCCACGCCCGGCGGATCGAGCGATCCGACGGAGGCTTCGATCGCCACATGAAGAACCCCGACGAGGCGACTCCGAGCAGCCGACAGACCCGTTTGGTGCCGTGCCCCTCCTTAGCCAGCGTCTCCACGAGTGGGAACAATGCTTTTGGGCGCACCACCCGCCCCTCGTTGAACAGCTCGCTCGCCCGTTTCACGGTCGCGAGTTCCGCCTCGAGCTCGGCGATCCGACGCCGTGCTGCACGCAGTTCAGCGCTCTCGGGTGTCGAGGTTCCAACGAGCTCACCTCGATCGACGCGGTCCTGGCGCAGCCAGCGATAGACGGTGGCAGGCGAGACCTCGAGTTCGCGGGCGAGCTCCTCCACCTTGCGTCCGGAACGGAATTGCTCGATGACCATCGCGCGGAACTGCGGTGCATACGAGTGCGGCATGGCTTCCCCCTTCGGTCAGCCGCCATTCTCACAACGAAAGGTCAAATCCAGGGGGACACATCAAGTGGACCGATTTCAGGGGGTCGGGTCACGGTAAGGGTCAGCTCCTATACGGTCTGCAACCCCGGGGCTAGCAACTGGTCGTCTCGGCTTGCAGGCAGCGCACGACCAACTGTCGCCTCCGCCATCCCTATTCCTTAGTCGATCCAGCGAGCATGCCGGCCACCAGGGTCCGCTGCGCGAACAGGAATACGATCAATACCGGTGCGATTGCGATGACCGTTGCCATCGCCAGCTCGGGCCGTAAGATGACAGCTTGTCCGCCAGTCGCCGCGACCGGGTTGATCGACGGCGAGTTGCCCAGCAGGATCGGTAGGCCCACCTGCAGCGGGTACTGCGAGTTGTCATAGGTCATCACAAACGGAAGGTAGTAGTTGTTCCAGTTCGCCACGAACGAAAAGAATCCCACGAGCGCCACGATCGGAGTCGCGAGCGGCAAGGCAATACGCCGGAACACGCCCCACTCGCCGGCGCCGTCAATCCGCGCCGCCCCGAGCAGATCCTTCGGAATAGTCGTTGAAAAGTAGATGTAAGCGAGATAGACGCCGAACGGGAAGAACCCGAATGGCAAGATGAGCGACCAGACTGTGCCGACTAAATGCACGGTATTGGCCTCGAGAAACAGCGGCAGAACGAGCGCGGTCGCCGGCACGATCATCACGACGAGCGTGATCCCGAGTAGCGCGCGGCGCCCGATGAAGTGCGTCAACGCCAGGCCGTATCCGGCCGGAATTGCAGCCAGTACTGCGAGCGCGGTACCGCCAAAAGAGTAGATCGCGGAGTTCTTGAGCCAGGTCAAGACGAGGTCGCCCTCGTAGGCAGTGACTTCGTGGAACGAGTGGCCAAATGTTGCGAAGCTGCCGAACGCGAGCGGCGTCTCATTGATGATCTGGCTATCCGTCTTGGTGGGCGCGAGGAGCAACCAGATGACGGGCCCGAAGAAGAAGACGGCGAACAGGAGCAAGACGAGGATTGCAATGATGCGGTAGGCGTAGCGTCGCGGGAGCATCACTCGACCCTAAACAACTTGCCGCGCCAGACGATCAGCACTGCGACGAGCAAGCCGAGCACGAGAAGGTCGACCGAAATCGCCGCGGCTTCGTTGAAGCGGTCAAGGTCGAATGCGAGGTAGTACGCAAGCTGATTCGGCGACCACTGTGGGGGGACTTCGCCCCCGGTCGCGATGCCAAGAATCTGCGGCTCCACGAACAGCTGCGTGCCGGCCGCGAACGAGAGCACGAGCATGTACACGACCCACTTTCGAATGAGCGGGAGCTTGATTCGCAGGGCGGTCTGAAGCACGTTCGAACCATCTATCTCGGCAGCCTCAATCAGCTCAGTGGGAACGTTGTTCAGCGCGCCGTGCATGACGACGATCCATCCCCCAGCGCCTGTCCAGAACGCCATGATCGCGAAGAGCACGGGGAGATTGCCTGGCGCGACCGTGTTTGCCAGAAGTGTGTAGTGAAGTCCGTGCAGGATGAAGGCAAAAGGACTTGTGGTTGGTGTGAACATGAACAACCAGATGACCACGCTTGCCGCTCCCGCCATAGCTCCCGGGAGATAGTAGATGAAACGAAAGGTCGCGCTGACTCGCCGCGCCTGGTTGTGGACTATCAGCGCCAGCGTCACGACGAGCACCGATTGACTGACCAGCCAGATGGCTTCGAATAACAGCACGTGTTTGAAAGCGGGTATGAACTGAGGCAGGTGATAGCTGTCGACGAAGTTCGCGACACCAAGGCCACTAGTGGTCCTGAGCGCCAGTGAAATCGCATAGACCGTGGGCGCGACGCCGAGACATGCGAGTAAAGCTACGTAGATGGCGACGAAGAAATAGCCCGCTGAACGCGAGGCACCAGCCGGTGGGCGCTCTTGGCGCCCCCGGGTCCGGCGCCCCCGGCGAGCACTTGCGTGCTCGCCGGGGGTAACCGTGACCACAGTGTCAGTCATGTTGCGCTTTGCAAACTCCCGTTAGCAGCCCGAGCCGCCGTCGGTGTTGATGCACTTGCTGGAGCTCTTGACGGTCCAGCCGGCCAGCCGGGCGTCGTTCGCCAGAGCCAAGGCGAACGAGTTGATCTCCGCTCCAAGTGTGCTCGGCGGGGTGTGGGTCACGCCCGGCACCACTGTCGATGCCCAGGCTGAGTCGGTGCTCCACGGAGTCGGGCCCCAACCCTTCCAGATCTCGGCTGCGGCCTCCTCCCATGCTTTCCCAGTGCTCACCGGATTGGCGAAGACAGCGCCGAGCGCGGTGACATAGGCGGCCTGGTCCGGCGCGTAGTCGGGCAGGCCCGCGTCGACACCAACTGCTTGGATGTTCGGGCTCGTCGCCATGTACTCAGCGAACGCGGCCGCTGCAGCCGGCTGGCTGCTGTGCTTCGACACGAGCCACAAACCGCCGCCAAGGGCGCCAGTGATCGATTTGCCGAGGACTGACTTCGGCGGCGGATAGGCCGCCATCGTTCCGTTTGGCACGCCGTCCGGCGCCTTCTTGCCGTTTTCGAACACGGCTGTTCCATACCACAGCGGCCCGACCATCATTACGACCTTAGCGGCGGGGAAACCACCGGCTGCAAAGACATAGGTGTCGGTGATGGCATTGCCCTCGAGCCCTGACTTGTCGAACAGGCTATCGAACTTCGTGCAGGCGGAGCTGTTCGGGCTGATCTCGACCGTGTTCGGGCCGACGACCTCGTTGAGCGGACACCCGTTACCCCAGTAGATGAAGTCGTCATCGAACTCGTCACCGATGTCCCCGACGATGTAGCCGGCGGACTTGTGACTCTTCCGGAGCGCTTGTCCGTCTGCGACGATCCCTGCCCATGTCGTCGGAACCGGCTTGCTGCCAAACAACTTCGTGTACAAACCCTGGTTGACCCAGAGCACGTCCGCGGCGCTGTCATTGCGCAGACAGATGACCTGGCCCGAGGGGGTGGTGCAGGCGCTCAAGGAGTTGCCCGCAAAACCCTTGAGAACGCTCGCCGGGACGTATTTCTTCAAGTTGAGTAGGTCGTTGTATGGCGCCGTAGCGAGCTGGACCGCGTCGTAATTCTGCGTGTCGAACATCACATCCGGCGCGCTCGATGGCCAGCCGATGCGGTTCCACAGCGCGAACTTTGACTGCAGCACGCCAGTGCCATTCTCGTTGCCGTTGTAGATAACCCACTTGATGTTGGCACCAGGATTAGCCTTCATGTATGCCTGCTCGTACGGAACGCGCGAAGTGTCGATCCAGACGATTAGCGGCTTCGACGAAGACTTCGCTGTTGCTGCCGAAACCGCCGGTGCCGCGAGTGCCACGCCAGCGACCACAACCGCGGCGAGCGCGACGCGACCCCGCGGTGAGCGACCTCCCCAGTATTTAAGGTTGAAAAATGACTTCATGATGGTGGGCTCAACTCCTTCCGTCTTGTGATGCTTGTTCCGTCTTGTGATGCTTGCTTTCGGTCAAAACGCAACTGCTCCCTTCGTCACGGCTCAACCACGAATTTGGCGAGCTCGGGTGGATAATCGAGACCTGGATCCAAACCGACGCTCGGTCCTCTTGGCGCGCGAACGATTCTCTTGCTGTTGACCCAGGGGTTGTCGAACTATGGGATTAGAGGTCACGAACGACTCTCGTCGTAGGTGCAGTTCAGGATCGACATGCAGAGGTGCTACGAGTAGACGGTGGGTCCTTGCGGTTCCGCCCTCGGGCGAAACGCAGCGGCGAAGTAGGCGATCCGCATGGCACCTGTGAACCTGCCGCGGAGCTCGACGCTCGTCCGGACATAGCTCGCGCAGCCGCTCGCCATGAAATCGACGCTGTTCGTGTTGCGCACCATCCGACGTCTCGGCGACGTTGAGCGGCACACGGGACGCGTTCTGTGAGCCATCGGCACGCGGTGACCCTGGACTCCCGAACCTTATGACCGAGCTCGGGACGAGCGCGTTTAGAGATCTCGCGTAGTTGAAAGGCGCGGCACCCAGAGAGGCGACATCGTTCTGCTCCTCGGAAAAGATGATGCCCGGCCAACCATGGCCGACGCGGTTGAACACGGCGACCTTGCTCTGGATGGTGCCGTCCCCGTTTGCATCGCCGTCATACGTGACAAGGTCCACCATCACTTTGGGGAAGGCCTTCATATACGGCTTCACCATTGGAACCCGGGCGGAGTCGACCGAAAGGATAATCGGCTTCTGACTCGCAGTGGGGGGCCTCGGGGCAGAGTGGCGGGGTTTCTCTGCGCCCACGCAGACCAAAGCCAGGTCGGAAGGGTTGACGAGCCTGCGGCGGCGAGCCCAGTCCTGGGCACCTTGAATCATCGCCGAAGCCGGTGGGCATCTCCCCGGTGGCACAACGAAGCCATTCAGACCACTTGGCTCGCAGTGGGCGTAGTGCGAGACAGCCCAAACGTACCGGCTCGTGGTGTCCTCCCTGAAGGTCGGCAGCGCCCGATGAGAAATCGTTGCCCAACATAACTGAAGCCTTGAACATCGTGCAAGCCCTAGGTCGGCGTTGCACAAAGCCCTTTCAGGCTGAGTCTCGACGCGCGTCGCGTCCCGTCGGGTCCTCGGGGCGATTGAACGACCGAAGAGCAGCATGAAAGAGGTGAGAACCGGTCGCGCTGGATGGTGCTTGGCACCAGAGGTGACGTTCCCTCCTTGTCACCCCCGAGGGCCCGCTACGCGCTCGAGATCGTCCACGTCCCGTCGAAGCTGAGCCCGAGCGAGAGGAGCCGTCTCATGTGAAAAAATCGTTATCCCCGCGGGACCACAGTATTGGCTTGTCCTTGATATCCAGTCTCTTTCTCCGTGCTGCCCCTGGCACAGCCGACCATGCCCACGTCACTGGCCATTGCACCCAGCACACCAGGTTCGCCGTCGGCACAGGCGTTGAGCAGTGGCGTTCCCTGCCCATTGACAACCTCTCTGGCCGATTTTCGCATTCAACTGACCGCGGCACACGCCACTTATCGAACGATCCCTGCGCACCAGCTCCGGCTGACTTGGGTCACTTCGTCATGGCATCCGTTGACGGGTCATCGAGGACCGCAGCTGGATCTGTGTCGCGGTGCCTGCGGTGGCTCAGGGACGGGACCGAGGGCGCGAGGCGCCTCGCTTGGGGGCTGAGCTGGCTCTTATGTTCAAGTAGGTCGGGAGTATCATCGTTCTCGGCAACCCCGAATAGCCGTTGATCCGGGTGAGCAGCAAGAGAGCGCTTTCGTGGCCAAGTTCGTACGCGGGCTGGCTCACGGTCGTCAGCGCGGTGCGGAGCAGGCGTGCCCAAGACATCTCGTCGTAGCCGATAACAGCGATGTCCTCCGGTATGGCCAGCTTGGCCTCCTCTATGGCCTGAAGTGCCCCAGCAGTCATCCGGTTGTTGGCCACAAAAACGGCATCCGGGGGTGGTTTCTGTTCGAGCAGCTCTTGCATGGCTTGGCGCCCCCCCTCTTCGCGAAAGTCGCCGACGCGAACCAAGGAGTCGTCCACCGCTATCCCCGCATGTTCCAAGGCCATGCGGTAGCCCGCGAGCCGCTCAGATCCAGTTGTCGTCGCAAGCGGGCCGGCTACGCACGCGATGCGACGGTACCCGTTGGCGAGCAAATGGTCGACGGCCCCCATCACACCCGAGAGGTTGTCAGCCACGACAGTGTCCGCCTGGTAGCTGGGCAACCTTCGGTCGGCGAGGACGACGTGGATACCGGCGTCAAGCAAAGGTCGCAAGTCTGTGGAAGGCCCCGACGGCGTCAGGATCACGCCGGCGACATTCTCATCAATGGCGAGATGGAGGTACTCGGCCTCCTTCGAAGGATCTTCGTCGGCGTTGCAGAGGAACACCGAGTAGCCCGCCTCGTGTGCGCCATCTTCGACGCCCCGAGCGACGTCAGCAAAGAATGAGCCCGTACGAACATCAGAGATCACCAGCGCCCAGACGCGGTTACGCCGGAGCCGAAGGCTGCGCGCTACCCGGTTGGGGCGGTAGTTCAGCTCCTTCACCACGCGGGCGACCTTTGCCGCCAACCGCGGGTCAACCCGCTTGTTCCCGTTCAAAACCCGAGAAACCGTAGAAACCGACACCCCAGCCTCTCGGGCCACATCGGAGATGGTGGTCACGACCGCTTCATCCGAATCCTCTCAGACCGCACCGCGGGCCGTGTACAGCCGGAAATTACTGAATACCAATATCGCACAACAATACCCCACGGCATGAGGCAACGATATCTCCAGAGGTGGGTCCCTCAGCCATGCACCAGACGTCCATCGAACCGCCTCCCCATCGACTGATCAGCCGCTTGAACTGAGGCACCTGGTGGCCAGCACCACCCGGTGCCAGCTGATAGCTGTCGGTGCCAGGCACAGCTTGGCACTCGTGCTCGGCGTAGGGCGAGATCCGTGACGTCACGGACCTCCGCCGACCGGCTCCGGGAAGAACTGGTCAGTGCCGTGGCGGTAGCAGGTGCCCCGACCGTGGTTATCGCCATGAGCCGGAAGGCGCACGTGCTGAGCGAGAGAGCAGGCCAGGTCCAAGCCCTGCTCTTCGCCTGGGCGCTCGGGGAACGGGGAGACAATCCGCTGGCTGACGTCCACTCGGGCCGGGCGAAACCCACGGGCAGGTTGACCAGAACCCTTCCCCGATCCACCGGGGAGATCCCTTCACAGCGGGCATCGATCTGTCCCGCTGCGAACAGGAGGCCGCCAGTGGTGGAGCCTGGCCATTTCAGTTTCGCCGCAGGCGCATCATCGTCCGACGTTCCCCAGCATCCGATAGTTGACGGCGCCGCAGCAATCGTGGTTGTGTCCGCCTGGGTTTCGGCGAGCCCATCGGCAACATAAGACCGTTGACCCATAATTGGAGCAGTCGCTCGCTGTGCTCCCCTGAGGGCCATCCAGGCGCACCCCCACAACCACCGACGATGTGCCGGACCAAGGGGCATCGGATCGTCGTCCGGTAGCAGTCAACTACGCGGGGGGCGGCTGCCTGAATGTCCTGGCCAAGATCGCAGCAGGTACCGCGCGCCACTGCGTGGGGTACTGCTGGCAGCCCGGTCTCCTCCGCCCCGTCAGACAGCCCCGCAGGAAATTATTTGCTCGGCACCTCGACTGTGGTGAACCGAGAAACCACGCACTCAATGTATGGTTGCCGACGGCCTGTGACAGCACGGTCTGGTGACCGTTCATAGTGGACGTGTCAAGGGTTCGTGGGCGCGATGTTGCCGGCCCCTGCAAGGAGGAAGTCATGCTTTTGCCACCCACGCCACCTGAACGCGAAATCGCCTTTCGTGATGAGGCGCTGGAATTGTGCGTCTCGGTGTCCGACGACGGCGTGGCGCGCCTCGTACGCCTCGTTGCCCATGCGAGCGACGACGCGTTGACCGCTGCTCTGGGCCCGGCCGGCCGACAGTTCTTGCCCGGCCTACCACTAATCGACGTGATCACGACTGGCAGCGGGCGTGCTTGGTCGGGTGGGCGGTATATCGAGTCCGTCGCCGGCGGCCGTCTGCGATACGCCTCAAGCGAACAGTGCACGCGCGGACGGTGGCAGGAGTTGACCTTCCGCCTCGAAGACCCAGACTCTGGGCTTCGAGCCGAAGTCGCCTACCGCGTGCTCATTGGGGCAGGCGTGCTGCGCGCGAGCGCACGGCTGGAGAACGCGGGCTCGACACCGCTCGCGATCGAGGCTGTCACATCGTTCGTCACTTCCGGACTGGCCGGGCCCGGCGGCACGCTGGGCGATCTCGACATCTATTGGGCTGACAACTGCTGGCTCGGCGAGAACCGGTGGCAGCAACGCGCCTTTCGCAACGCTTTGGCCGACCTCAACCGCAGCGCTCATGGCACCGACTCCCGGGAAATGTTCGGCTTGACGAGCGAAGGCAGCTGGTCGTCGGGCCGCTACCTGCCGATGGGAGCGGCGGTCAATCGACGGACGAACCATGCCTTCGTGTGGCAGATCGAGCACAACGGGGGCTGGCACTGGCAGGTTGGCGAGCACACCCGCCGCGACAGCCAGAGCCGCGGCGACGAACAGCGGACGGCTGGTGAGGAAGCAGCGTACGTGGCCCTGCTCGGACCGACGGACGCCGAGCACCACTGGCGCCTCATCTTGGAGCCAGGGGAGGTCTTCGAGACGGTGCCGGTCGCCATTGCGCTGAGCGGTGAAGGCCTTGAGGGAGCCCTCGCCCGGCTCACGGAGTACCGCAGAACGAGCCGTCGCCCCCACGACGACCATCGGCGTCTGCCCGTCGTGTTCAACGATTTCATGAACACCTTGATGGGCGATCCGACGACCGAACGGCTGCTGCCCCTTGTCGCCGCGGCCGCTCGCGTCGGAGCTGAGTACTTCTGCATCGACTCAGGGTGGTATGCAGAGCTTGGGCAGACCTGGTGGGAAACCTTGGGCACATGGAGGCCGTCCGCGAGCCGCTTCCCGAATGGCATTACCGAGGTGTTGGACTCCATTCGGGACCACGGGATGGTCCCCGGCTTGTGGCTGGAGCCAGAAGTGGTCGGAGTGCGAAGCCCGACGGCTGGTGAGCTTCCCGACGCTGCCTTCTTTTGCCGCCGCGGCGAGCGGGTCGTCGAGCAGGGAAGGTACCACCTCGACCTGCGACACCCCGCGGCACGCAAGCACCTCGACGAGCTGGTCGATTTTCTCGTCGGGGATCTCGGCATCGGCTACCTGAAGCTCGACTACAACATCAATGTCGGACCTGGTACCGACATCGGCGGCGTCAGCGAAGGGGTCGGGATGCTCGGTCACAACCGTGCGCTACTCGACTGGTTGGACGCCGTCCTCGACCGACACCGCACTCTCACGATCGAGAACTGCGGGTCGGGCGCGATGCGGGCGGACTACGCCCTGCTCTCCAGGGTTCAGCTGCAGTCGACGAGCGACCAGCAGGATTATGTTCGCTACCCAGCAATTTCTGCGGCGGCCCCTGCAGCGATCACCCCCGAGCAAGCGGCCAGCTGGGCCTACCCGCAACCGGAGTGGAGCGACGGCGACATCGCCTTCGTGCTCTGCGGGGCGCTGCTGGGCCGCATCCACCTTTCTGGTCACCTCGACCGGATGAGCGAGTCCCAGCTGGGGTTGGTTGCAGACGCAATCAGCGTCTATAAGCGGATCAGATGCGAGCTGCCGACGGCTCTCCCGTTTTGGCCGCTCGGCCTTCCGAAATGGACCGACTCCTGGTTCGCGCTCGGCATGCGCTGCCCTGCCACTTCTTATGTGCTCGCCTGGCATCGCGGCAGGATCGGTGAAGCGCGGGGTGGGGACGGCTGGGAGGATCAGCCCCAGATGACATTGCCGGTGCCGCATCTTCGTGACACAGGCTCGACAAGCGAGGTGCTCTATCCCGCGCTCGGGCTTGCCGAGGTTGCATGGGACGACGCACGTGGTGTTTTGACCGTCGACATCGCCCGGGCGCCGTCGGCCTGCCTGATCGAGCTACGCCAACGCTGACGGCGCCGGCGCGTCGAGGATCGCCCGAGCATCCCGCGG
>JBEKLG010000056.1:0-10541 GCA_050010315.1 Acidimicrobiales bacterium
AGACACCGGTAACCGCGGCCAGCAAGACTGCCACGACCCAGAAAGCGCGCAGCGAAGGCACTGCCCCGACGAGAAGCGTCGAACAGATCCCTGATCCGAGGAGGAGCAGCGTCTCACGCCGACGAGTACGCCGCGCTTCGAGGCGCGCTTGAACCGCTCTCGCGATCGCGACTTGATCGTCGTCTAGGGCACGCATCTTACCCCGAGGAGTTGGGAGACGCGTATTTGCACCAAAGAAGTCCGCGTGAGCACGTTCAAGAAGCTCGGTCTGGTGGCGGAAACGAGCAACCGACGAGACGAGCTGGAATTCCGAAAGCCTGCGCACGGCTATCGGCAGGACGACAACCAACCAGACAAGCACGAGGATGAGAACGATCATCCCGTTATTTCCCTTTGTCTCGGCCGGCTCCTACCGTCACATCGAGGTTAACGGACAACGGCTGCAGAATGGTGGACCCGCGGGCAACTCGAGTCGCGACGGGAGAGATCAAAGAGCCGACGACTCGGCGTTTCCGTTTGCGCGTCGCCAGACACCGGACCGGCCACCGCTCTTCTCCCAGAGCTGCAGCTCGCCGATCGACATTGTCCGGTCCGAGGACTTGCACATGTCGTAAACGGTGAGGGCGGCGATCGCACACGCGACCATCGCTTCCATCTCGACGCCGGTACGGTCAAATGCCTCGACGTTCGCCTCGACCTCGACGCAATCGTCTCCGATCGTGAAGTTGACCGAGACCTGTCCGACGAGCACGGGGTAGCAGTACGGGATGAGCTCAGCAGTCCTCTTCGCCGCCTGGATCCCCGCGACGCGGGCCGCACCCAGGACGTCACCTTTCGTGATGGCGTTTGTCGCGACCTTTGCCGTCGTCTCGGGGAGCATCGCGACCTTGCAGCGAGCGCGAGCACGCCGGTGAGTCGCGTCACGCGGTGCGACGTCACCCACTCTCGCCGGGCCGAGCGGGTCGAGACGTGCGAGGTTCCGTTCCGACATTCCGCCGAGTGTACGCAACCACCAACGCATCCGTCGCACCGACCTGGCGCGGTGGGGAGCCGGTGCTCGTTCAGCACCGGGCGCCCGATATACTTGGCACTCGCACCTAATGAGTGCCAGCCTTGGCCTCACGCCTCCGGCTGGTGGAGGAACGTGATGCCGACCTACGAATACGTCTGCAAGAGCTGCGGCGACGGCTTCGAGGTCACCCAGGCATTCAACGACGCGGCGCTCACAACCTGCGGCACCTGCGGCGGGACGTTGAGGAAGATCTACGGCTCGATCGGCATCGTGTTCAAAGGTGCCGGCTTCTACAGGACCGAGAACCGCTTCAACCACTCGGCGACGGCTCCGGCGAACAATGGAAAGACGTCCGACGCGACGGTGACAGACGCGTCGGCGCCGAGCCCTCCGCCAAAGAAAGAGGAGACGACGGGGACCTCCGCTGGGTCAGCGTCGGCCGGAACGACCAAGCCCGAGACGACGAAAACCGCCGCGAAAGCCTGACCGGCGAATCCGCCCTTCAGTTCCCGCTCATCGCGACATCGCTGATCGCGACCGTGACGCCGGCGGCGGCGCTCGGCAGCCATTCGACATCACCGCCGACAATCTCGACGCCCTGAAGCAACCGCTGGATCGTCGACGCGATCGTGAACTCCCTCACAGGCTCTGCGAGCTCGCCCTGGCGGATGAGAAGGCCCTCGGCCCCGACGGAAAAATCACCGCTCACCGGGTTCACTCCCGAGTGGATCCCGGCGACGTTCTGGACGAACAATCCCTCGCCAACGGCGGCAATCACGCCGCCCTGGTCGAGCTCACCCGGGACGAGGCTGAGCGCCCGGGCGCCCACCCCAGGCGTCGACTTGAACCCGGCACGCACGGCTGACGCCGTCGACTGCGCTCGGGCGAGGCGCGCCGAGTACGTATCGTAGAGGAACGCAACGAGCCGGCCCCTGTCGATGAGCGGGATCGGGCGACAGGCGAGCCCTTCGGCGTCGTACGGAGAAGCACCAAAGGCGAGCTCGTTCGTCGGGTCCTCGACGAACGTGATCGACGCCGCGGCGACTTGCTCCCCACGGCGGTCGGCGAACAGCGACCTCCCTTTGGCGACCTCCTCACCGGACAGCGTCCCCGAGAGCACCGAGAGGAACGTCGCCGTGACCTCCCGGTCGAAGACGACCGTGACCCGGCTGCTCGCCGGCTTTCGCGCGCCGAGCATCCGCGTCGCCCGCTCGACGGCGTCCCGTGACGCCTTGCCGATTTCGAGGTCGGCCGGTGCCCGGGACACGCTGTAGCCCGCGCCGGACTGGGTGTCGTCGCCCTCACCGGCGACGGCGAACACAACCAAGTAGCAGGTCGTCGAGCGTGATGTCGCGGCGACCCCAGTCGAGCTCGCGACGGCGACCTCGCTCTGGTCGTCGCCGTAGTCCGCGCTGACAACCTCCCGGATCCGCGGGTCACCGGCGCGCACCTGGCTCTCGAGCTCGAGCGCCAGCTCGACCTTTGTATCCGTCGTCATCGCACCGAGCGAATCAGCCCACAACTCGAGCGGGGCGGGCGCGACGCCGTCCGGAACCGCCAGGCCGACGTTGACATCAGGTGTCGAGAACGAAGCGTTGTCCCTTGCCTCGAGCAACGTCGCGCGGGCGAGGCGCTCGTCGAGGTTGCCAACATAGGCGAATCCCTGGCGCTCGTTGGCGACAAGGCGGATTCCGATGCCGGCGGACTCTGCCGACGAGAGCGACTCGACGTCGCCGCCGTAGGCGCGCACCTCCGTTTCGCGCTGCCAGGAGACAAAGGCCTCGACCTCCTCGCCGGGTTGCGCCCACGAGACGATCCGCTGGGCCAAGTCGAACAGCTCAGCCACCGGCCGTGCCTCCGATCGTGACCGAGGACACGCGCAGTGTCGGCTGACCGCTCCCGACGGGAACCGACTGGCCGTCCTTGCCGCAAGTTCCCGGGGCCATCTCGAAGTCGTTCGCGATCGCGTCAATCTTCATGAGCACGTCCGGCCCATTGCCGATCAGGTTGGCGTCACGCAGCGGCTCGGTGATCCGACCACCCTCGATGAGGTAGGCCTCGGTCATGCCGAAGACGAAGTCACCCGTCGCCGTGTTCACCTGCCCCCCGCCGAGCTTGGCCAGGTACACGCCGAACGGGGTCTCGGCAACGATTTCCGCCGGGTCCTCTCTCCCGCCAAGGAGGAAGGTGTTCGTCATCCTCACCATCGGCAAGTGCTGGTAGCTCTGGCGGCGTCCGTTGCCCGACGACTCCCGTCCCTCCTGGTGCGCCCGCAGATAGTCCCACATGTACTCCGTGAGCACGCCGTTCTCTATGAGCACGTTGCGCCCTGCCGGGCGTCCTTCGTCGTCGATCGTCGCGGTCCCCCAGCTCTCACCGACGGTGCCGTCGTCGACGAGCGTGACGAGCGGGCTCGCAACCTTCGTGCCGAGCCGACCGCGGAACCTCGAAGCGTCCTTCATGATGTGGTCGGCCTCGAGGCCGTGGCCGCACGCCTCGTGGAAGAGAAAGCCCCCGGTGCCCCCCTTGATCACCACCGGGAACGTCCCCGACGGGGCCGGGCGAGCGGCGAGCTTGCCGACAGCCCGCCGGGCGGCCTCCTGCGCTGCTTCTTCGACGCTAAAGCGTTCAAACAGCTCGAAACCGATCGTGCGGGCGAGCACCTCAAAGCCGGTCTGGAGGCCGGAGTCCCCCGACGCGACGCACGAGACCGCGAACCTCGTCCGCACCTGGTCGTCCGAGACGTGCAACCCGTCGGAGTTCGCGATGACGATACGGCGTCGGCTGTCGCCGTAACCGGCGGATACCTGGACGATTGAGCCGCTTGTCGAGCGGGCTGCGTCGTCAGCGCGCCCGAGGAGCTCGACCTTCGTCGCCTTGTCGACATTTTCCGGGTAGACGTCGACCGTGCCAATCAGATCGTCCTTGCGCTCGGTGAGCGCGACGGCGCGCACGCCACCCCCGCCGGCGTGAGCGACCGCTGCGGCCGCCTCGGCCGCCGTGCGAAGCCCCTTGTCCGACAGGTCGGCGGTGTGCGCGAAGCCCGTCGTCTCACCGACGACGACACGGATCCCAGCCCCGCGGTCTCGACCCGATGACAGCTCCTCGACGCGGTGGTCGTCAAACGAGATCCCGGTAGAACTCCGATCCTCGACGAAGACCTCGGCGAACTCCCCGCCTCGGCTGAGGGCCGATGCGAGCGCCGCCTCGATCGCTTCGCGCCCGGCGAGCACAGGGTCTTCTTCACCCATTGGTCTTCGCTCCTTTCTCGTCGCCTCCGATTCGTCGGGCGGCAGCGCAGCATCGGAGCCGGGCCGAGAAAGGAGCACGTCAGTCCCGCATCGTAACGACGCCCCGGGAGATGGCGGACCCCGGGACAGCCAGGGGCGATTCTCCCGCCGGCTCTGCCGGCGCCAGCTTCCCGATCTTGGTCGACCGGCTAGCCGAGGACGCTGGGCGACCCGGCTGTCTTCGGATCGCCGCCCATGAGGTCCGAAATTCGCCGGAATCTCGGAGATCGGGGCCGAAAGTTCCGCACCCGCGGCGCGCCAGCCCGGTACCATCAGGACCACAGGCGTGCTGCTGCCCGGCCGGATCCGGCGGGCGCATCGAGCGGCGAGCAGAGCGCCGGGAGGCGCTGGGAGGCGAGCATGGAGGAGTCTCGAGCGTCGCAGGCAGCCGAGGCGACACCGATTTTCGGTGCGTATCGCCGCGGCTACGACCCTGAGCAGGTCGATCGCTACGTCGCTGCGCAACAGCGGCGACTCGACGAGTCTTTGCGTCGCGCTGCGGAGGCCGAGCGCAAGCTTGCCGCCGCCGTCGGTCAACTTCGCGAGCTGCATCGACGCGTCGCGGCGCTCGAAGACCAGCGCCGTCCGTCCCAGACCTACACCCTCGACGGTGTTGGCGAGCACATCCAGCGAATCTTCGAAGAGGCCCGTGAGGGGGCGGACGCGCTCCGGGAGAAGACCGAGGTCGAGTTGGCGGAGCTCCGGGAGAAGACCGCCGAGGAAGCACAGTCGATCCTCGCCTCTGCCCGCGGCAAGGCCGAACAGATCGAGGCGGACATCGAGCAACGTCGACGCGAGCAGGTCGGTCGCCTCGAAGAAGACCGCTCTCGGGCGGTCACCCAGCTCACCTACCTTCACGAGCAGCGCAAGAACGCCGTCTCGGAGCTGCGGCGCCTTCGTGACGTCATCGATTCGACGATCGCCGAAGTCTCGACGGACGAGAGCTCGGTAACCGACGCGCCAGCCGGAGACTCCTTACGGGAGGAACTGGACTTCACGCGGCGCACCCCGATCAGCGTGAGGCATCCGTCGATGTCGAACCGCTATCTCACGAGTGCCAGAGTCGATCCGGTCCCCTCAGGCGAGACGCGCTCGCCGACGAGACCTGCGGTTCGCAACCTCACGGCGCCCGCCAACCGGGGCGGGTCCGACGCGGCGCGTCTCGTGCGTGAGCATCGCGCCGCGGTCGCCATCGAATCGGATTTCCCGAAAGCTCGCGCCATTTCGCCACATCCGGGCGAACGCCGGGCAACGTCGACCGTATTCGACTTCGAGGAGCACTAGGCCTCCGCGGTTGGCCGAAGGCCCGTCGTCGCGTCGCAGTAGGGCCGTGATCGACGGGTCCCAGAGTCTCTCGTCTCCTACGATGGCCGCGAGAGCTCGAGTTTGCGCGAGCGGAACCTTCCGTCGAGCCGATCGGGCCGCTAGCTCATCGGGAAGAGCAGGGGACTTTTAATCCCAAGGTGCCGGGTTCGAGACCCGGGCGGCCCACCAGATACTTGTGTACCTCCGCCTGATATTTGACACATCGCGTTCGGCTGAAGCTTTACGCGATGTCGGCTGATGCTTTACGCGCATTCGGCTGATGCTTTACACCTCGGCCCCGCTCTGGTCCGCTCGCGCAAGCGAGTGGAAGGAGCGGCCAGGTGCTCGTGGAGCTCAGCATCGTGGAACAGCGCTACGACGCCGTCATGGGCGTTATCCGAGACGGTCTCAACGTCACCGAGGTCGCCGAGACCTGCGGGGTCTCGCGCCAGAGCGTGCACGCCTGGCTGCGCCGCTATGAACAAGGCGGCATCGCCGCGTTGTCCGACCGGTCCCACCGGCCGGCGACCTGCCCGCACCAGATCGCCGGCGTCGCCGAGGCGCGCCTGTTGGAGCTGCGCCGGCTCCAACCCTTCTGGGGACAGCGCCGGCTCGCCTGGCGGCTCGGCAAGGAGGGCTTCACACCTCCCCCGTCGGAGTCCGCCGTCTACCGCTCCCTCGTCCGCCACGGCCTCATCGAGCCGAAGTCCCGCCGCCGACGCCTCGTCAACTACCGCCGTTGGGAACGGGGACGCCCGATGGAGCTGTGGCAGATGGACATCGTCGGTGGGATCCTCCTCGCCGACGGCAGCGAGTTGAAGTGCCTGACCGGGATCGACGACCACTCGCGCTACTGCGTCTCGGCCGGCCTCGTCACACGGGCCGTCGCCAAACAGGTCTGTGCCCAGTTCGCCCGGCCCTCGCCCGCCACGGCACCCCGGAGGAGATCCTCACCGACAACGGGCTCGTCTTCTCCGGCTGCTACGCCGCCCAGCGGGTCGAGGTCCTCTTCGACCGGATCTGCCGGGAGAACGGCATCGTGCACCGGCTGACGGCGGTGCGCCCGCCGACGACGACCGGCAAGATCGAACGCTTCCACCGCAGCCTGCGGGTCGAGTTCCTGCGGGGCAAGGTCTTCACCGACCTCGCCTCCGCCCAGGCGGTCCTCGACGCCTGGGTCGAGGACTACAACACGAACCGACCCCACCAGGGGATCGGGATGTGCACGCCGGCCGAACGCTTCTTGCGACGCGACCCCGAGGGACAGATGATCGCCCTCGGGGCCGAGACCCGGCTCGCCGCACTCCGCTCCGGCGACGACTGGATCCAGCGGACCGTCGGGTCGAACGGCATCATCTCGGTCGCCTGGCAGGTCTTCTCCGTCGGCAAGCACCACGGCGGCGAGATCGTCGACGTCCACGTCGCCGACCGGGTCCTCGAGGTCTGGTCGGGGGCCGACCTCATCAAGTCCGTTGTCCGAACGACGAAAGGAGACATCCGCAAGAAGCGGGCCCAGCGCCCCGCTGCTGCCCGCTGACCCACTCCCCCATCGAGGTGTCAAGTATCAACCGAAGTCATTGTGGAAAGCATCAACCGCTACTCTTCAGGGCGCACCCAATATTACCTGGTAGACGGCAAGGTTGACGGTTGAACCGCTCCAGCTGCGTCTCCGACCGCTACTGGAATTCCAGAGGAGATGGCGCGCCACTTGTGCAACTCCGGTTCATCCTTGACACCGTGGCTCCGGTAGCTGGCTGAAACTTGCAGGACGCGGGTCCGGTACCCGGGCGCCGCGTGCGCTCCGTCCTCTGGCAGTGGCAGCACGATCCGAAGTTGCCGCCGCGCAACATTCCTATTGGCTCGGGTGGGCATCGGCGCGAGGTCGGCGTCGGGGCTTGAGTTACCCTCGCCGGGTCGGTACTGTGCCGGTCACGCGGAAAGGGGATATTTATGCGTTGGACATTGCCGAGCGATCGGGTCCCCGAGGCGTGGTTCAACGTCTTGCCGACGCTGCCCGCACCACTCCAGCCGCCATTGCACCCCAGGACGCGCGAGCCGGTGGTTCCCGACGATCTCGCGCCGCTGTTCCCGATGGCGTTGATCGGCCAGGAGATGTCGACCGAGCCCTGGATCGATATACCCGGGGCCGTCATCGACGTCCTCCGCCTCTGGCGACCGACGCCGCTCGTACGCGCGCGCCGTCTCGAGGAGGCGCTCGGCACTCCGGCTCGGATCTACTACAAGGACGAGTCGGTGTCTCCGGCCGGCTCGCACAAGCCGAACACTGCCGTGCCGCAGGCGTACTTCAACAAACAAGAAGGCGTCAAGCGGCTGACGACCGAGACCGGGGCCGGGCAGTGGGGGAGCGCCCTCTGCTTCGCGACCGCCCTCTTCGGCCAGGAGTGCAAGGTCTACATGGTGCGTGCCTCCTACGAGCAGAAGCCGTACCGGAGGGTGATGATGGAGACTTGGGGTGGCTCGGTCGTGCCCTCACCGGTGAACGACCCCGACCATCCGGGTTCACTCGGTACCGCGATCAGCGACGCAGTCGGCGATGCCGTCTCCCGCGCGGACTCGCACTACTCGCTCGGATCGGTCCTCAACCATGTGCTGCTCCACCAGACGGTGATCGGGCTTGAGGCGAAGGAGCAACTAGCGCTCGCTGGTGAGGAGCGGCCGGACATCGTGATCGGCTGTTGCGGCGGAGGGTCGAACCTCGGTGGGATCTCGCTCCCGTTCGTCGCGGACCCCAAGGTGGAGTTGCTCGCCGTCGAGCCCACGTCGTGCGCCACGCTCACGGCAGGTCGTTTCGAGTACGACTTCGGCGACACCGCCGGGCTGACCCCGCTGCTCGCCATGTATACGCTTGGCCACGACTTCATCCCGCCGCCGATCCACGCTGGCGGGCTCCGATACCACGGCGACTCACCGATTATCTCCAACCTCGTGCAGCACGGCCGGATGCGGGCCGTCGCCTACCCGCAGGGCAAGGTGTTCGAGGCGTCGGTGAAGTTCGCCCGGACGCAGGGAACGATCCCCGCCCCCGAGACCGGCCACGCCATTCGAGCGGTGATCGACGAGGCGCTCGGAGCGAAAGAGCGAGGCGAGGAGAAGGTCATCCTCTTCAACTACTCGGGGCACGGCCTGCTCGACCTGTCCGCCTACGACGACTTCCTGCACGGGCGCCTGATCGACACCTGAGACACCTGTCGAGAAAGCCCCGTCTACTCAAGCGATTTGCGGCGCCGATCGCCATCCCAACTATCGCAGCAATTCTGGATCCGCCTAAGGGTGAGGCGACTTGACGCGGCGCTGGCTGGTTCTCGCTCCGTCAGTCATCGAAGTCACTGGAAGTGATCACGGAGTTGCCTCGCATCGTGCAGGAGTGGGTGGAAATCGCTCGCGCCCGGAGCATCTGGTCCGAATGAAGCAGGTTTGCGTCGGCGAGCGCGCAGCCCATATCAAACGTCTCACTCCCTTTCAGCTCGACCGGATTGACGGACCGCCCGAGTGCCGAAAAGGGATCGTTCACAGAAGTTATGTGCTTTGCCTGGCAGACTTGAACCATGCCCCGACGCCGGAGCCTCACGAGTCAGCTCTACCGGGCTGCACGGCTCTCGAACAACGTCCGCGCCGCCTCTCATGGCCCCGGCGCCTACATCAAGCGGGTCGCGCGCCGGAGGGCGTACAGCAAGTCAATGGGAACCACTCGCAGGCTCCTCAGGGCGCTCGGACTCTCCAGGTAGGGCACATCCGTACTCCTCGCCGGCTGTTTGCGGCCGTACTGGGCGATTCTGGGGGCACCGACGAGGAGCAACCGGACGCTTAGTCGCTCGTGGAGATCGCGCGGCGCCTAGGAGTCCAGCTCAATCCTGTCGACAGCTCCCTTCCGCAGAGACAGGACGCACACGGGATCACCGAGCCGATCACGCCCCCAGTCCACGGAGAAGCACCCATTTCAAGGCACTGCGTTCGCGACTGGAGCCGATCGCTCGAGCTTCCAAGACTAAAAGGGGCGTCGCGGTCATCGCGCCGTCGTGCTGGAATGCCTTATCGAGTCCGAGCAAACAACTAGCGTCGTTCGTGTGCTCGGCGTGATCGGCCCTCACCTGGATGATGCTTGGCTCAGCTGCTCACAAGTGATCGCGGCGAACCCAGGAGCAGAGATTGTCACCGTGTTCGCAGGAGGACCGACGAGCGTTGACCCGATTCCTCCGTGGGAAGCCATCTCTGATCTGTTCGTGGCTGGCGACGATGTAATTCGGACCCGTCGGCTCGAGGACGTGGAATCTTCACTTCTCGTTGATGCGACAAGTCGCCATTTGGAATCTTGGGACGCGCATTACCGCAATGAGGCTTACGGATACAGAGGACCGCAGGGAGACCAACTCACTGAGGCGATCACCGACCAATTGGACGAGCTCACTCGCACCTCCGACGTCAACATATGGGTCATGCCCCTCGGCATTCTCCACGAGGATCACAAAGCTGCAGCTGACGCGTGTATCACTCTTGCTATCCGCGGCTCCGCCGACGTTGAGTGGAGGATCTACGAGGATCTGCCTTATTGGAAGGAATACCCCGCCGATCGCGCCGCCGCGCACCGGCGCGTGGCAGATAAAGGCTTGTCCCTCGTGCCGATCACCGTGGAACTCGATAAGGATCTCGACAAGAAGCGACGCCTCATTGGATGTCACCGTTCGCAGCTGAAGGCGTTGGCGTCCGGATGGGATTGCCCCGCTTTGACGGACACGTCGGTTATGCCGCTTGAGTCGCAGTCTGCTCCTTCGCCCTCCTTTCCTCGTACTCGACTGGCGTGAGGTAGTTGAGCGAGCTGTGCAGCCGCTGTCGGTTGTAGAACACCTCGACGAATTCGAAGATCGCCCGTCGTGCCTGCGCGCGCGTCGGCCAGGCGTGACGGTAGACGAGCTCCT
>JBEKLG010000057.1:0-10253 GCA_050010315.1 Acidimicrobiales bacterium
GACTTACGAGCTGAATACGGCTCGCGCGGCCGCGAACCGTTCCCATCTGCTGTCAGGCAACCACCCCAAGATGCGGTGGCAGCCGGAATCAGGTGCCGGTGCTCACGAAGTTCACGACTCGGCGTGCTGCAAGACGTTTCTGGCCGTATAGGACCGACATCGACGCAGTAATTGCCACACCTAGGGTCATCCGCAGGCACAACACTTCACAAGCCCAGTGATCCGCGATTGGTTAGTTTGCCTCAGGGCAGACGACAACCACCTGGGCCGTCTGACCTGCCCCAGGATTCGTTTCCGGTCCCGCTGTTCGGATCAGGCGCTGTGCTGGTAGTTCAGGGAGCGCTCGAACTCGACTGGGGTGTGTCAGCCGAGGGCACGCTGGCGCCGGCGGCGGTTGTAGGCGCGCTCGATCCAGGTGACGACGGCGTAGCGCAGCTCGCTGCGGCTCGACCAGCGCCTAGGCCTGTCTACGGCGTCGACGAGCGGTCTGACCTCAGGTGAACGTCAAAGAACGCGGCGATCCGTCGCCGCGCGTCCTCGGCGGAGGGTCCGTCGTAGCCGTAGCTCTGGAACCTGCCCATCACCCGGAACAGGGCCGGGAGATGGTCGCCGGCGCCCTCGTGGTCGTTCAAGAACCCGTGCCCCGCGCCGGAGTACTCCTTCACGTCGTGGGCCACCCCGGCCGCGGTGAGCGCCTGCTCCAGCCGGCGGGCGGCGCCCCGGAGCGTCCGGTCCTTCTTGCCGTAGCTGGCGACGATCGGGCAGGATCCAGCGAGGAAGGCCGCGTTATAGGCGTCCTTCGGGGCTGATCCGTAGTTGACGCTCGCGGCCGCAAAGCCACGCCCGAGAGCAAGCATGAGGGCCAAACCGCCACCCATGCAGAAGCCGATGACGCCGACCGTGCCCGTGCAATCGTCGCGGCGGGCCAGCCAGGCACGCACCGTCTCGACGTCGTCGAAGGTTCCCCCCTGGCGGGCGGTGATGTCCCGCCTTACCGTGCGCACGCAGGCCATCTTCTTGCGTCCGTGGAACAAGTCCGGCGCGACGGCGAGGAATCCCTCATGTGCCAACCAGTCATCCTGGTTCCTCAGGTCCCGGGTCATGCCGAAGACGTCGTGGATCACGACCACCCCCGGTTCGGGGTGTCCGCTTGGGGGTGAGGCCAGGCAGGCGGGGATCTCGCCATGCGCCGACGGGATCGTCGCGTCCATGGCTGCGCCTCCCTCCGACACACGCGCCTGGCCGAAACCGACTACCCGGTGCGGTCTGCCCGAGCTCCGAGGGAACGATAGTGCCGTCGCCAGATCAATCGGTAGATGCGCACCTTGCGGGGGATCGCCCGCACCCCGGGAAGGAAGGGCACGAGCACGAGAAGGGCGGTCAGCACGACCATGATGGCCCAGACGAGGGCGTCGGCGTTCGACGACGTCGTGAAGGGCGGGATCTGGTACCAGAAGGTGTAGAGCCAGAGCCAGGACTGACCGGGGAAGTTCCCGGTCTCGTTCATCATCCCCCACTGGTTGCCTTGCAGGTGCTGCGCCGCGCCGAGGTTTGCCATGTACGTGCCGTCAGCAATGAACAGCAGCGGCTTGGTGTAGTCGGTCCCGTAGAACTGCTTCGAGCTCACGAGGGCGCCGTCGAGGGCACCGTTGCGAGCCATCGCCGTCAGCGCCACGATCATCTCGGCGACGGGCCCGTAGCGCCCGGGTCGCGTGACCAGCTTGTCGTCTACGAACCGGGCGCGCCCCAGCGCGGCGCCGTAGGTGTTGGTCCAGCCCTGTTCGGTCTTAGCCGGGGCCGACGTGTACCGCCTGATCGCCGCGACAAGGGTCGGATCCGCAGGGAGCGTTCTCAGCGGGTCGATGACGTCGTCGAGCGCGGTGTCGATCGGGTGGTGGACCCCCATCAAGCGTACAAGTGACAACGGACCGATCGATTGGCTCACCCCCGGGGTGCTGTTGTAGGGGGGGCCGTACGTGGCCGTCGGGCTCGTGCCGGCGAGTTCGGTGACGGCCGTTCGGACGAAGTCAAGTGGTGCGTGCTGCGACCAGCTCTTGATCGTGACCGGACTCTCGTCGGGCGAGGACAGGACGATCGACAGCCCGAGCGCGAGCAGCAGCACGACGGCGAAGGACGCCGCGAACTCCTTGACGATGTCGTAGGGCACGTAGCGGCCGTGCCACTCCTCGACGTCGCGGTCGGGTCGGAACCGTCTCGTGCGCCGCGACGTCGCTGTCGGGCTCATCGCGCCGCCATCCCATCGACGCCCAGGTCGGTTGCCGCGGTCACGGCTTCGGACGCGACAAGGTCACCGGGGTCCGGGGCAAACGGCGGGACGACCCCGCGCCGCCTTACGAGAAGAACGTGGACGATGACGAGCACCCCGACGGCGAGCGGCAACAACAGGATGTGCCACATCAACATCTGTCCGAAGTTGAGGACGTTGAAGAACGCTCCGGCCCCGGTGGCGTTGATCCCGTCCTTCGCCTGGGTCCCGATCCACTGGGAGTCGAAGTTCTGCTGCGACAGGTAACCGGTGAATGCCGCGGCGATCGAAACGACGAAGGAGAGGACGCCGGTGATCCACGTCGCCCGTCGACGTCCGCGCCAGGCGGCCATGAAGAACTTCCCCCACAGATGGACGACCATGAAGAAGAAAAAGAGCTCGACACCCCACAGGTGCATCGAATTCACGAAGAGACCGACGCGCGAGAGGTGCCACCACGTCGGGCCCTCGATCGCGAGCACCATGCCCGAGGCCACGACAATCGCGAGCGCGGCGAGCGTCAGCGCGCCGAAGACGTAGATCCACGACGCGACGTAGGCGGGCTGGCGATCGGGCAGCAGGCGCCCCGGGGGGAACGCCGCGACGCCGGCGCGCCGCAGCCGCGCGCTCCACTGGAGCGCGTCCTCGGGCAGATCGGCCTGCGCGGCGAGGCCTTCCTCGGCGGAATCGAACCTCACCGGTCGCGCCTGCCGTGCTCGGGGAACGGCAAGAAGATCGCCGCCACGAACACGACGATCATCAAGGCGACGACCACGAGGTTCGCTACAGAGATCTGGATGAAGCCCCAGTGCACATAGCGACCGGGACCGTTGAGATTGATGACCGAGTCGGCTAGCCGCGCCACGAACGCCTGCGTAACCCTCGTCATCGCCCCACCTCCTCGACGACCCTAACGGGGGCGATGCCACCTCCCTGCGGGGCCAGCGCCCTTCCCCGTTCGCTCGGCCCAGGACCCGGCGTCCATACCGGCCACCGCGGCCGAGAGTCGGCATCCGCCCGCTGCCGACGCGCCGCCAGCGCGGGACCGCGCCAACTCCTCCCGTCCCGCCCGGCGGTGTCGGCGGCCTCCTCTGTGGACAGATTTGTTCATTGCCTGGGGATCTCATGGGGACGATCTGGGTATGTCTCAAGAACTCTGTCGAGAAGCCGTGGATCTCGCGTAACCCCCTTGACGTCCGGAGGTAACGCGAGCAGGATGCACTCACCAAGGTCGAGTTGTCTCATTCGGACGGGACGGACGTTCTTCTCGAAAGAGGGGGGCGAATGAACCGAAAACGGCGGGCAACGGAGCCTCGGGGGTAGGCAGGAAGCAGCGCAAGGACTCCCTCCGGGGAGGCACCGGTGTTGCGGGGCCGTCGAGAGGCGGCCTGCCGGCCGAGAGTCGCAAGGCGATCGGCAAGGCGCCTGTCGCCACGGGCACCGGTCCCGGGGAGTACGGACGGCTTCGGCCGAAAGGCTACCCGGGGCCGTGCCGCGTCTGGGCTGTGGTCGTCTGCCGTGTCGGGCCCTCACTAGGGTGAGGCCCCGGTGGCGATCGAGGAGCAGTCGGAACGGTACCTCCGGATCCTTCTCCTCCTCCTCATCCCCGCCGCTTTCTTCAACGGATTCGACGGCGAGCTGCGCGCTCTGCTCGCCCCGCAGCTCCAACGCGCCTTCCACGTCAGCCTCGGGACGCTCGGGCTCGCCAACGTCCCGATCGCGGCGGGGTCGTTCGTCGCGTTCTTCGCAATCCGACTCGCCGACCGCGTCGGACGCCGGCCGATCCTGCTCGTCGGCCTGTTCGGGTACGCGGTCTTCACCGGTCTCACGGCCACGAGCTGGAGCGTGTGGTCGTTCGCCCTCTTCCAGTCCCTGACCCAGATCTTCGCCGGCGCCGAGTTCGCGCTCGCCGCGATTGTCGTCCTCGAGGAATTCCCCATGGCCACCAGAGGGCGGGCCCTCGGCAAGCTCCTCATCGCCGTGCCGCTCGGCGCCGTCGGGACGGCCGCGCTCCTCGGGTTGGGACTCCAGCACACGTCGCTCGGCTGGCGGTCCTTCTACCTCGTCGGCGTCCTGCCGGCGCTCGCCATCGGCGTCGCGCGCCGATACGTGCGCGAGACCGCGGCCTTCAAGAAGGCCCGCACCGACCGCCCGAGGCGGGAGCCGCTACGCGCCGTGCTCGCCAAACCCTGGGGTCGGCGAGTGCTCGCTCTCGGGGTCGTTTCGCTCCTCGTCAAGATCCCGGTCACCGCTGGCGCCGGCTGGTGGGTCCTCTACGCCGAACGCGAGCACCACTTCTCGACGGGGCTCGTCTCGCTCGACCTCGGGACCGCTCTCGTCCTCGGGACGGTCGGCTACTACGTCTGCGGCCGCCTCATCGACCGGTTCGGTCGCAAACCGGTCGCGACCTTGTACTTCCTGATGGCGTGTGGGAGCGGGGTCGCGCTCTTCCAGTCGGCGTCGGAGGCGGCGAACTTCGTCTTCCTCGTCCTCGCCGTCTTCTTCGGGCTCGGCGTCGGTCCCGCGCTCTCGGCGATGTCCGCCGAGTCCTTCCCGACGCGTATCCGGGCCCAAGCGTCGGCGATCGTCGGCAACGGCTTCGCCAACACGGGCGAGGTGACCGGGGGCTCCGTCGTCGGCGTCCTCAGTGAACGCGGAGGGCTGATCGGCAACATCGGCGACACCGTGAGCATTCTCGCGGGTCTGCTGCTCGTCGCGCTCCCCGTTCTGTGGCTCTTCGTCCCCGAGACGCAAGGTACAAGACTCGACGCCGTTCCTGAGGAGACCGGATAGCGCGCCGCCTGCGAGGCCTATCACCCGTCGGGCGTCAGCCGCGAGATCCTGCGGCCGCCAACACCAAGAGTCGACGCCACTCTCGGCTCCGGCGGTTGCGGCCATACTGTCTCGGGACACCCAAGCTGAAATCCCACGCCCGCGGAGCGGAGGCGAACGCTGAAGCCGATTCCGGTCGTTTTCCACATCGGTCCTTTGCTGATCCACACATACGGCATCGGGCTCGCGATCACGTTCTGGTTCGCTTACCGCTACTTCGCGAAGCGGCTCCGGGACCACGGGTACCCCGACGAGTGGCTCGCCGTCACGTTCCTTTGGGTGATCGCCGCCGCCATCGTCGGCGCGCGGGCGGCCCACGTCATCGCCAACTTCGGCTACTACTCGCGCGACCCGGCCCAGGTCTTCGCCATCTGGCACGGCGGACTTTCCTCGTTCGGCGGCCTCGCCCTCGGTCTGCCAGTCGGCTTCCTCTCGGCCCACCGTCGCTGCCCACAGCTCCGAGCCGGTGTCGGTGCCGACCTCGTCGCGCCAGTCCTCGCCTGCACATGGGCGATCGGGCGCTTGCTCGGACCGCAGCTCGAGGTGGCGGGAGGCGGGAAGCCGACCGCGGCCTGGTTCGGCATGTACTACGCCGGCGAGGTCGGCAAGCGCCTCCCCGTCCCGATCTTCCAGGCCATCGAGTGCTTCGCGATCTTCGTTGTCGCGCTGTGGGCCGAACGCCTCGTCGCGGATCGAAGGGGTCCCGTCGGGGTGGTAACGGCAATTACCGTCGCGCTGTGGGGCCTCAGCCGATTCGTCGACGAGTACTTCTGGCTGACCCATGACAACGGCACCGACGCGGTCGAGATCGCCTCCCTCACGCTCTTCGTCGCCGGCGGCGCGACGCTGCTCATACTCGCCGGGCGTCAACGCCGAAGGCGGCCGATTCCGGCATTCAACACGGAGGACAAACCGGCACGATCGGAGACTTGGACGTGACAACGCACACGGCAGGTCCGGGATCCCGGCGAGGCGCGGCCCGCCACGGCCGCCGGGGAGGGTCACCGGAGCTCGCCGTCGCCGCCCTGCTCATCGTCTTCATAGCGGGACCCCTCTCGACGGCAAGGGCCGACGGCGGTTCGACACTCCCCCCGTACACGGCGACCGTGTCGAGGGTGACGCGAGCGACCGTCCGCTATTCGTGGCGGTCCGGCTGCCCGGTGGCACGGGGGCAACTCCGGCTCCTGCACCTCCGCTACTTCGGCTTCGACCACAGAAGCCACGTCGGGACGATGATCGTGAACGCAGCCGTCGTCGACGACGTCATCACGGTCTTCGCCCGCCTCTACGCGGCGCGTTTCCCGGTCCGGCGCATGGTCCCCGTCGACGTCTTCCACGGGAAAGACCCCGCCTCGATGGCGGCGGACAACACGTCGGGCTTCAATTGCCGCAGAGCCGCGGCGCCAGGACCACCACAATGGTCGGTTCATGCCTATGGCGAGGCGATCGACGTCAACCCCGTCGAGAACCCCTACATCGAAGGCGGCGTCGTGCAGCCCGCGGCCGGCGCGAGGTTCCTCAAGCGCGCCGACATCCGGCCAGGCATGGCCGTCCCGGGTGGGACGCTCGTCGAGGCCTTCGCCTCGGTCGGGTGGTACTGGGGTGGAAGGTGGACGGAATCCCCGGACTATCAGCACTTCTCCTTGACCGGGGGGTGAACCCATCACTACCGGGCGGCCGGAGACGACGTCTGCTCCCAGGTCGGGCCGCGGCGTGGAATGCGGCATTCTCGTGGCACTGGCGATGCAAGTCGCCGTCGGCGTCGGTCCGGCGATCGCGCGATTCCCCGTCGTGCTTCCACGGGCCCGGGCAACCGCCCCCTGCGAGGCGAACACCGCCAACAGCGTGCGCTCGACGGCGGCGTCGTCGCAGCTCGTCATCGTCACGGCGCACTCTGCATCTTCGACGACGGCGACGGCGACGCTCTGGCAGCGGACGAACGGGTGCTTCTTGCGGTCCGGCGGCCCGTGGATGGCGCGGCTCGGCCGGAACGGGCTCTCTAGCCACCACCTCGAAGGCGACGGCACGACCCCGATCGGCGCGTTCGGGATCGGACCGGTGATGTACGGCGTCGCGCCCGATCCTGGTGTCGCGTACGGCTACCACCGGCTGACGTGCGGGGACTGGTGGGACGAGGACCCGACGACGCCGAGCTACAACCGATTCGTCCACGTCCCTTGCGGCACGAGACCACCATTCGCCGGAGGCAGCGAAGCGTTGTGGACCGAGTTCACCGCCTACCGCTACTTCGCCGTGATCGAGTACAACACCTCACCGATCGTCCCGAGACGGGGCTCGGCCATCTTCCTCCACGTCTCAACCGGGGGAACGACGAACGGTTGCGTCAGCCTCAGCGAACCTGAGCTCGTCCACACGTTGCGCTGGCTCCGCCCGGCCAAGCATCCGCTCGTCGTGATCGACACGGCGGCGGCGTTGCACAATCTCTAGAACGCCATCGCGCCCTCCGCGGAACGGACTTGTCGCCGACGCCGGTGCGCGGCCGGCGACGGGGGACAGGAGACCGGCCATCGCCGTCCACGGTCCGGACTCCGACCGGGTTGATTGCCCTAATAGCTCCGTCCATCCTTCCGGCCCGGCATTTCCCGTCCGTCGACCGGAGCAACGTCGGCCGCACCCGAGGGAAAAGGCCAGACTGGCGCCTGGTCGTGTTCGACTGGCTGACCGAGCGCCTTTCCCCTACGGACGCGCCCTGCGGCAGGACGCGAGCTGTGGCTTTGCCCGCGAGACGGCGTCCGAGCCGCGCCACAAGGCGACGACGAAATCCACCGACACCGGCGACGTCAAACTTGTCGTGGGGAAGAGGAGTCGCGTCTTTCACAGCGTACGGCGGTAGCCTGTCAGCGTGCAGGCGTTTGTCACCGACGGCACCAATCGGATCTCATGAAGTTCCGCCGCACCGATCGCTCGCGCACTGAACAACACCCTGACGCGAACGAGGCGGAGCCCGCCCGACCGCACGAGACGCCGAACGAGCCTGGAGCGCTGCCCTGGAGCGACCTCACCGAGCCGTACTCGACGGTTGCATTCGACGGGAACGGCAATCTTCCGGGTGAAGGGCTGGGGGAGATCGTCCGCCTCGGCGTGCATGACATCGCGGACAAGACGACACTTCGGCTCGGCGACCTTCTCGTCGGTCGCGGCCTCGTCACCGAGGCGCAGGTCGACGAGGCCCTGACGAAACAGCGTGAATCGGGCGGCCGCCTCGGGCAGATCCTTGTCGACATGGGGGTTCTCGGTGAACGCGGCCTCGTTGACGCCCTTGCCTGGAAATTCGACATGCCCGAGTGCGACCTGCGGACGCAGATCCCACACCAGGACGCCCTTGAGCTCGTTCCCGAGGAGATCGCCAGGGCACAGCTCGCGCTGCCGATCGCGTTGAGCGACAACATCATCTTCATCGCCGTCGCCGAGCCGAGCCCTGAACTCCAGGAACTTCTCGAGAAGACGACCCGGCGCGAGGTGCACCTCATGATCGTGCCGGTGAGCGACATCCGTCAGTCGATTGACAGCAACTACGGCGCACTCGGCGGGGTCACCAGTCTCGTCGAGGTTTTCCAGACGATCGAGGGCGGACGGCGCCGGGCGGCGGAGCAGCCAAGACCGGAGGTCGTCGCCGACGACGCTCCGGTTGTTCAGGTCGTCAACCGCATTCTCACGCAGGCGTTGCGCGATCGAGCTTCGGACGTTCACATCGAGCCGCAGGAGAACGCGATGCGCGTGCGCTACCGCATCGACGGCGTCATGAAGGAGATGCTCCTGCTCCCTGCGGCAATGGGACTCGGCCTCGTGAACCGCATCAAGATCATGGCAGAGATGAATATCGTCGAGCGCCGCCGGCCCCAGGACGGCCAGTTCACGACAACGGTTGACGGCAAGTCGGTCGACGTCCGAGTGTCGACGCTCGCAACGATCTGGGGCGAGAAATGCGTCATGCGCATCCTCGACAAGACGCGCTCGGTGCTGCGCCTGGATCACCTCGGGATGCCGGTCTCGGTCAGCGAGCGGTTCTCGGCAATTATCCGCGCCCCGTTCGGCATGGTCGTCTGTGCGGGTCCGACGGGAAGCGGCAAGACGACGACGCTGTACGCGACGCTGAACGAGCTCAACGACCCGACGCGCAACATCATGACGATCGAAGATCCCGTCGAGTACGTCTTCTCCTCGATGAATCAGATCCAGACCAACGAACAGGCTGGTCTCACGTTCGCAACTGGACTCAAGTCCATTCTCCGCCAGGATCCGGACGTCATCCTCGTCGGCGAGATCCGCGACGTCGAGACGGCTCGCATCGCGGTGCAGTCTGCGATGACCGGTCACCTCGTGCTCTCGTCGCTCCACGCGACCGACACCGTGACGGCCTTGCTCCGCTTCGAGGACATGGGAATCGAGGCCTTCCTCATCGCCGCTTCGGTCATCGCCGTCGTGAGCCAGCGCCTCGTGCGGCGCATCTGCCCCGCCTGCAAGACGCGTTACGCGCTAACGCCGGAGGAGCGTGCCTTCTACGACGAGTCGGGGGGGCCCGACAAGGACACCTTCTACCGCGGCGGGGGATGCAACTTCTGCGCCCACACCGGCTACCAGGACCGGATCGGCGTCTACGAGCTTCTAGAGATCACCTCACCGATCAAGCGGCTCATCCTCGGGTCGACCACGCAGGAGGAGCTGCGAGACGCAGCTCAAGAGCAGGGGATGCGGACCCTGCGGCAGCAGGCCATCAACCTCGTCGCCGAGGATGTCACGACCGTGTCTGAAGTCGTCCGGAGCATCTACACGTTGTAGAGAGGATTCCCGTGGCCAGATTCTCCTACACCGCGATCAACCAGTCTGGTGAGACGGTCTCGGGCGTGGTCGCGTCCGCCAACGCTGGAGCCGCTCACGCCTTGTTGCTGAGCCGTGGGCTCCAACCGATCACCGTCGAGGAGAAGACGGGCCTTCTCCAGTACGAGGTGACGAAGAAGAAGGTGAAGCGCGAGGAGGTAATGCACTTCTCACGCCAGCTTGCAGTCTTCGTGAAGGCGGGAATCCCGCTCCTCGACGCCCTGGAGATCATCGAGGGTGAGACGACGGACAAGCTGTTCAAGAAAGCCTTGCATCAGATGGTCGAGGGCATCACGGCCGGTGACACCTTCGCGCT
>JBEKLG010000058.1:0-10662 GCA_050010315.1 Acidimicrobiales bacterium
GCCCCCGGGATCCCGATGACCGCATCGGCACCCACCGCCTCGGCCGACAGGATCGCCAGTGCCGGGCGCACGCCCTTGCCGCTGTTGCCGCTGGCGGGGCATCCATCGGCGTCCGACCAGCCGAAGTGGTACTCGGCGATCGGCCTCATCTCGGCTGAGAGTCGGCCGACTGCTGTGCGAAGCGCCGGCCCGACGAGGTCGCGTGCCCGTTCGAATACCGCTGGCGCCTTCTCCGTCGGGATCACACGACCACCCCCTGGTCGAGATCGACTGGAGGGCGCTGTCTGCTGACGGCGCGCAGCGCGTGCGCTGCTGCTCGAGAGCCGCTTTGCACCGCGCCCTCCATCGTCGCGGGCCAACCGGTATCCGTCCACGCGCCAGCTAAGAAGAGCCCTGCGATCCCCGTCTCGGCGCGGGGTCGCAGCCGGGCGGTCCCCGGCACGCCGCGGAATGTCGCTTCGTGTTCGCGGCTCACGACCGCGTCGACGACCTTGGCCGATCGCGCCCTTGGGAACAGCACGCCCAGTGCGTCTATGTAGCGCTTGATGAGCTCCTCGGGCCGTTGCCGGTGTTCAGCGTCGGCGCAGGAGATGGACACCGCCAGCACCTGGCCACCCGTGGGATCGTGCCCCGAGGCGACGGTCTTGTCGAAGACGTACTGGACCGGGGTGTCGACGCCCGCGGCGATCGGGTACTCACTGACCCTGCGGTCGTAAACGACGTGCACGTCGACGATCGGCGACGCCCCGAGCGCCTCGAGACGAGCCGGGTTCACGAGGCCACCTTCTGGCAGGAGCCCGGCCGCGGCGCGGTGCGGTACGGCGAGGATGACGGCGTCGGCGTCGACGTGTTCGCCATCGACCAGGACGCCGCTTGCCGCCGCCGGCACTCCGGCCGGGACGAGGTCGATCGCCTCGACCTTCGACCGCAAATGGATCCTCGCCCCGAGACGCTGGAGGAGCACCGATGCTGGACCGGCGTGAAGCGCGTTGAGCGGGACGCGCGCCCAGCCGACGTCCGCGGCGTCGGCGTGGTCGAGGAGCCCGGTCCGGAAGACCCGCGCGCCGAGAGCGAGCGACGCCTCGTCGCTGCCGAGGTTGACCGCCGGCAGCGTAACGAGGTCCCAGAACCTGTCGATCGCCTGGCGCGACTGGCCGTGGCGGGACAGGAACGAACCGAACGTCTCCGAATCGAGGCCGGGATCGTCGAGGTGGAGACGACGCAGCGCGAAAGCCGCCCGGCCGATCCGCGCCCGGTCTGCTAGCGACAGGTGCCGGTCGCGGACGAGCGAGCCCGCCAGGTGGAAAGGCGCGGGGAGCGCGTTCCGCCGGAGCCACGCGACCCGCGGTTCACCTCCTCGGGGATCCGGCCGGAGCACCGGGATCGCAAGCCGCCGCTGCAACAGCACGCGGTCCGCCGTGCCGAGTCGCTCCAGGAAACGCCGGTACGCGCCACAGCAGCGCAAGAAGACGTGCTGGCCGTTGTCGAACGCCAATCCGTTGCGCTCGAACGACCATGTCGCACCGCCAAGGCGTGACCGCCCCTCGAACAATGTCACCTTGTTGCCGGCGTCCGCGCACGCGATCGCCGCCGACAGGCCGGCGAGCCCGCCGCCCACGACGACGATGTGCGCCTGGTCGGTTCTCATGCGGGCAACGCTCCCGCCAGGCTGCGCGCCGTAACCCACGCCTTCTCCCAGGCCGGAAGGCTCAGCCGATGGTCGAGCACGACGAGCGGGTTCTCCTCGATGCGGTCAAGCAACCGGTGGTAGATCCCTGCCATCGCCGCGACGCAGGCCCGCGAACGCCGGTCGAGCAGCTCGAGGAGCTCCAGGCCTTCCTCGTAGTACCGTCGCGCCCGTCCGGCCTCGAACCGGAGGAGCCCGGCGAGCGACTCCGACGGCCCCGTGACATCGTGTTCGCAGCCGAAATGGGTGAGATCCTCAGCCGGCAGGTAGACACGCCCCAGCTCGTCGCGGTCCTCGACAACATCGCGCAGGATGTTCGTCAGCTGCAGGGCGATGCCGAGCGTGTCGGCCAGCCCCGGTGCCGCGGTGGCGTCCGCGGATCCGAACACGCCGAGCGAGAGCCGGCCGACCGACCCGGCGACGCACCGGCAGTAGCTGGTGAGCTCCTCGAAGGTCGCATAGCGCTCCCGCCGGCAGTCCATCTCGCAGCCCGTCACGATCTCGTCGAGGGCGCCGACCGGGATCGGGTAACGGGCTATCGCGTCGGCCAAGGCGACGAGTACGAGATCGTCATGCGGCGGTGCTCCGCCCGCCACCTCGCTGATCTCCTCCCGGATCCGGGCGAGCGCCGCCTGCTTGTCGCCGGCCGTACCGATGCCGTCGCCGATGTCGTCGACCCTCCGGGCGAAGGCGTACAGCGCCGACATCGCGGCACGCTTCGGCTCCGGCAGGAGCCGGATGCCGTAGAAAAAGTTCCGGGCTTCTCGCCGGGTAATCGCTTCGCAGCGCTCGTAGGCAAGGGAGAGCTCGGTCACGGCCGATCCCTGCGCGCCGTCGTGTACACCCGAACGGCACACGACGTGACCTGGAACCTCCGCGCCTTCACCGGGGCGGACAGCACGTCGTAGCCGCGGCGGTCGATCGCCACGAGCTGGGCGCAGCCGCCGCCGACAAATCCGGCGACGGTGACGCGGGCCCATCCCGAAAGCGATGCCACGAGCGGACGACCGGCCGACAGGAGCCGGCGTGCTCGCGCCAGTTCAAAGGCCATCAACCGGCGGAAAGCCGGCGTCGCGTGGCCCTCGGCGATCAACGATTCGTCGACCCCGAACCGGGCGAGATCTTCCTGTGGCAGGTACAGCCTCCCCTCCGCCAGGTCCTCGGCGACGTCCTGACAGTGCTCGATGAGCTGCAGCGCCGTGCACACTTGGTCAGAAAGCTCCTGAGTGGGCTCGTCGTAGCGGCCGAAGACCGCGAGGACGAGCCGACCGACGGGGTTCGCCGACAGCGTGCAGTACTCCTCGAGCGCCTCGTAGGTCGCGTACCTCGTCACGAGCTGGTCCCGGCGATTCGCCTCGATGAAATCGGCGAACGGCCCGCGACCAACGCCGAGCTCGTTCGCCAGCTGGCCCGCGCGCACGAATACCGGATGGGTGGCCGCGCCCGCCAGCGCCCGATCGAGCTCGGATTCCACCCAGTTGAGCTGCGCGAGGCGGTCGCCCGCCACCCGGTCGCCGACGTCGTCGACAAAGCGCGCGTAGCCGTAGATCGCGAGCAACTGGTCCCGAATCCGTCCCGGCAGCAACCGCAGCGCGACGGGAAAGTTCTCCGCGCCCGCCTGTGCCATCAGAACGGCCGTGTCGAGCCCGGCTGGAGCCGCCTTCCTGGCAGCACCGAGCTCGACGGGAACGTTCATCGGGCGACCATCCCCTCACCACCCAGGGACAGGCGTCGGTGCCGGCGCCCGAGACGCTTTTCCGGGGCGAACACGCCCGAACCGTTGCCGACCTGCCGGTTCAGCCGCTCCGCCGCCGAGCGGGTCGATGCCGCGATCCCCGACGCATCGAGCTCGAGGCGCTGGAGGATGACGTCCGGATCGGCGTGACCGATGTAGATCGTCGGCACGCCGAGGCAGAGCATCGTGGGAGGACGCTCGTTCACGAGTTCGGCAGCACGTTCGACAACCCCCCGCAGGTGTTCGCCAGCCCCGCCGTGAACGAGCCCGTCCTCGGCGGTGACAACGAGACGGGCATTGCGACACCGCGTCACGAGATCCGCGTCCAGCGGCCGCACGAGGCGCGGGTCGATGACCGTCACATCTAAACCGTCCTCATAAAGAAGTGACGCTGCCCCGAGCGACGCCGCAGCAAGCTTGCCGATCCCGACAATCACGATGTCGCCGTCGCCCTCGCGCAGCACCCTTGAGTGCAGTCCCTTGCCCACCGGACCAAGCGTGCCGTACGCCGGAGTCTTCGGATACCGGATGATCGACGGCTTGTCGAGTCCAAGCGCCGTCTCGAGCATCACTGCGATCTCGGCCGGCTCGGAGGGGGCGAAGATCACGAGGCCTGGGACCGCGAGCCCGAGGACCATGTCCAGTAAGCCGTGGTGGCTCGCTCCGTCGTCGCCGGTGATGCCCGCCCGGTCTGCGCAGATCACGACCGGCGTCCGGTGCAGGCCGACGTCGAGGTTCTCTTGGTCAAAACAACGCGAAAGGAACGTCGAGTAGATCGCGACGACGGGCCGGAGCCCGGCCATCGCCATGCCGGCCGCCGCGGTCATCGCGTGACCTTCGGCGATGCCGACGTCGACGAAGCGGTCCGGGTAGCGCGCCTCAAAGCTCAACAGCCCCGTCGGCCCAGGCATCGCCGCGGTGACGGCGATGATGCGTTCGTCGCGACTGGCGATGTCAAGTATCGCCTGGCCGAACGCCTCGGTGTAGTTCTTGTCCGGGCTACGCGGCCCGGAGGTCACCGCTCCGTCGTCGATCGCGATGCCCGGCGAGGCGAGCTGTGTGTAGAGCTTGTAGTCGTGCAGGCACTGCACCGTGTCCTCCTCGGCGGGCCCGTAACCCTTTCCCTTCGTGGTGAGGACGTGGAGCACGATCGGCCCGTGCCAGGCCGCGGCACGCTTCAACGCTTGCTCAACCGCCGCGATGTTGTGCCCGTCGATCGGGCCCGCGTACCGGATGCCGAGCGCCTCGAAGAACACCTGGGGTTCGACGAGCTCACGAATTGCCGCTGTCAGGCTGCGGATCGATTGGCCGGCGAGCGTTCCGACCCCGGGCAGATCCTGCAGGACGCGGCTGACGCGCGCCTGGATAGCACTGAAGCTGGGGTTCAGCCGCAGCTGGGTCAGCGATTCCGAGAGCCGCGACACCGTCGGGGCGTAGCTGCGGCCGTTGTCGTTCAAGATGATGCACACCCGTGAGCCAGCGTGGCCAAGGTTGTTCATTGCCTCGTAAGCCAGGCCGCCGGTGAAGGCGCCGTCACCGACGAGGGCCACGACCCGACGGGCGGCGTCCTCGCCGCTCATCTTGAAGGCCTTCGCGATCCCAAAGGCGTAGCTGAGCGCCGTCGAGGCGTGGGAGTTCTCGATCCAGTCGTGCTCGGACTCGGCGCGGCTCGGGTATCCAGAGAGCCCCCCCTCGCGGCGCAAGAGCGCGAAGCCCGCGTGCCGACCGGTTACGAGCTTGTGGACGTAGCTCTGGTGGCCGGTGTCGAAAAGGAGAACGTCGCGCGGCGACGTGAAGACCCGGTGCATCGCCAAGGTGATCTCGACGGCCCCGAGGTTCGAACCGAGGTGGCCGGTGCCCCCGGTCGTCACCGCCTCGACGATGAACTGGCGGATCTCTTCGGCAAGCGCCACGCACTCATCCAGGGAGAGCGCTTTCAGGTCGTCGGGCGAATAGATCGTGTTGAGGAGGGGGTACAAAGCCTTGTCTTGTTTGCTCACGACATCTTCTTTCGCACGTCCCCTCCGGCGCTGCCATGCCTTTCGGCAAGCAGATGCCGTCCTGGAGCATCCTCGAGCCGCGGGATCACCGCCGGGACCCATCTACACAAAGTCGTAATGACCAACTGGTCACAACGACTGTTTGTCGCTGATCCTTCCAGATGGCGCCAGAGCCGTCAACGGGGTTCGTGTCGGGCCGAGCGCCCAAGAAGGCGCCGCACAGCGGGCTGCGCCGCCTGCACCCTACCTGGCCTGCAGGTCGACGAGCACCGCGGCCGGGAACTCCTCGTCGGCGGCGCGGCGGATCGCCTCGACAAAGGCCCGACCGACGATCTCCTGCGGCGGGACGGCATCGCCTGGCGCCTGGCCGGCGACCGCGGCGACGAGCGTCTCGACCACCCGGCGCAGCGCCCGCCCGTAGCCGGGACGCTGTTGCGTGGCGAGCGAGGCGAGATCGAGGAGCACGGTCACGTGGGGCACGAGGGCACCCGCCAAACGGTCGACCAGCGGGACGTCGACGCCAACTTCGTCGTCCGGCAAAGTCGCGAACTCGCCCGCGGCCCGTCGTGCCGCTTCCTCCACGACAGCGAAGAAGAGCGCGCCTTTCGACGGGTAGTGCCGGTAGAACGAGCCCTTGGCGATCAGCGCGCTCCGGCAGACGTCGTCGACCGAGACATCGGCGTAACCGCGACGGCTGAACAGCGTGAGCCCGGCCCCGACGAGGCGTTCGTCGACGGAGCTGCCCGCTTCGAGCTGGGTCTCGGCGGCAAGCAGCTGGTTCCACATTTCCGGGTGGAAAACCCCCTTCGACGGCTTGTCGAACAGATCAGGCAGGAGTTCCGGCAACAACCTCCCGATCGTCTCGATCAACAACCCTCGCCGCTCACGCACGAGCCGGATGAGCCGGATCACCTCGACGTGCCGTTCGTCGTAGAGGAAGCGGTTCGCCGCGACCCTCTCCGGCGGTGGCAGCACGCCAGCGGTGAGGTAGTAGCGCACGGTCGCGGCGACGACACCGGTCCGCTCAACGAGTTCGGACATCGTGAACTGGCGTGGGACCGTGACCACGGGGGTCGTCCGGGCTTCGGCCGCGGGCGCTCTCATCGGCCTCCTCCCCCGCTCAGGGTTCTGGACGGTAACGTCCGGGCCGTGGGCCACGTGCGAGTCATCACCGACTCCAGCGCCCGCGTGCCAACGGAGCTCATCGCCAGATTCGGCCTCTGCGTGCTCCCCATCAGTGTCTTCTTACCCGAGGACGGCGTCGCCAGCATCGATCCACCCGACGGCGGGGACATGCTCCTGCCCGAGGCGCTCGCCCGAGAAGAGCTCGCCGGGGCGAACCACCCCTTCGTGACAGAGTACCTGCAGGCCATCGAGTCCCCGGATTTCAACGCTGCAGTCGTCATCACCCCGGCAATCGAGTTCGCGACGATGTACCGCAACGCCGCGCTCGCCGCGGAATTCGCGACCCGGCCTGTTGTTCTCGTCGATGCCAGAACGGCGGCCGCTGGCCAGGCGCTTGTCGTCCTCGCCGGCGCCGAGGCGGCGGCAAACGGGGCCAAGATCGAAGAGGTCGTCCGCGTCGTTACGGAAGCCTCCCGCCGTGTCGAGCTCGTTGCCTCGCTCGCAACCTTGGAACCGCTCCGACGGAGCGGACCGGTCCCCGACGACGTCCTGGGGGAGCTCGATCCGAGCGGGGTGCGCAGCATCTTCCGGATGCGCGACGGCACCGTCGAACCGCTCGGGACGGCGGCAACGGCGGAGGACGCACTCGGGATGATTCGCGCCGCGTATCTGTCGAGCGCGCCCCAGGGGGCCGAACGCTCGGCAGTCTTCCACGCCAACGCCCCGCTCCTGGCGAAGCAACTCAGCGAACTGCTCGGGGGTGTCGACTTCGTCAGCGGGTTCAGTGCCGCGATGCAGGTCCACACCGGGGGTGGGGTCGTCGGCGCCGCTTGGATCCCGAGCGGTGGGGCACGCTGACCTGCGCCCGAAGGCGGTTCCGCGCGGTACCGTCTCCTCAATCGGCGATGTGCCGCGCGATCCGGGGGATGCGGTGACCACAGGAGACGACGCGGGAGAAAGCGGGAAGTCGACGCGGGTCAACCGACGTGCCGCGGCACCAGCGAGGCCCGAACCGGAGTCGACGATCACGACGGCAGAGATTCCGCGCGTCGCCCCGGCTCCAGGCCCACAGTTCCCCAGGGGCGACGGCTGGCACCCGGACATCGAGCGGCGGCTGCCGGCGCCGTGGGGCCTGCGGGTCGCGGTCTGGGTCCTCTTCGTCCTCTTCGTCATCGGCCTCGTCGGGCTCGCCGTCGAGCACTTCCATCCGAGCTGGGTCGGCTTCCTGCGCAACTCGACCACAGCGACAAAGGCGAATTCCGGCCACGGCTCAACCCCTTCGACGTCGTCACCAACGGGATCGTCGACGAGCCAGCCGCCAACCGGGCTCGGGAAGCTCGCCCTCGTTTCGACCACGAAGTCCGCCACGACCTATTCGGTTCCCACCTCAGCGAAGTTCTCCATCGCGATCTACACGAACAATCGCTGCTACACACTGGTGAAGTCCCCGCCCACGGCCGTCGCCTACCTGTTCGCGGCGACGATCACCCCACAACAGAGCCCGGTCGTGATCAAGCTCGACGGGCCGGCCTCGGTCGTACTCGACGCCCACGCCTCGGCGCTTGCCGTCAAGGTCGGCTCGAAGGTCATCGGTTCGATCACGCCGCCGCAGCCGCTCCTCACCTACATCTTCACGCCGGCCCGCCACTAGGCGGTGAGCGAGGCGACGGCCCTTGGCCGCGTCAAATGACCACGCCGATGCGCGAAGGCGCGGTCTTCGAGCCAATATGGGCGGGTCACGGCCAGATCTCGACGAGAGGGTGTGGACATGCTGATCGCAACGACCAATGATGCTCCGGGCTACGAGGTCAACGAGGTCCTCGGCGAGGTGTTCGGCCTCACGGTCCGCTCGCGCAACGCGTTTTCCCAGATGGGGGCGGGTTTGAAGTCACTCGTCGGCGGCGAGCTGAGGGGGATGACGAAGAACCTCGAGAACAGCCGCCAGGAGGTCATCGACCGCATGGCTGAGGCGGCGAGCGCGCGCGGCGCCAACGCCGTCCTGGCGATGCGGTTCGACACCTCCGAGATGGGTGGCGTCTGGACTGAGATCTGCGCCTACGGCACCGCGGCAAAGGTGACGAAGACGAGCTGACCTGGCGAAACAGTCGCGAGTTGCCGTTTCGGCAGCGGCGCGTGTGGCATCGTCACGAAAGCGTCAAGATAAAGACGTGAGGATATCTTCGAAGGCAGACTACGCGATCCGGGCTGTCGTCGAGCTCGCCACGCTCGAAGACTCGTGGCCGGTGAAGGCGGAGACCCTCGCAGCCGCACAGGACATCCCCGGGAAGTTCTTGTTGAACATCCTGTTCGAGCTGAAAAGTGCCGGCATCGTCGCCAGTCAGCGCGGCAACGAGGGTGGTTTCCGACTGGGACGTGCCGCGAGCGAGATCAGCCTGGCGGACATCGTGCGCGCCGTCGAGGGACCTCTCGCCCAGGTTGGTGACGTCCGCCCCGACCAGCTCGACTACAAGGGATCGGCCGAACCACTCGTCGAGGTCTGGATCGCCGTTCGCGAACACATCCGTTCGATTCTCGAGTCCGTCTCGGTGGCCGACATCGCCACACGCAACATCCCGCTCACCGTCCGGCTCATCACCGCCGACCCCGAAGCGTGGATGCCTCACACCCCGGGAACGGTTCCCGGACCTCAGGCCGTGCGTGTCGCCGGGTCGACGACACGCACCCGCGGGGTCGTCACGTCATCGACCCGGCGGACCTGAACCGGACCGACGATCCCGTGCCCGGCCAGCGATCCTTCGCACCCCACGCCCCGCTGCCGGCATCAGGCCGCGAGACAAGCGGCGATGCGGCGCTCGATGAATCCGTCGCCAATGTGCTCGAACGACTGCGGGCGACCGGCGGACGGGCGACGACAGCTAGGCGGCTGTTGTTCCGCTTGCTCTTCGGGTCAGCGACAAGTTCTTAATGTCGCCACTACCTGGGCGTGGGGGTTTCGCGTCGGAGAACCGATGTTCACGATCTCCGACTGGCGGCTTGAGCCGTGGGCCGGGACCTAACCGGCTGTCGGGGGCAGGCCAAGCCCGCGTCTCAGCTGAGCCTTAGGGGGCGCGCGTTCGGTACAGCGAATCGGTGGTGCTCTCGTCTCCTTCGCATGGGTCACTCATTGAGTTGTTCCTCTGGCGTCGTCGATCTTTTCGGCCAAGCCAGTGTTCCTTGATATCCACCGAACCAGGGCGAGATCGCGACTGTGATCTTCAACCACGAGCAGCTCGCTCCGGCCTCGTTGGCACTGCGATCCTGGCGAGCGAGTCCGTGCCAGAGAACGAGTAGACCGTGCCAAGAAGCTGATCACATCGCCAACCGACCGTCTATGTAGCGAGTCCGGCGCTGCGGTTGTCGAACGCCTGAACAGCCACCGTGCGGGTCTCAGTCCCTACGGCTGGGCAGCTTTCAGCTCGTGGCCTTGGCGTAGGAGATCGTTGAGGCGGCCGGCGGCGTGCTCACGGCGACGTGCTCGCCCCACTTCGAGAACTTTGTCGTAGCAGAGCCGCTTGGGGCGGTCGTGATTACCTCGACTGGCAGGGTCGCTCCCACGGCCGAGATGGTCATCGTGTTCGACAGCTTCGACGTGGAACTCGTAGCCGCGGTCGTCCATTTCAGGACGTACAGGTGAACGCCATCGGTGACGGTTGACAGGTGAACGCCAGCGGTGACGGTTGTGGACAAGGTCGTACCCTTGGTCGCCGGGAGCAAGACCGCGAGCGCAGAAACCGTGAGGTCGGACTTGATTGAGGCGTACTCGCTCGTACCGGCCTTCATAGAGATCCAGTCCTTGCCGACCTTCTTCGCCTGTGCCGCGGTCAGACCGGTGGCCGTTAGTCCGGAGGAGTTCCCGCTGAAGTAGGCGTAGGTCGGGGTCAGCTTAACGGTGAGCCTCTCCTTGCCCTCTGACAAGGTCTCCTCACCACTCTTCGTGCCGAAATCGGCGATCATGAGCTGCGAGACGGAACCGGATTTCACGGAGTCCACCACGTGAACGCCCGTCTGTTTCGCCATTGCCGCCTTCGCGGCCTTCAGTACGGAGCTCGTCGTCGCGGCTGCAGACGCTGCCACGCCAACAGCGGTTGACATCACGAATGCGGTCGCGCCGAGTG
>JBEKLG010000059.1:0-10117 GCA_050010315.1 Acidimicrobiales bacterium
CCCTTTGCGGATCGAGGGCCAGAAGACCGCCGCCTTCGAGATCGTCGACGCGCTCGGCGACGCGCCCGACGTCCAGTGCATCCCGGTCGGCAACGCCGGGAACATCACGGCTCACTGGCGCGGCTATCGCGAGTACCGGGCCGCCGGAAGGTCGACCCGGCTGCCCCGGATGCTTGGGTTCCAGGCTGCGGGGGCGGCGCCGATCGTCGAGGGTCGCCGCATCGACAGGCCCGAGACGGTCGCGACGGCGATCCGGATCGGCAACCCAGCGTCGTGGTCCGGTGCTTTGACGGTCGTAGCCGAGTCGGGCGGCGCCATCGCCGCGGTGACCGACGACGAGATCCTCGACGCCTACCGTCTCCTCGCCGAAGAGGAGTCGGTCTTCTGCGAGCCCGCCTCGGCGGCTGCGGTCGCCGGCCTCCTGAAAGCAGGCGTGCCGGCGGACTCCAAGGTCGTCTGCGTCCTCACGGGGAACGGCCTGAAAGACCCCGACGTCGCGCTCGCCAGCGCACGCCCCCCCGAGGTGGTCGAGGCGGCGCTCGACTCGGTTCTCGGCGCGCTGAAATTGCCGCCGGTCGTCGGCGGCAGGCGACGCCAGCCGGCCTCGTAACCTGGCGGCTCGAGCCAAGGCGAGTCCGCTTTCTCGGGCCCGAGGCGCAGACCTCGTTGCCGCCGTGCCCGGGAGCCGTTACACTGTTGGTGTTACCAGCTCGTCCGAGGTGGTTTCGCGCGCAAGCCGATTCCCTCCAGCCGGTGACAGGAGATCCCGTACCTGTCGAGATCGCATCCCGTGGTTCTTGTGCGAATCGTTCGTCGAACATCTTGGGAAGGTGTCGGCGTTTCCTTCTTCTCGTCGACAGCTTGAAGTCCGATTCGGAACTGAGCGGGATTCGCTGACCGCGGCGCACCGACCTGCCGGCCGCCGTGATCGGGTCGGCTGGGCGAGGTGGGGATCCTTATGGGGGTCGCAGATTCACGACAGATCAGGAGCAGAGCCGATGCCCGAACAGCAGCTCGAGCGCTCAATCCTCGAACGTAAAGAACGCGATGAGCTCCACGCGATCGCGTCGGCGATGGCGCTGACACCCGCGCCGCGATCGAGGAAGGCCGAGATCATCGACCTCATCCTTGAGGCGACGGGTGTCGACGTCGTTGCCGACGGCGAGACAAACGGAGACGGCGCAGCGCCGGACGCGTCCCTGACCCCGTTCGACGGCGCCGCTACCCCGGGTGAGGAGCCCGCTGCGGTCATCGGCGCGACTTTCGGGAAGAAGGCCGCGAGCGAAGTGGCGGTCGCCAGTCCCGTCGGAGATGTCCGCGTCGCCGATCTCTCGCCCGACGGCGAGCTCCCGGTTGACGGCGAGGTCGCCACGCAGCGCCAGGCGCCCCGGTTCGCCGACGCAGGGGCGGGCCCCGCGACGGGCGACGAGGACGTCGATGACCTGCGCCCCCGCCCGAACGACCGCCGTCCGCCGCGTGGCGGGACGAACCGCGACGCCCGTCAACAGGGCGACGGCCACGTCGACACGGCGAACCGGCGCAGTCGCCGGCGCCGCGGCCGCGAACGCGGCGACGTCCAACAGGGCCAGGAGGTGCCGTGGCAGGGCGAGCTCGTTCCGGTGAAGGGTCTGCTCGATCTCCGTGACGAGGGTTACGGCTTCCTGCGCACGGGCGGATACCTGCCGAGCACGCGTGACGTTTACGTCTCGGTGAGCCAGGCGCGCCGCCTGGCGCTGCGCCGCGGCGACGCGATCGAGGGTGCGTGCCGGCCGGCCGGACCGAGCGAGAAGTACCCGGCGCTCATCCGCGTCGATTCGGTTTCCGGCCTTACCCCGGACGAGGCCAGGCAGCGGCCCCGTTTCGAGGACCTCACGCCGCTGTTCCCGGACAGCCAGCTCCATCTCGAGCTGACCGGCGACCCGAAGAACGTCACCGCACGGATCGTCGACCTCGTCTCGCCGATCGGACGCGGCCAGCGGGGGATGATCGTCTCACCTCCCAAGGCTGGCAAGACGTACGTGATGAAACAGATCGCCCACTCGATCGAGGCGAACGACCCGGATGTGCACCTCATCGTGCTGCTCATCGCCGAACGCCCCGAGGAGGTCACCGACATGCGCCGGACGGTGCGAGGCGAGGTGATCGCCTCGACGTTCGACCGGCCCGCCGACGAGCACACCGCGGTCGCCGAGCTGACGATCGAACGGGCAAAGCGGCTTGTCGAGCTGGGAAGGGACGTCGTGATCTTGCTTGATGGGATCACCCGCCTCGCCCGCGCCTACAACCTCGCGCAGCCTGCAACCGGCAGGATCATGTCCGGTGGTGTCGACTCCGGAGCGCTCTACCCGCCGAAGCGTTTCTTCGGTGCGGCCCGTAACGTCGAAGAAGGCGGCTCGCTCACGATCCTTGCGACGGCGCTTGTCGAGACGGGCTCGAAGATGGACGAGGTGATCTTCGAGGAGTTCAAGGGGACGGGGAACATGGAGCTCCGCCTCGACCGGCGTCTTGCCGAGCGGCGGATTTACCCGGCGATCGACGTTAACGCCAGCTCGACCCGTCACGAGGAGCTCCTGTTCGACCGCGACGAGCTCCCGCAGGTCTGGAAGTTGCGCCGCGTCCTCAACGCGTTGAGCAGCGAGGGCAACTCTGCGGCCGGCCTCGAGCTGCTGATGGACAAGATCCGCACGACGGCGTCGAACGAAGAGTTCCTTGCCGAGATAGCCAAGGCGCCGCAATCGAACGCCTGATCGACCCGGTGGCGGACCGAACCGCCGCTAGATTGAGGGACCATGAAGGCCGAGATCCACCCGAACTACGTCACGACGACGGTGCGGTGCTCCTGCGGGAACACCTTCACGACGCGTTCGACCAAGGCTGAGCTCCACGTCGAGCTGTGCAACGAGTGCCATCCCTTCTATACCGGCAAGCAGAAGCTCGTCGACACCGGTCGTCGCGTCGAACGCTTCGAGCGCCGCTACGGATCGAGGGCGAAGAGGCGGACCTGAGGCGCCCGGGACGAGAGCTGTTCGGCCCGGAGTCGTCTGTTCCCGCAACGGCGGCCCGCCGGTCGTATCGGCGAGTACGTCGTCCTGGCGCTGGTATCAGGCTGGGTCGGCTACAAGTTCGGCTTCCTCAAAGGCCGGCGTCACAGGTCAACCCAGGCTAAGCCTGCGTCAGTGCCAGATTGCCGACCCGTTGTCGTGGTCAAAGAAGTGAAGCCTCTCCGTGTCCACGGCGAATGTGGCCCGTGACCCGGCCTCGAGCGAAGTACGAGGCGCTACGCGCGCCACCCCTTCAGACTTGGCGCCCGCGGGCTGGAGGGTCGAAACCCCTCCCAGGTCCTCGGTCTCGGACGCGGCCACGGCCTCCTTCGAGCGGGCGCGGGTGGCATTGATCAGGAAGTGGACCTGCAACTCGTTGCCCAATGCCTCGACCAGCTCCACGTCGGCGGTGAGCGTCGTGCCGGTCGCTGGTGCCGGTCCGAGGGAGGCATCGGCGAGACCTTCGAGCGGATCCCCACGATCACCTTGCGGTTCGGGTAGGTGCGCAGCGCCGGCCGGACCGCCAAGAGGGCTTCAGGAAGCGAGAGCGCCTGGGGGCCAATCCTCACCTGGTCGCCGTCAGGGGAGATGACAGCCTCGTAGAGGTTCGGGGAGCGGCCTCCGCGCCCGGCTCACCGAAATACGGGTGCCAGATCTCCAGCCGGGCAGCTCCATGATGCCTGGGAAAGCCAAGCCGGTAATCCCCGAGTCCGTCTCCCAGGTGGTGGCCCAGGTCATCGGCAACGACGCTTCCATTGCATTTGCCGGTGCTGCCGGCAATTTCGAGCTCAACGTGATGCTGCCTGTCATCGCCCGCAATCTCCTGGAATCCGTGGGGCTCCTCGCCAGCGTAAGCCGCTTGTTCGCCGACCGCTGCGTCTCCGGCCTCGAAGCCGACGCCCGGCGTTGCCGGGGCTACGCCCTCTCTTCCCCGGCCATCGCCACCGCCCTCAATCCCTACATCGGCTACGAGGAGACAGCCAAGGTCGTGAAGAGGCCTTAACGGAAGGCAAGGACCTGTGCACGGTCGTGCTCCGGCGCGGCCTGCTCAGCGGCGAGGAGGTGGACCGGGCGCTCGCGGTCGAGGCAATGACCCGCAGGGGCATCCTCCGGTAGGCGCTGGCTTGCTAGGCGCGAAGAGGGGCGGTGCTCTCACGCACGACGAGGCTGGTTGCAAGCTCCACGCTGCGGTTGGCGTCCGGCGCTTCCAAGCCCTGGCAGGACTTCAGCGGGTGAACCCTTCATTCGACGTCGTTCGATGTCCGCCCACCCTGCTGACTAGGTCATTCGCCGCGAACAGCTTCAGGCGCTCGCCAAATGTGGCTCTTCTCAATCAACTGGGGCGCGTGAACAACTGACCGCGCTCCGATAGGTATCCACCGGCGCGGTCAGGGGCCTCGCCATTCTTGCGGCTGACGAAAGCTGCGAGAACGAAGGAGACCCCTGACGATGACAGACCGTAGCGACTCTGCGTGCGTGCTCATGGGCATGGACGATCTCGTCGTGAAGGCGGTGACCGAAGAGGAAGGTGAGCTGCTCGTCTTGGTTGAGACCGAGACACGTCCTGTGGGTTGTCCCGCCTGCGGGATGAGGGCGGAGTTCAAGGGCAGGCACACACACCAGCTTGCTCCGCGACCTCGAGGTCTCGGGTCGCCCGACGGTGCTTGTCTGGAACAAGCGTCGGTGGTGCTGCAAGGACCCGGACTGTCCGGCCAAGACCTGGACCGAACAGGTGGCGGGCATCGAGCCACGGGCCGTACTCACCGACCGGGTCCGTGCCGAGATCGCCCGGTGCATCGGCGAGGAGGCGCCTTCGCTGGCCGAGGTGGCGAGGAGCTTCGCCGTCTCGTGGTCGAGTGTCTAGGACGCCTTCGAGGCCGAGGTCGCCGAGCGCATCGAGGACCACCCCGGGCGCATCGAAGGTGTCTGTGCCATGGGCGTCGACGAGACCCGGTTCTTGGCCGTGACCAAGGACCACCGGCGCATCTATGCCACCGGGATGGTCGATCTGCGCCGGGGCATCCTCCTCGAGGTGATCGAGGGTCGCTCGGCGAAGCTTCTAGCCGACTGGTTGGCCGCCCGGCCGACTGACTGGCCGAGCGGTGTCGGGGTCGTCACCATCGACCCGCTCGAGGCCTACCGCAACGGCCTGTCGCCGTCGCTCGATCACGTGCTCGTCGTGGCCGATCCGTTCCATGTCGTGCTCCTCGCCAACCGGGCCATCGACGAGGTGCGCCGGCGCACCCAGAACGCCCTGACCGGACACCGCGGACGCAAGGGTGATCCCCTCTACGACATCCGCAAGATCCTCCTCACCGCGGACGAGCGCCTGACCGCGCGGGCCCGAGTGCGTCTTGACACCGCGCTCGCCGCTGGTGACCCACGAGACGAGGTGCTCGCCAGCTGGCTCGCCAAGGAGCACCTGCGGGAGGTATATGCCGTCGACGATCCGGGTGAGGCGGGCATCGTGTTGGATGCCGTGCTCGAAGAGTGCTCAACATCGGAAGTCCCCGAGCTGCGGCGCCTCCGCGGAACTCTTCGTCGCTGGCGAAGTGAGATCCTGAACCATCACCGCACCGGCGACAGCAATGGATCTACGGAAGCGATGAACCTGCTTATCAAGAAGATCACGCGCGCCGGTTGCGGCTTCACGAACTTCCAGCACTACCGGCTCCGTCTTCTCGCACACTGCGGGCTCCAATCGCGGACTCACCGTGCCGCATCAATGCGAGGCCGTTCCCCCCCACTTGGCCGCGTAGCGCCGCATTTCTGCTCTGACAGAAGGCCGAATCACGACCGTGCACCTTTCAAGCTAGTCCCCTGGCACCCAGGGGCGAGTCCTATCTCAGACGTCCGCTGGCCGAGCGGGCTGCACGCCGGTCTCGTCGCCCCCCGCATCTCACCGTGCTCGCCGGCTTCGTCCTGGTCCTCGGCCGCGAGCGGTCCGCCCCGCTGCGACACATTGGCCTATTTCAATATGCCCGGTACCCGGGGACGCGGGTATTGATGCGGTACAGGGACGTCGACGCACACACAAACAAGCTCAGCCGCGTGCTCTCTCCCCAGGCCAGGTTGCCGACCACCTCCGGTGTTTGGACCGACCCGAGATGGGTTCCGGTGGGGTCGAAAACGTGAAACCCTCCCGGACCTGTGCAATAGATATTGCCCTCCATGTCGATCTTCATCCCGTCAGGCACGCCGTCACCGTCCCCGGTAACCTCAGCCCAGATTTCGCCGCCGCTCAACGAGCCGTCCTGCCCTAACCTGAAGGCTCTGATATGCATTCGCGGGCTGTCGTTGACGAACAGCACCTTGCCGTCGAGGGAAAAGCAGAGGCCGTTTGGCTCCTCGAAATCGTTTGCAAGGAGCTCGATCTCGCCCGTAGCCCGGATCCGGTATACCCCGCGAAACGGCTGACCAGGCTCTCGAGGCACGCCGAAATATTCTTGGCGCCCGAACGTCGGGTCGGTGAAGTAAATGTTGCCATCGGGCCCGACCACTACGTCGTTGGGACTGTTCAGTTCTCGGCCATCGAAGTGATCTGCAAGAACCCTTAGCTCACCGCCCTCTTCGCGTACTACCCGGCTTGTGGCGTGCTCGCAAGTGATCAACCGGCCCATGGGGTCGAAGGTACTGCCATTAGCCATGTTGCTTGGGCTCCGGTACCTCTGGACGCCGGTGGTTGCGTCCCAACGCCACATGGCATTACCGTGAATATCACTGAAAACCAGGAACTCTCCTTCATCCGACCACGCCGGTCCCTCAGTGAAGTCGAACCCAGTGGCCATCCGCTCTAGCGCGTTCGTGTCTTCTATGAGCCGCGTCAAACTTGTAGTCATTCCTGCCTCCTGTCCTTGAGCGTCAGCTCTAATCTGCACCTTGCGTTTTAGCCGGCTCTGGACTGGGAAGCCTAGTCAGTTCGGGACAGAGAACCGACAGCATCCAACTGGACGTAAAGACGAGTGCACACCCGCTCAAAGCGGCGCGCGGGCTGGGTGTTCATCCCGGGGCGCCCGCTGGGCCCACAGAGGACGCCGGTCCCGCGGTCCGACGAGGCTCGGTCGCATGGGGACGATTCTCGCCATCTTCGCAAACGGGACCAAGGTGCGACCGGCTGGTACCGAAGACCATGGCCGTCCGTTGTCACAAGGTGCTCGCTCAGGCGAAGAGGTACACGCGCCCGGTCAGCGCGTGGTCGCCGTCCCCTCTTCGCGAACAGGGGTGCGCGGGCCGCACGGGACTGCCGGCGAGGGCTTTGGAGAACAAGAAGTTACGCCACCGCCGGAACGAGAAGTGGAGCCCGCGCCACGCTCGCAGTAAAATACAAGTGAAACCCGGCACAAAACCGATCCCAGCAAACTGGCCCAAACCCGCTGGGTCTCACAACAGCATGGAGGCCTTCATGTCCCAGACTCGACTTGCCACCGAGACGGCTGGCTCGTCGACCTCTCAGCTTGCCACTCTGATCGCGGGCTGCGACGTGGTCGACCTTGCTCCTCTCCTCTTCCCTAACATGCCCCGCTGGTCCACGCACCCAGACCTCGCGATCATCGACGACTCGCGCAACTTTGAACAGAACGGCTACTTCCTGCAGACTCTTGTCCTGCCCGAGCACGTCGGTTGCCACGTCGACGTACCAGCGCATTACATCAGGGCAATGGCCGACAAGACGATGGACACCTTCCCCCCCGATTGTGTCATGGGCCCGGCCAAGAAGGTGGACGTCTCGCAGCTGGACCTGGGACCGGGCGAGCTCCTGACCCTCGCTCGGTTCGAGCAGGCCGCGGGCGCTGCCGGCATCTCGATCGACGCGGGCGACATCGCCATAGTCGAGTTTGGCTGGGACAAGAACTTGCCTGGCGGCAGCGCCGAGCGCCCCGATGGTTGGTGGGGGAGCAACAACCCCGGTTTTGCGGAGGACCTATGCGCCTGGCTCGCCAAGCGACGCGTGAAGGCCGTCGGTGGCGACACGGTCTCAGTCGACCTCGCTCAGGTCGACGGGGTCGTTGTCTCCGATTTCGGTCATAGCAAGTACTTCCTCCCCGACAGCATTCTCATCATCGAGGGGCTCCAGAACCTCGCCGCCGTGCCTGCGTCGTTTTACTTCCTCGCCCTGCCCCTGAGGACTAGAGGCGGGTCAGGCTCGCCATTGCGGCCGGTTGGCCTCGTGCCGCGTACCTGACGGGACAGGCGGGACCGATGAGCTCGGAGGTTCAACTGGCAGGGTCTGGGGCGCGCGTCGAGCAATTGGAGTGGTTCGAACTTTCCCGGGCCGCCCCGGAACAAGGTTTTGAGGCTGTCGGCCTGCGCCGGGACTTGGCCCAGCTCGTTGAGGAGAGGGTCCAGCCCGGCAGCCGGGTGGGCGTAGCCGTGGGCAGCCGTGGCATCGCCCGCGTCGGCGATGTGGTCGCAGAGGTCGTCCAAGCGCTTCAACGCCGTGGCGTGTCAGCTGTGCTCATACCAGCGATGGGCTCGCATGGCGGGGCAACGCCAGCCGGCCAGCGCAACGTGCTCCACGAGCTCGGTATCAACGAAGGTTCCCTCGGCGTCCCCATTGACGCATCCATGGAGGTGGTAGAGGTCGGTAAGTTGGCCAGCGGGAAGCCCGTTTACCTGGCTCATGCCGCCCTCGCTTGCGATGGGGTCGTGCTGGTCAACAGGGTTAAGCCTCACTCGGACTTCCGTGCGCCGATCGAAAGCGGGCTCACGAAGATGTTGACAATCGGCCTGGGCAAAGAAGCCGGAGCATCGAGCTTGCACAGTGCCGGCTTCGAAGCTTTCAGCGAAGTGCTGCCCGAAGCCTCCCGCGTCGTTCTCGCGAGCCTTTGGGTGCCTTTCGGCGTGGCCCTTCTGGAGGACGCGTGGCATCGCGTTCGGCGTGTGGAGGTGGTGCCTGGGGAGTTGCTCCTGGAGCGCGACCAAGCCCTTCTCTTGGAGGCATGGGGGTACTTTGCGCGGCTGCCTTTTGAGGAAGTAGACGTCTTGATATTACGCGAGATCGGCAAGATGATCTCCGGTGCCGGCATGGATCCGAACGTGACGGGCCGCTTCGCCGGTAAGGAGTTGCCTGCCGGGATCGGCGTGGGCCGCTTGGCGGTGCTCGACCTTACCGAGAACTCCGGGGGCAACGCGATGGGCGTAGGGCAAGCAGACATCGTGACCGAGCGCCTACGCTCCAAGATCGACTGGACTGCCACGTACGCGAATGCCGCGGCCTCGAAGTCCCTGGCTGGTGCAAAACTGCCCTTCGTCGCTCGCAGCGACCTCGAGGCCCTATCGCTGGCGATGTTCTCCCTCACAGGTACAAATGTCGGCGCGCTCCGCCTCGTGGCTATGGCGAACACTCTGGAAGTGAACCATATTGCGGTGTCCAAACCCCTTGTGGCACCCGCTGGGGCGGCCGGTTACTCCCTAGTGCACGCTCATCGCCACGCAGAGTTCAACACCGGGGGGAGCTTGCTGCGCATCGGTGGCCTCGAGTTCTTTGCTGACGCTGAGACCGGGTGAGGTTACCCAGCAGCGTCCACGCGCCCGACCTGGACCGAGTGCGCCGGCTTTACCATGTTCCCCTCGGGTTCGCCATCGAGCACTCCGGTCATGTCCGCAAGGGCGGCACCCGTGGCGGCCTGCCGCAGTTCGTGCTCGGGGCTTACGTGGCCTCTGCCGGCACGTGCCGCTAGCTCCGTGCGATTGAGGGCGCCGGTCTTGTGAAGGATCGCACTAACGTGCTTCTCGACCGTCTTGACAGAAATCCGCAGGTCAGCGGCGATCCGCTTGTCAGGCAAACCCCGTTCAACCAAACGTCTTACTTGCTTTTCACGCTCGGTCAGCGTCGAATGCCCGTGGGAGTCGCGCCCCACGCGTAGCCAATCGGCACCTGGGCCGGAGAGCACAGCATTGCCCCGGGCGGCGGCAATTATTATCCGGCCAAGGTGTTCTGCGTCGGTATCGGTATCGAAGTTCTTGTCCAGGTAACCCGCGGCGCCGGCGTGCAGGGCGTCGGAGACGAGATCATCGTCGGCGACGCGGGACATAGCGACGACCTGCGGAGCGGGGACCAGTGCCCGAAGCTGGCG
>JBEKLG010000060.1:0-9727 GCA_050010315.1 Acidimicrobiales bacterium
ACGTCGACCACGTCGACCACGTCGACCACGTCGACCACGTCGACCACGTCGACCACGTCGACCACGACGTCCACCACGTCGACGACGACGACGACGTCACCACCGGCGACGACGAACCCGAGGATCTCTCTGCGGCCCTCAATCGTGGCGCCGCCTTCCTCGACAACCACGACGACGCTCCCGCCCGGGGTGATCACGGTTCAAGCCGGCATGGCGGTCGATCTCCGGCTCACCGGCGCCGGGACCTGGGACGTGTACGAGTCGACCTCGTGCACGTCGGCCCGGGCAACGGCGGGCAGGTCGGTGCCGATCGCGACCGGTCTTATCGATCCCTCGGTCCACCCGGCGAGCGCGAGTCCGAACGCGCCGCCGGCGTCACTCCTCACGCTCTGCCGCCACGACGGTGTCGACGAGGTCGTCCGTGGAGACGTCGAAGCCTACGATCGATCGGGATACGAGCGGACGCTCAACGTCCTGCCGTTGCAGTCCTATCTCGATGGTGTCGTCCCCGCCGAGGAATCGCCGTCGTGGGGCAGCGCGGGAGCCACGCCCGGCGCTCCGCAGGGCCACCCCTGGGGCTTCCAGGCGCTCGAGGTGCAGGCTGTCGCCTCCCGCTCGTACGCCGTGGCGTACATGGAGGCGGGTGGCTGGGAAGGGTACGCGAGCATCTGCGACACGGTTTGCGAGGCCTACGTCGGCGAGAACTTCGAGTCACCGCTTACCGACGCGGCCGTGACGTACACCTCCGGTGCCGTCCGCGTCGAGCGCTCCTCCGGCCAGGTCGCGCTGACCTCGTACTCCGCGTCGTCGGGTGGCTGGACGGCGCGGAGTGCGTTCCCGGCGGTCCGGGACCTCGGTGACGCCTGCGTTGTCGCGGGCAACCCGCTCGAGTGCAACCCGAACCACACCTGGCACCTCACGGTCTCCGCCTCTGCCGTCCGCCGACGGTTCCGTGGTCTCGGACGCCTCGTCGGGATCACCGTCGTCGCGCGCAACCGCCGCGGCACACTTGGCGGCCGGGTCGAGGACATCGTCGTCTCCGGCGTGAGGTCGTCGAAGACCGTCACCGGCTGGGAGTTCGCCGCGGCCCTCGGACTCCCCTCGGACTGGTTCGCCGTTAAGTCCGTGGCTTAGACGGCGACGCAGGTGGACTCGTCGAGCGTGGCGCCGGCGTCCGGGTCCACGGCTCCGTGGTCGGGAAGGGGCAAATCCGTGGCCGCGACCGAATCATCGCGGCCACACGAAGCCTCCACGGTACGCTTCGGCGTGACGTGGAGCGCGCAACTACGTCGCGTCTCGCGGACGCGCTGGTGGCACATTCTGCGTCTCGTCGTCGGGCTCGGTCTCGCCGCGCTCGCGCTCTGGGCCCTCAACGGCCAGCGCGGCGAGCTCATCGGTGCTTCGTCTGAGCTCACCCATCTCAGCACGGGCTGGCTCGTAGCCGCGGTCGTCTGCGAGGTCGCGTCGTACGTCTCGTTCGCCGTGTTGCAGCGGCGTCTTCTCCAAGCCGGCGGGGTGTCGACCGGTGTCGGCTTCATGACCGCGTTGAGCGCCGCGTCGGCGGCGATCTCGAATTCGCTTCCCGGTGGCACGGCGTTCGCGAGCGTCTACGTATTCCGTTTCTATCGGCGCAAGGGCGCGGACGAAACCCTCGCCGTCTGGACGCTGCTCGCCACGTTCGTTTGCGCCGCCGTGGCGCTCGGCCTGGTCGCGACCGTGGGTGTCGCCCTCGCGGCGAGCGAGAGCGCGTCGTATGACCTGGTCGGTGTCGTTCTCGGCGTGTTCGCGATCTCGATCGTGGCCGACGCCGTCGTCTTCCAACGCCGCTGGCTGGCGCGTCTCGTGGTTCGCGCCTTGGAGGTGTCGCGGCGTCTGTTCGGGCGGCCGCGGCGTTCCGGCGTCGTCGTCGTCGAGGGCTGGGTGGCGCGGGTCGAGGCGTTCCGCCTCAGCTGGCGGGACCTCGTCGTCAGCCTGGGCGCGGCGCTCGGCAACTGGATGTTCGACTGCGGCTGCCTGGCCTGCGGTTTCCTCGCCGTCGGCGGCGCGGTGCCGTGGCGGGGACTGCTCCTCGCCTACGGCGCCGGTCAGCTCGCGGCCAACCTGCCGATCACCCCCGGCGGGCTCGGTGTCGTCGAGGGCAGCATCACGATCGCCCTCGTCGCTTTCGGCGGGGCGGAGCTGTCGACGGTGGCTGCCGTCCTCACCTATCGGATCATCAGCTTCTGGGGTTTCCTGCCGCTCGGCTGGACGGCCTGGGCGGGGCTCGGGCTCGCGCGCCGACGCAGCGGAGTTCCCGCGCCCGGTCAGACGGCGAAGCCGCCCGGGTCAAGGGTGCCCTTGTCAGATTCGCGGGAGGGCGCGACGGTGGTCGATGCACCGGGCGCGCCTGGGAAGGTGGAAAAATGAGCGCGAACAACGTCCGGTTCGCTGAGGCCGCACGTTTCGGGACGGCAGTGCTTGGCCTTGTGGCCGCTTCGCTCGGGTTCGCGGCGTGCACCTCGGCTCGCAACGCCCTCGGTCCCCACGAGAGCCCGTGCTTCCGTACCCTCGCGGTCGCCCACGCAGCCGTGAACGAGGAGGGACATTTTGCCGGGGTCCGGTACCTGAGCACGAAGGACCTGACGGCGGCCCTACGTGAGATGAAGACGGGCCCGAAGAACAGAGTCGCCATTCCAGCTGTGCTGCGGCACGAACACAGCGCGATCTGCGCCGTGGCCTACCACGGGAGGTTCTCGACCAATGATGTGGCGCTCGGCTGGCCGCCGAACCAGCACGGCGACCCGCTTGCGATCGTCATCGTGCGCGTCCGCGACGTCCGCGTCCTCGTCACCTTCGTCTTGAGGAGACCGCCGCTGCGGTTCACGCGGTTCCTGCCGTCGGTCTGAGCGCGGCCCGCCCGTCGCCCGCCGGTATCTCTCCAGCCGGGCCCGGGCTTAGATTGCTCGCATGTCGACGAGGTTGAGCAGGCTCGAGCGGATCACGAACCTTGTCCTGGCCCTGTTGAACGCCTCCCACCCGCTGCCGCTGCGGGAGATCGGCATCGTCGTCGGCGGCTATCCGACCGCCCCCGGGGCGCTCCGCCAGGCGTTTGAACGCGACAAACGCACGCTGCGCGACAACGGGATACCGATCTCGGTCGAACGCATCGGCGGCGACGACCAGGTGGGGTACCGGATCTTGCCCGAGCAGTACTACCTGCCCGACCTGGGATTGACCCCACAGGAGGCCGCCGCGCTGTCGTTCGCGCTGGTCGCTGTGCGCTTAGAGGGCGGTGTCGGCCACGAGGCCGTGCACAAGCTCGGCACGGACCGGCCGCGCAGCATCGTGGCGCCCGTCGCCATACTGCCGTCACTACCGGCCCTCGGGCTGCTCCAGCAGGCGATCCGGGACCGGGCGCCGGTCACCTTCGCCTACCACGGCCGCCAGCGGCACGTCGACGGCTACGGGCTCGTCTTCCGCGCCGGCAGCTGGTACCTGGTCGGACGAGACGCGGCCGCGGCCGAGACCGGGGCGCTGCGCCGCTTCCGGGTCGACCGGATCGAGAGCGAGGTGGTTGCCGGCTCGCCCGGGCTCTACGAGCGGCCGGAGGGCTTCGAGGCGGCGGAAGAGCTGCGCTACGTCCCGTTCCAGCCGAGTGCCTCCGGCCCCGCCGAACCGGAGGCGACCGAGGTCGAGATCTCCGTCGACACCCGCGAAGCCGCGGAGGCGATCGCGCTCTTAGGCGCCGGGGCGCTTCGCCGGCGCGACGACGACGGGTCGGTGCGCCTCGCGTTCAGCGTCGGCGATGAGGAGGCCTTTTTCTCGTGGGTGCTCGGGCTCGGCGACGCGGTCGAGGTGCTCGCCCCCCCCGAGATGCGGCGAGGGGTCATCCGGCGCCTCGCGGCCGTGTCGCGTCGGACGGAGGAACAGAGATGACCCTTGAGCGTCCGCCCGCCGCCGTCGACGCCGGCACGCGGCTTCGCCGGCTTCTCGCTGTCCTCGCCTACCTGGCCCGTGTCGGCGAGTCCTCCCTTGTCGACCTCGCGGCGCGATTCGGCTTCGACGAGCGGTCCCTCGTCGGCGAGCTCGAGCTCGCCGCGTGCTGCGGACTGCCCCCGTACACACCGGACACCCTCCTCGAGCTGATCGTCGACGACGACCGCGTCATCGCCTACGGGCTCGACGCCCTGAGGCGCCCACCGCGGCTCACACCGGACGAGGGCTTCGCCCTCGCCGCCTCGGCCCGAGCGATGCTCGCCCTCGAGGGCGCTGAGGCCGGGAGCCCGCTCGCGAGCGCGCTCGACAAGCTCGGGTTCGCGCTCGGGCTCGAGCGGGTGAGCGTCGAGCTTGACGTCCCCGAGCACCTCGCTGAGCTGCGCGAGGCCGCGGCCACAGGTGAGGCGGTGGAGATCGACTATCTCGGCACGAAGCGCGGCGACGAGACGACGCGGCGCGTCGAGCCCTACGCCGTCGTCGCCCGCGAGGGCCGGTTCTACCTCGACGCCTTCTGCGGTCTCGCCGGGGATTGGCGCCGCTTCCAGGTGGCGCGGATCGCCCGCGTCCGGCGCCTCGGCGAGCCGGTTGCCCCGAGGTCGCTGCCGGTCGAGTTCGACGGGACGCGGGCCTTCGTAGGGGGCGCCGGAGCGCGCACCGCCCACATTGCGTTCGACGAATCCCGCTTTGTGCTCGTCGACCGGCTGGTTGCCGCGCCGCCGAGCCGCTTGCCCGACGGTCGCGTCGTCGCGGCGATCGAGGTCGCCGGGGAGTACTTTCTCGGCCGTCTTCTCCTCCGGCTCGGCCCGTCGGCCGAGGTGATCGATCCACCCGAGCTGCGCGACGCGGCCGCGGCAGTCGCCCGCCGGGCGCTCACCCGCTACCGGGAAGGCCCGTAGCGGCGGTCACGGGACCCGTGCCGCGGCCGTCGCCGGGCGCGTGACGCTTCCTCGTCCCGGCGGTAGGTCAGGGGACGCCGACCTTTTCTACCGTCGGTTGCCGTGCTCAGCGTGGCCAAGGTGCGACGAGGACACGAGGCGTACTACCTCGAGGCGACCGCACAACGGGTGTCGGGACGCCCCGGGCTCGTCGAATCCGACGGCACGTGGTGGGGCGGCCTCGCCGGGGCGCTGGGACTCGCCGACCTGACCGTCGAGGTCGCGAGCTACTTGACGCTGCTCTCGGGAATGGATCCCACGACCCTGGCACCCCTCGATCCCCGCCACCACCGGGTCACGGTGACCGCCTTCGACTGCACCTTTGCCGCGCCGAAGTCGGTGAGCCTTCTCCACGCGCTGGGGCCGGCGGACGCCGTCGCCGAGGTGCGCCGATCCCACGAGCAGGCGGTGGCCGGCGCCCTTGGCTACCTCGAGCGCCACGCCGCGGCCGTGCGCCGCGCCGGCACGCCACGGCGGGTGGAAGGCTTTGTCGCGGCGGCGTTCCTCCACCGCACGAGCCGCGCCGACGATCCGCATCTCCACACCCACCTCGTCGTCGCCAACCTCGCGCCGGATGCCAGCGGAAGGTGGTCAGCGCTCGACGCCCGGCCGCTTTACGCGCACGCCTCGGCCGCCGGCGCCCTCTACCGGGCGCAGCTGCGCCACGAGATCTCCCGGCGGTTGTCCGTCGCTTGGCGGGCGCGCCTCGACGGATTTGCCGACCTCATCGGGATCACAGCGGCGGCGTTGCGGGGTTTCTCACGCCGGAGTGCGGAGATCGCCGCCGAGCTCGACCGCACGGGATGGTCGGGGCCGCACGCCGCACGTTTCGCCGCCGACCGCACCCGCCCCGAGAAAGGGCTTGGAGGGGACTACGAGACGCTCGTCGCGACCTGGCGCGAACGGGCGTTCGCTCTTGGCGTGTCGCGGTCGGCCGTCGCCAGGCTCGGGGCGCGCCGCACCCCGGCCACCGAGCGTGTCGAGCTTGACGACGTGGGCCTCGAGGAGAGGGTCGCGGCGGCGGCCCAGTCCCTCGGCCGCCCGTTCGACCGGCGCGAACTCGTCCGTGCCACCTGTGCCCGCCTCGCCGACGGCGCCCCGGCCGGCCGCCTGGAGGCCGCGGTCGACGCGCTGCTCGCCTCGGGCGAACTCGTCCCGCAAGGCGCCCGCGCCGTGCAGCTGCGTGCCGCCGGCGGAGGGCGCATCCCCGGGGGTCTGGTCGAGGCACGATTCGCGACCCCGGAGATCGCGACGCTCGGCCAGCGTCTGGCGGGCGCGATGGCAGCGGCCCCGGACCTGGGCGCGGCGACCGACGATGCCGGGTCCGCCGGCGGCGAACGATCTTGGCGCCCCGGGGTCATCGTCGCGGGGAAAGCGGGCGATCCGTGCTCTGTCTACACGGCCCTGCGCGAGGCGGCGGTCGCGGCGGCACGCCTCGGGCGTCCAGTCGTCGGTCTCGCACCCGATCGGCGTGGCGCCGCCCATCTCGAAGCGGCGACCGGCATCGCGACGACCGCGTTCGGCGTGCGCGAGGCGCCCGCCCGCGGGTCCTTCGTCGTCGTCGCGCATCCCGACCGCTGCCCGTTGCGCGCTGTCGTCCCCCTCGTCGATGGCGCGTGTGCGACCGATGCGACGGTCGTGCTCGTCGGGTGCGACCTGCGGGCCGGCCGGACGCCAGCACCGATCGCGCCCCACCCGGCGATAGCCCTCGGTGTCGCCGTCCAGCCGGGCGAGGCGCTCACGCGACATACCGTCGGCGGTGTCGAGGTCGTGATCGGCGCTGACCTTATCGCCGCGCTCGGAGCCATCGGGCTTCTCGCCGAGGAGAGCCAGCAGAAAGGACGCCGTTCGCTCGTCGTCGCCGCCGAACCCCGGGTTTTCGGATCGTTGGCCGTCGAGGTTGTCCGACCGTCGGAGGCGTTCCGTCGGCAGCGGGCCGGGGATCTCGATCTCATCGTCTTTGGGGGGGCGCGCCTTCTCGGGCCCGGGATCGCGCACCTGCCCGACGGTGTGCGTCACCATGTCGCCGTCGCCCCCGTGGAGCGCGGCCTCGCCGGCGAGCGATCGTTCGCGTTGGAGCTCGCCGAACCGGCGGAGCTGCGCCGGACGCTCGGCCGCCCGCCCGAAGGCCGGCGGGCCCGCGAAGCTTGGCGCATTCGGGCGGAAAAGACCGAGCGTCGGGGAAGGACGTGCCACTTCGGGCTGGGCTTGGGCGGGGAGGAGGACGGCTGGGCCCGGGGTTGTCGCGTCTACGACACGTCGCGCCGCCGTGAAGTCTCGCTCAGCCGGTGAGCGATCTCCCGTCCGGCGGGAATGGGCGGACGCCGAGGCGTCGACGACCCGGCGGGGAGGCGACGGTCCTGCCGGCGACCTCTCGCCACGGCGACGAGCAGTGGTGCGGGGTGAGTTCGATCCGCCGCGGACGGGCACCGAAGAAGGCAATGGCCGTCCCCGGGGGCGGCTGGGCGATCGCGTCCACGGCGAGGCGCGGCTCGCGCCGCGTCGTGACCGTCCGGGTGGTGTGGCTGCGCAGCCGACCTGGCGTGCGGGACTTCGTCGACGAGGTGACGTTCTCGTCGTGCCTGCCGGCGAGCGCGGAGAACGCCTCGAGGGTCCGGACATCGCTCACACCGCCGAGCACGAGCTTCGTACCGAAAAGCGTCAAGAACCCGTCTGCCGCGACCCCGAAGCGGACGCGTGCCTGAGAGAGGTCTTGCAGGCTGGCGAGCGTGACGACTCCTTGGCTCGCGCCCTCGGCGACGAGCACCGGGAGGTCGTGCAGCGGGGCGATGTTGGCGAGCTCGTCGAGGACGAGCAGCAGCGGGGGACTGGCTGGCGAGCGTGCCGCCGCGCTGCGCCGGTAGGCGGCCGTGCGGACGTCCCGGATGATGCCGGCAACGAGCGGCGCGAGGTGCAGCTGGTACTCGGCCGGCGCGGCGATGAAAAGTGTCGACCGACTGCGCACGAAGAGCTCCGGGTCGAAGCGGTCGGGCCCTGTGCTCGCGAGGGCCGCGCTCGTTCGGTAGCCGGCCAACACGCCCGAAGCGGTCGACCAGATCGCGCTCTGCTCGCGTTCCTCGGTCTCGGTGATCCCGATCAGCAGGTCGAGGGCGAGTGTCGCCTCGTGGCGCGCGAGAGCCGAGAGGAACCGCTCCGGGGAACGCCGATTCACCGCCGAGACGACGTCGTCGAGCGAGGCGCCGTCGAGCGCGGCGCCATGGAAGACGGACGAGAGCAGCGCCGCGGCGCGTTCGGTCCAGTGCGAACCGTCGACCCGGTCCCGACCTTCGCGACTCGCGCCGACCATCGACTCCGCCATGAATACCGCCCCGTCCCAGTTCGACGACGCGGAGAGCGGGGACCAACCAATCCGATGCACACCCTCGGGGATCTCCACCGTGCCGCTCGGGTCGAACAGCAGGCACTCGCCGAGGCGGCCGCGCGCCGCGCGCGTCTCGTCGAGGACGTCGCGCTTCGTCGACACCGCGACGACCGGGCCAACTGCCGCGAAAACATTTGGCACGACAACGCTCGACGTCTTCCCGGAACGGGGTGGACCGAGTACGAGCGTCCCGTGCTCGCGAGGCGCGAACACGGGTCCGCCGTTCGCCGAACCGAGGTAGACGCCGTGCCCGTGCGTGACCGACGCGGCGAGAACGCGTGCGAGTGCATCCCTGCACGAATCGAGCTGCAGAGCTGTGAACGTAGCCGTGGAGGCATCGTTGCACGCGCGAGCTCACGAAATGCCTACCGATCGTGCAGGTGTCGTGCTTTGACGCCCGTAGACGTGAGGATCCTCAGAAACCTTGAATTGCAAGGAACATCCTGTTGCCGTCGGAACCCGGGTACTAGGAGTTCTCATGGTTGCGCCGCATGACCGCGCCGACAACGCGTCGTTGGGCCGAGAATGCTTGCATTTCGCGGCAAAATCGCCTTTTATTGCACTGGCTACACCACACGTACAGGAGGTGGCCGTGAATAGAACCGAACTGATCGGGGCAATCAGTGGCGACACAGGATTGACCCATCAGCAGTCGGAGTCCGCGCTCGATTCGCTCGTTTATGAGATCACCAGGGGCGTGCGCACGGGGGTTCCGATCCGCATCACCGGTTTTGGCACATTCAAACTACGGGAACGCAAGGCGCGTAGCGGACGGAATCCGCAAACGGGTGCTCCCGTCTACATCAGGGCGTCGAAGGGTATTGGGTTTACCCCAGGCGTTCAGTTGAAGGCGGACCTGAACTCGAGCGCCGTCCTTCGGAAGCCGGCGCCAGCGCCGGTCGCGAAGAAGGCCGCTCCCGTGCGAAAGGCTGCGCCGAAGAAGGCGGCAAAGAAGGCTGGAGCGAAGAAGGTCGTGAAGAAGGCTCCAGCCAAGAAGGTCGTGAAGAAGGCTCCAGCCAAGAAGGTAGTGAAGAAGGCTCCAGCCAAGAAGCGGCCAGCCCGCAAGGCTCCTGCGAAGAAGGCTCCAGCCCGCAAGGCTCCTGCGAAGAAGGCGCCGGCCCGCAAGGCTCCGGCGAAGCGTGCACCAGCACGCAAGCGACCTGCGAAGCGTCCGCCTGCCAAGAAGGCCCCGGCCCGCAAGGCCCCGGTCCGCAAGGCCTCAGCTCGTCACGCAGTAGTGCGACACTGAAAGACGAACGCCTCGCGGCCACTCTGAGCCCTGGCTCGAAGGCCAGGGCTCAGAGTGGGTCGCCTTGTCTATTCTCGGTCTGAACCCTTTCTTCTTGTGGGCACGCGTGGCGCGCTGACCTGCGCGCCGCGGGTTGGTTGCCTACGGGGTGGCCTCCATTTCGGGTCGATGTGTCGCGTCCACGCT
>JBEKLG010000061.1:0-9514 GCA_050010315.1 Acidimicrobiales bacterium
CAGGTGACGCCGTGGCCGGCAAGGACGCGGCAGGAAGATGCCCGTGGCACCGCAGTCGCGGCCGGGGCCGCCGCAACGCCAGCCACGGCGGCGGCGCCGATCGCCGCCACGGCGAGGAGCCTCGTTGCTCGGGTCAGGGCACATCCGTGAGCTCGCAACCCGCGAAAAGCGGGCCGGTGGGTGGAAAGGATCACGACGCGGACGCTAGCCACCCTGGTTGCGTTGGTTGGGGATCGGCGGTCGCCTACGCTTTTCGTCTCGGCGGCGTCCGAGCAGGCAGGCGAGAGAGAGCGGCTGTATGGCGCGAAGGACGAGTTCGCAGGTCCGGATCGCCTTCGTCACCCCCCGCTACGGCCCCGGTGTGGTCGGAGGGTCGGAGGCGGTGATGGCCGAGGCGGCGCGCGGTTTCGTGCGTCGCGGATTCGAGGTCGAGATTTTGACGACGTGCGCCCGGTCGCACTTCAGCTGGGCGAACGAGTTCGAAAGCGGGACTTTTGAGGATCAGGGGGCCGTCGTCCGACGCTTCCCGACGGTCACCTCACGCCGCAGGTTTGCGTCGTCGAGTCTCGAGCAACGGGTATTGGGGGGCGAGCGGCTGAGCGCGTCGGCGGAGATCGCGTGGGTGAACAGCCGTTTCCGAGTGCCCGAGCTGTACCTGCACCTGTTGGCCGACCCCCGGCGCTACGACGTCGTCGTGTTGTCGCCGTATCTCTTCTGGTCGACGATCTACGGTGCCCAGGTCGCGCCGGAGCGTTCGGTCGTGATCCCGTGCCTGCACGACGAGCCCTACGCCCGGCTCCAGATCGTCCGGTCGACGCTTGCCTCGGTGGCGGCTGTGTGGTTCTTGTCCGAGCCGGAGCACCTCCTCGGCCACCGCATCGCGCCGGACCTTCCGCCGCGGCACTGCGTCGTCGGGGCCGCGGTCGAGGTCCCAGAGTCCTACGACCCGGCGGGGTTCCGTGAGCGTCACGGCCTGAAGCGGCCGTTCATCGTCTTCGCTGGGCGACGCGAGGGTGGCAAGGGTTGGCGAGAGCTGCTCGCCGCCTACGCGGCCTCGATCGTCGGCAACGACGCCGCTTTCGATCTTGTGACGATCGGCGTTGGCGCGCCGGAGATCCCGGAGAACCTCGAGGACCGTGTCATCGACCTCGGCTATCTCGACGCCGAGGAGATGCCGAGCGCCTTCGCCGCGGCCGAGGCGCTCGTTCAGCCGAGCACGAACGAGAGCTTCTCGCGCACCTTGATGGAAGCGTGGCTCGCGGGAACCCCGGTGATCGCTTCGGCAGCGGGGGAGGTCGTGACCTGGCACTGCGAGCGCTCAGGTGGCGGACTCACCTACTCGGACGAGCTCGAGTTCGCGCTGTGCCTCCGTTTCGTCGCCGAGGCGCCGAAGGCCGCGGCGACGCTCGCGGCTCGCGGGCAGCGGTACGTGCTCGCCAACTACACCTGGGACAAGGTGCTCGACTCGATGGAAGGGGCGCTCACCGGGCTCACGAAGCGGGTCGGGCGATGAGGATCCTCGTTGTCGGTACGGTTCCGCCCCCCGGGGGCGACGCCGCCTTCGCGCTCGCCGAGATCGCGACGACGTTCCTTTCTGAGGGTCACGACGTCGAGCTCCTTTCACCGGACGACCGGAGCGCGGCGCACCGCAGCGCCCGGCTCGAGGGGCCGCTTGTCGCGCTCCGGCTTGCGTGGCGGTCGCGCCGCTTTGAAGCCGTCGTTTTCCATTTCGAGAATCATCTGCCGCTCGGTCCCGGCGCGGGGCGGTTGTGGCGGGCCGTGACCCTCACGACGCTCGCGGCGGCGCTGCGAATGTACGAGGAGTCGACGGTCCTTTTCGACGCGACCTCGCCAATTCCTGGCGGTATCGGCAGCCGGGCGATGGGGGAGATCTGGTCAGCCGCGTCGCACGTGGTCGTCGGCACCGAGAAAGATCGTGACCAGCTGATTTCGATCTGGGACGTGCCCGAGGAGCGGGTCAGCGTCGCACCTGAGCGCCCCGTCGTCCGCAAGGCCGTTCCGGAGGGCTGGGCCGTCAGCGACGACGAGGATCCACGGACCGAGGTGCTCGAGCTCGTTCGGGCGCGCGCGACGTACGACCGTGCGGCGATGGCGGCTCGGGTAACCCTCGGCGGCTCGATCGGTCCGGCGCCCGAGTCGCCCTTCGGTGGCAGCAAGAGGCGGGCGATCGACCCTGAGGCTGTAGCGCGGGGCGTGGTCGCGCTCGGTCGCCGCCTCGCGACGAAGAACTCGGCGACGAACGCAGTCTGAGTTCGCCGATCAGCCCCCGGGTCCGGGGGCGGCGGCGGGGCGGTCGGCGAACAACGCATCGAGAAGGGCGCGGGCGATTGCGGTGAAACTCTGCCGGTCGGCGAAGGCGCGGCCTGCCGCGGAGAGCCGGGCCCGCCGATCGGGATCGGCGAGAAGGTCGGCGATCACCTGCGCGAGCTCTTCGTCGCTCGCCGAGGCGGGGACGAGTTCGACCGCGGACCTGGGCAGCTCGCGCAGCCAGCCGAGATCGGTCGCGACCGTCGGCACGCCTGACGCCAGGCATTCGCCAACCGCGGCGGAGGCTTCGCCGTTGAACGAGCGGCGAAGCTGCACGGCGAGGGCCGTGGCGGCGAGCCAGGCGCGGTAGTTCTCCGGCGAAAGCGGCCCGGTGAGCGCGAGCCGCCCGTCGATGCCGAGCGAGGAGGCCCGCGCAGCGAGGTCGCGGGCGAGTTCTGCCGAGATCGGGCCGACGAAGGCGAGCATCGCCGTGCCGGCGGCGTCGCCAGACCGTCGAAGAAAGGTGGCGAAGGCCTCAAGGAGGAGCTCTGGGGCCTTCACCGGGTCGACGATCCCGAAATGGGCGACGACGGGGCGATCGCTGCGGGCGTCTGGCGCGCGCCCCCACCACGCGGCCGCGACCGGACAGTCCTGTGGGACAGCGGCATTCTCGTCGAAGCCCGAGTGGCGGTCGCGTGGCGACTCGATTGCGAACGGGAGCACTGCGACGCGTCCGGCGAGGCCGGGTCCGGCGTCGATGCGGGCGAGCGCCGCGGCGGCGCGGGAGGTGACGTAGAAGACCTCGGACAGGCCAATCGCCTCTCGGGCCATGAGCAGCCCGTAGCGGGCGAGGTCGCCGGCGCGGATCTCGTTGTACTCCCCAAGGTGTGCCGGCAGGGTGTCGCCGTACATCGCTCGGATCCGGGCGGCGAGGCCGTGAGGCAACAGGCCGGGGTCGCCAGTCTCGTGGCGGTAGAGGTTCGTCAGTCGCACGTCGTGACTGATGACGACGCCCGGGCGCTCGCGGAGCAGGGCGAGCGCGCCGAGGTGGTGGTGGCTGTTGCCGAGGGTGTAGATGACCCACTCGTAGCGACCGGTCAATCGCTCGACCGACAACAGCGCCGGTGCCGCGTACAGGACCGCGCCGGCAGGTGCCTCCGCTGCTGGCGTGGGGCCGTCGGCGAAGACGTCGATGGCGACCTCGCCTGTCGCGACAACCTCTTCGATGAGCCGGTAGTTGTACGTGGCGACGCCCGAAGGTGCCGGTGGCAGCGGCGTGACGATGGCGAGGCGCGGGAGGGCGCGCCATCGGCGCCGGAGCGGGACCGCCGGCCGGGAGTCCTTGGCGGCGAGGAGATCTTCGAACGCCTGCACGCTACGCGCCGCGACCTCGGGCCAGGTCGCGAGCGAGAGCGGCGACGATGAGGGCGTTGCCGCCCCGCCCTGGTGGCGCAGGGCGACGGTGATCGCCCGGGCGATGTCGTGCGGGTCCTCGGGGTCGAACCGGGCCTCGGGCGGGACGAGGTCATCGAGCGGCGGGCGGTCCGAGCAGATGACGGGCGCGCCACAGGCGCGAGCCTCAGCGATGGGCAGTCCGAAGCCCTCGGCGAGCGAGGGGAAGCAGACGAGCTCTGCGCCTTGATAGAGGGTGACGAGCGTGTCGTCGTCGACGACGCCCGGGACGACCACCGGGTCGGGGGTGAGCGCCGCGGCGAGATGGCGAAGGTGGTGGGCCGTCGACTGCGGCAGGTCGCCGGTGATGACGAGCTGCAGTTCGCGGGCGGTCCCTCCGAGGCACGTCCACGCCTCGACGAGCCGCTCGTTGTTCTTCCGGGGGTGGCTGCCGCTCGGGTACAGGACGTACTTTCGGTTGAGGCCCACCCGGCCGAGGTGGGCGATAGCGCGCTTTGTCGCGGCGGCGCGCGACTCGCTCGGCCGGAATCGGTCGTCGGGAGCCGCGCCGACGACCGTGACGCGTCTCGGATCGACGCCGAGCCTCGTGACGAGTTCGGTGCTGACGGCGCCGGAGAGCACCTGGAGGCCGGCGGCCAAACGAACGAGCTCGAGGCGGGTCCGGTAGCGGCGGCGCTCGGCGATGTCGACGAGCTCGGAATCGGGGTCGCGCGCTGGGACCAGGTCGTAGACGGTCGCCGAGAGCTCCAGGCCGGCCGCGTCGACCTCCGCTGGCCAGACCGCGGCGGTGTCGACGGCGAGGTCGAACGGCGAGAGCGAGTGGAAAATCCGGGCGCCAGGCGCCACGGCGTGCGGTGCCCCCCGGTAGGCGAGCTTGCCGGACGAGACGAGCTCGTCGATCGGACCCGGGGGCGGCAGGTCGGGATTGAGCAGGTACGTCCCGACGAGATCCGGACGCAATCGTTCGAGCGCCGACGCCCAGTTCGCGGCGTAGCGGCCGATGCCGTGGGCGCGCGACGTCGGGCTCTGCAGCGCCTGGAGGTCGACGACGACGGTCCCCGCCGGTGCCGGGGGTCCGCCGCTGGTCATCGACTGGCGCGGCCGGCCTTGGTGGCCGTTTCGGCGACCGACTGCTCGAGTGTCGACAGGCGCCGCTCGGCAGCCTGCAGGAGCCGTCCGAGGAGCTCGGTCGCCTCGGCGTCGCCGTCGATCTGGGTGCGCAGGAGGGATCGGATCTCGGCGAGCTCGGCGCGCATCTCATCGATCTTGACCGAGACGTGGCTCTCGAGAGCGTTGATCCTCTCCTCGTTCGCGGCGACCCGGCCCGGGAGCGACGCCGCGGTTCGTGCCTTGCGCCACACAACGCGACCTCGCACCTGTCCCACGCCGGCTCCTCGCTCCCAGTGATCCGGGTCCCGATGGTAGACGCCGGCATGCGACCCCTTCTCGAAGGTCTGGCCACTAGGATGCGTCGGCACTGGTCCGGGGTTTGGCGGCGCCCCGGACAACCAGTCCGGCACGGTCGCCTTGATGGGCGAACTTGGGATGAGAAGGGGACGCACCTCCGTCGGGGTGGCCCGTGATCACCAGAGGCATGAGAGGTGTGAGCCTTCATGGGGACGGTGAGCGAGGCCAGCGTGCCTGCAGCTGCTACCGGCCTCGCGACGCGACTGCGGTCTGTCGTGCCCCTCGGGGGCCGGAAGGACGACGGCAGAGAGTTGATGGCGCGGGTCGTCTCCTCGCGGGTATCTCTACGCACACGTCTCCGAGAGATCTGGGGGGCGCGCGAGCTGTTCGTCTTCCTCGTCCGCAAGGACCTCAAGGTCAAGTACAAGAACAGCGTCCTCGGCTTCCTGTGGTCGATGCTCAACCCGGCGTTCGTGCTGCTCGTGTACTACGTCGTGTTCAAGTACTTCCTGAAAAACCCGACGCCGTACTTTGCCCTCTACCTGTTCGCCGGGCTTCTCATCTGGAATCTGTTCCAGACCGCGACCACGGGAGCGGTGAGTGTCATCGTCGCGAACTCGGGGATCGTGAAGAAGGTCGCGTTCCCACGTGAGATCCTCGCCCTGTCGCAGGTCGGTACGGCCTGCGTGTTCTTTTTTTTCCAGTCACTCGTGCTCATCTTGTTCCTCGTCGGCTTCCAGTACTCGCCGGCGTGGAGCTACCTGCCGATCGCCCTGTTCGCGCTCGTCGACCTGATCGTTTTCGCGGCGGCGCTCTCGGTGTTTCTGTCGGCGGTGAACGTCTTTTTCCGCGACATCGAGCACCTCATTCTCGTCGTCCTCAACGCCTGGTTCTGGGGCGTGCCGATCATCTACAGCTACGACCTCGCCTACGGGATGTTCGCGAGGCACCATCTCATATGGCTCGCGCGCTTGTACCTCGCGAACCCGGTCACCACGGTCGTGATCAGCTTCCAGCGGGCGCTGTACGGCAAGGTCTTCGTGCATATCCCGGGCAACAGCCACTACGCCGTGCTCGCGACGTACCCGTACCACGTCTACGTCGAGCTTCTCGGAGTGCAGCTCGGCGCGGCGGTACTGCTCCTGTTCGGCGCGATGCTCGTTTTCGGCCGCATCAGCGGGAACTTCGCCGAGGAGCTCTGAGGAACCGATGAGCTCCGCCGTTGAGATCCAGGGCATCTCGAAGCGCTTCCGCCTCTATCTCGAGAAATACTCGTCGCTCAAAGAGCGCCTATTGCACGTGGGCCACATCCCCTACGAGGAGTTCTGGGCGCTGCGGGACGTCAGCGCGGAGATCCAGCCGGGTTCGACGGTCGGGATCCTGGGCCGTAACGGCTCGGGCAAGTCGACACTGCTCAAGTGCATTGCCGGTATTCTCCAGCCAACCGCCGGGCAGGTCGTCGTCCGCGGGAAGGTCGCGGCGATGCTCGAGCTCGGCGCGGGGTTCGCTCCGGACCTTTCGGGGCGCGACAACATCTACTTGAACGGGTCGCTTCTCGGGCTGTCACGGAGGGAGATCAGCCACCGGTTCGACGAGATCGTCGAATTCGCCGAGATCGAGCACTTCATCGACAACCAGGTGAAGTACTACTCGTCGGGGATGACCGTGCGGCTGGGCTTTTCGATCGCCGTCAGCATGGATCCGGACGTCCTCTTGGTCGACGAGGTGCTCTCCGTCGGCGACGAACGGTTCCAGCAGAAGTGCCTCGAGCGGGTGAAGCTGTTCCAAGACGATGGCCGGACGATCATCGTCGTCTCGCACTCGTCCGACATGCTGCGGAGCATCTGCGACGAGATCCTCGTATTCGACGCGGGGCGGCTCGTCACCTTCGCCCCGCCGGGCGAGGCGATCCGCGTCTTCAAGGAGGGTCTGCTCGCACTTGACGCGGCCCCGGCCTCGGAAGCCGTGCTCCCCGCGGACGTCGCACCCTACGTCGCCGTCGCGGCGCGCCCCCAAGTCGAGATCACGTCGGTCACCGTCGAGCACCCCGGTGTCGGAGAGCGGCCCTATCTCGTCACGGGCGAGCCGCTGACGATCCGCGTCGAATTCTCGGTGGCCTCGGCCGTCGACGGTGCGCAGTTCGCGATCGAGATCCTGTCCGACAAGGAACAGACGGTGTTCGCGACGAGGAGCAGCGGTGCCGACGAGGCGATGATGCTCGCACCGGGAGCTGGGTCCGTGACGTTCTGCTTCGACTCGCTGCCGCTCCTCGACGGCCGGTTCATCGTGAACGTCGACGTGCGAGACTCTGGAGGTGTCGTCATCGGCCTCGCGGAGCCGGCGTGCGAGTTTGAGGTGATGAACCCGAGCAAGGCCACGGGCCTGGTCTCGCTCCCAATGCGTGTCGAGGTCGTCGTGCCGGGAGCCACCCGTCACGCCAGCGTGTGATCGTCGAGGCGAACCTGAAGGCCGCGACCGGATGAGCGAGAATCCTGAGCCGCTCGCCGCGCCGCTGATCGCCGCGGCCCGCGCCGATGTAGAACGTCTCGCCACCACCGGGCGCTGGACGGCCGCGGACGCTGCCGAGCTCGATCGCGCCTTCGAACGCTCGGCGACCGGCGCCCTGCGGGCGCCGCGACTCGCGGAGCGCTCGCTCCTGCTGCGGCGGATCGCGCGCCGCTTCGTCCCGGCCTCAGCGCGGCCGTACCTGCGCCGGATGCTCGCCTTCGCCGAGCGCCCGCTCCGTGTCGTTCGAGCCGGGACGAACCGGTGAAGGGGAACGGACCAGCAAGCTCGTCGCCTTCTCGCCCGGCGCGGATCGACCAGGTGATCCCGTCGATCATCGAGCACGACGCCGTGAGCAACCACACGTTCGTTGCCCAAAGGCTGTTGCGCGAGATGGGCTTTGTATCGGAGATCTACGCCGCGATCATCGGACCCGGTTGCGCCGGCCGGGTCCACCCGCTGAGCGAGCTCCCGTTCCTCGCCGACGGGAGGCAGTGGATCCTCTACCAGTGCTCGATCGGGGGGCCGACGGCGGATGTCGTCGTGCGCCACCCGGGCCGCAAGCTCCTCGACTATCACAACATCACCCCGGCACCGCTCGTCGAACGCTGGCTTCCGCCGCTCGGCGAGGAATCCCGCCTTGGCCGCCAGCAGCTGCAGTTGCTCGCGCCGGTCGTCTCCTACGCACTCGCCCGCTCCGCCTACAACGCGGCCGAACTTGCCGAGAACGGATTCGCGCGTACGACCGTCGTGCCGTTCCTCGCTGACGGCGGGAACTTGGAGCAGTCAGCTGACCCTTCCTGGCTCGAGCGGCTCGGGAAGGCCCAGGCGCGTGGCGGCGCGGACTGGCTGTTCGTAGGCCAGATCGCGCCGCACAAGGCGCAGCACGACGTGATCAAGGCGTTTGCCTGCTACCGGCGTGTCTACGACGCCGACGCCCGGCTCCATCTCGTCGGGCGCGAGATGGGGAGCGCGTACATCGACGCGCTCCGTCGCTTCGCCGCTGCGCTCGGCCTGAAAGATGCGATCAGCCTGCCGGGCTCGGTTTCGGTCGGTGCGCTTGTCGCCTATTACGAGACCGCGGACGTGTTCGTGTGCCTGTCCGACCACGAAGGGTTCTGCGCGCCGATCGTCGAGGCGATGTCGTGGGGCATCCCCGTCGTCGCCTACGCAGTCGCCGCGGTGCCCGAAACCGTCGGCGAGGCGGGCGTGCTCCTGCCCGACAAGTCGCCGGCACTTGTCGCCTCGGTGGTGCACCGGCTCCTCGCCGACCCGTCGACGCGTTCCAGCCTCGTTGCCGCCGGGCGACTGCATGCCGCGCGTTACACGCCCGGGGTCGCCTCGGCGGTGTTCTGCCGCGCCATCGAGGCCGCGCTTGCCGTTCCCTAAGGCAGCACGCCGCCCCAGCGCTCGCACACCTAACATTGGCACCAAGATGCACACTGGCATCGTTTGTCCCGCGACGGCCGGACCTCGCCGCGCCCGACGGATTTTGCTGCTGGCGGCCGTCGCCTCGGCAGCGGTCGTCGGCGCGCCGCTCGCGGTGGCGAGGTCCGGCGCGACCACCGCGACGCCGATTCAGTCGATCGGCTTCGTCGGCCACGGCGACGGTCCGGGCTTCGGCATGGGCCAGTGGGGGGCCTTCGGCGACGCGGTCCGCTACCACAAGACCGAGGCGCAGATCCTCAACCACTTCTACGGGGGAACGGTCGCGTCGAGTCTCGTAGGGTCCCTCCTCGGCGCCAACCCGACGATCTCGGTCGTGATCCTCGAAAATGTCAGTCCGGTCGGGACGGTCGGTTACGACCCCGTCGTCACGTCGCCCTCGGCGTTCACCGTCACGGGTGCGGGGTGGACTCCTCCCACGACCACGACGTCGACCACGTCGACCACGTCGACCACGTCGACCACGTCGACCACG
>JBEKLG010000062.1:0-9362 GCA_050010315.1 Acidimicrobiales bacterium
ACCTGCTCGCGGTGTGTCTCACTGACCCCTAAGCGCGCGTCGCGATTTCGATCTGGGCGACTCCCGAGAGCTCAATCCGAATGCAGTTCTCTGTATTTCTAGCCCTACGGTCAGTAAAGGAGACGCCCTTACCTTCAAAAGCACCGCCTTGCGCAACAGTGTCCTGGCCTCGCTTGTGAAGCTGAGCTCATCGCCGTCGGCACCGATCGCCACGAGTGGTACCCTCCACCAGGTTGCCGTGAACCGGGCCTCTCGGAATCAATCCGCCCGCTACGGCGTTCCTAAAGGTGTGAGACGCGCCAATCGACGGCGGGCGAACGGGTCCTCCATGAGCACTGCCCCCCTGCATGCCGATCTTCCCGTGGACCCGGCTGACGACGGAGACAAGCCGATCGGGCGCCGCCTGTTCCTCGGCCTCGTCGCTCTCGGTGCGTTAGGAGTCGCCTTCGGCAACCAGCTCCAACAACTGGTCGGAAGGCTCACCACCCGGGTGACGAACGCTGGTGGAGGGGGGCTCGGCGCGCTCATCCCGGGGGCAAACCGCTTCCGCTTCTACTCCGTCACGGCTTCTTTCCCGGTCATCGCGTCATCTCGTTACCGACTCGAGGTCGGCGGACTCGTGGAACGTCCCCTCGTCCTGTCCCTGGACGACCTTCGTGCGCTCCCGCGTACCGAGCTCGTCCGTGACTTCCAGTGCGTCACGGGCTGGCGGGTTCCGAACGTCGAATGGGCCGGAGTACGACTTGGAGAGTTGATCGACTTGGCACGGCCAAAGGCGACTGCTCACGCGGTCGCGTTCACGTCGTACGACGGCGCTTATACCGAGGGTCTCACGCTCGCTGAGGCTCACCGCTCTGATGTACTCGTCGCCTACGAGATGCTCGGTGGCCCAATCACCTCAGATCACGGCGGTCCTGTACGTCTTTACGTCGCCCCCATGTACGGATACAAGTCAGCGAAGTGGCTGCAGTCGATCTCGCTCGTGCCCCGGGCGACGCCGGGGTACTGGGAGCTGCGGGGCTACGACTTCAACGCGTGGGTCGGTCGCTCGAACGGCCGATACGATGCCCCGATCGCCTAACGCCGATAAACCCATGGGAGTCCTCCGGTTCGACCGAATCGAGAGAGCCGCGCACTGGCTGACTGCGCTGCTCGTCCTCGTGCTGATCATCACGGGGGCCATCCTCTACGTCCCTAGTTTCAGCGTTGCGGTCGGACGACGGTTGTTGATTGAGGACATCCACATCTACGCCGGCCTCGTTGTGTTCGCGCCACTTGCGGTGTCCATCGCCGGTCCGTGGGGAAAGGTGCTGCGGCGCGATCTCGTCGCAATGAACCGGATGAGCAAGAAAGAGCTCGCCTGGTTGTGGTCGCTAGGCAGACAAGGCCGCGCCGCGATCGGCAAGTTCAATCCTGGCCAGAAGCTGAACGCCTTCGCCGTCGGAGGCCTGCTCACCGTCTTGCTGGGCACCGGACTGATACTTCGCTGGGGGAACTTCGTCTCGGTCAGCTGGCGTACCAGCGCGACCTTCGTCCACGACTGGTTCGCTCTTGCCATCACGGTCGTCGTCCTCGGGCACGTTGCCTTCGCTCTCACCCACCCGGCGGCGCTGCGCAGCATCTTCACCGGCCGGGTGACATCCCACTGGGCAAGGCAACACGCGCCAGCCTGGGTCCTGAAGCCGACGAACGGGGTCAGAGAGCAAGAAAGAGGATCTCCCGGTGCGCCGGAGGGAATGCCCGTGACCACCCCCAACGAGGCGACGGACGGCACCCCGGCCGAGTTCTCCTCGTCCTGACCCCTCCTCCCCGCTTGAGCTAGCCAGAGGGCCGTTCAATCACCGCGCGCATGACCGTCGACGCGGCCCCCGACCAGCGCCAGCCTGATTGGAATCATCCGGCCGGGCGAGCATCCGGCTGCGTCTTCCCGGGTCGTGGCGACCCCGGGAGGCCGAGCACACGGACAGGAAGGTCGCGGTTGACCACCGAGTTGTTCCCGAGCTGCCCGAACGCGTTGGCACCCCACGACCACGGACTGCGATCCCGCTCGAGCGCGAGAACCGTAGAACCCCCCCCGACCACCTGCACAACGCCGGTCAGACCCTTCACTCGAACCGGGACTCTCTCCTCCGAGATGCTCCCGTTTCCGAGCTGCCCGAAATCGCCGCGGCCCCAGGCCCACACGGTGCCGTTCCTCAGCAAGGCGTAGGCCGAGCACGCCCCCGCAGTGATGGCGACGACGTCATGCAAACCCCTCACACGGACCGGCGAGCCCACGTCGAAGCGCCGAACACCGTTGCCGAGCTCGCCGAACTCATCGTCACCCCAGGCCCATACGCTCCCATCGCGACGCAAGGCGTAGCCCGAGTCGCCGCCGGCCGCGATCGCCACCATCCCGCTGAGACCGGGAACCTGGTTGGGGACGGCCGACCCCGCACAGACACCGTGATGACCGGCGGGGGCCGAACCGCACGCGGCACCGCCCAACTGGTCGAGGCTGTCGTCGCCCCACACCCAGACTGTCCCATCAGCGCGCAAGGCATAAGCGTCAGACGTACCCGATCGAATAGCCACGACGTCGGTCAACCGCACGACCTTCTGCGGCACGGTAGGCATTTGTCCGCTTGATCCACTTCCAAGCTGCCCAAAACTGTTGTCGCCCCACGCCCACACCGTTCCGTCGTCGCGGATCGCATAGACGGTGAATGCTCCCGCGGCGATCTCTCTCACCGCGGTCAGCTTCGGCACCACGCCAGGAAGTTGCCGGTCGGTGAACCGCCCGTCGGCAAGCTGATCCTCACTGTCATCCCCCCAGGCCCAGACCTCGCCGTCGCGCCGAAGGGCGAACGCGCTGTTCCCACTGCCTGCGACCGATATCACGCCCGAAAGACCCTGGACCTCGGCCGGGACCGTCCGCGACGACCAAGGTCCCGTGTCCCCGATCTGGCCTTCCAGATCATCGCCCCACGCCCAGACGTGACCATCAGCAAGGACCGCATAACCCGCATACGCGCCCGCGGCAACGCTCATGATCGGGTCCGCGCCTCCGGCCGGCGCCCTTGCGGGACTCGCCGGAGGGGCACATCCAATCGCGATGCCGGACCCCACGAGCACTCCGGCGAGCACGAACTCACGCAGCACGGCAAACCGCATCGCCGACACCAGACCTGGGAACTCTGCTACTTATCCACAGACGGTATCCTCGGCACCCCCACCCACACGGTTTGGCCGGTGCAGGAATTCTCCTACTTCGCCTTCTTGCCGGCCGTTCGGCGGGTCGGCGTTCCCCCGGCCTTCGACGTCTTGCGGTCAGCGACTGCCGTGCCGGAGGCGACCTTGGCCGCCCGTCCACTCCGTGAGCGGGCGGCTGTCGCCCGCCTGGCAGCGTCGGCACCGCCCGAGGTTGCCGGCCGGGTGCGCGGCGAGGGAGCCTTTCGCCCACCGGCCACGACGCTGAGGACGCCCGGCCCGGGGATGAGACTCGTCTCACCACCAGTGTCCCAGCGCACGGTGATCATGTCGCCACTGGCCGCAATCACGACGCCCGAACGTGGCGCGCCCTTGGATGTCACGACGATCCGATCGCCAACGTGTGTCATCGCAATCACCTCAACGAACAGGCAACCCACCTTGGGAACCCACCGAGGCGACCCTAACCCTGCCGACACCGCTTGGAAAGTCGACACAGCCCGGTTCAGATGACCTCGCCTCGTCGGTCGGGCGGGACCCAGCCGACTCGCGGCGTCAGACGGCGCTACGCCGTCACGCAACGCCGGAAGCTCTGCCCGGCTCGTTGACGAGCCGCTTCGGGCGACGGGACCGTCTCGGGTGCCACCGAGCCCACTATTCCTGCACGCCCCCCGAGGCGTAGGCCGTAGCCAGGGCTTCCATGCTGATCGCGCACGATTCCACTCCGGGGTCGACCGTTCCGCGGCCGATCCCAGCAAGCCGGCTTGCCCTGCCGATCCGGGTGATCATCCCCGCGATCGCATCGGCGCCCTTGCGAGCACCTTGTGCCGCCGAAAGAAGGGCTTCGGCGGCGGAGGCTCCAAGGTCGGCGCGGCCAAGGCCGCTTCGCGCGCGGCGGAGATGGCATCGAAAATCGTCTTGTCACCAGGTTGTGATCCGCCGAACTCGGTCACCGCGTCCTGCGCACAGCGGAGAAGTCGGGAGACGTCGAGGGCTGACAGCTCCCAGTGGATCGCTGCGGCGGCGCCACCTCACAACCGATACGTACGGCTCGAACGACACGCTCGGCGTGCGGGAACGTACCAAGAACAAGGTGTACCAGCTAACATCGCCGTCTATGCGAAACAGTTCCGTAACAGTCGGTCTTATCGTCGGGAATCGCGGCTTTTTCCCGAGCGAGTTGTGCAGCAAAGGCCGCACCGAGATGCTCGAGGTGCTCCGAGCATCTGGGCTCGAGGTCGTCGCGCTCGGGCCGGAGGATACGGAATACGGCTCGGTGGAGTCGCTCGATGACGTGACGAAGTGTGTGCGCCTGTTCCGTGACCACGCTGAGACCATCGACGGCATCATCGTCACACTTCCGAACTTCGGGGACGAACGGGCCATCGCGAACGTGATCCGCGGTTCCCGCCTCGGAGTGCCGGTGCTCGTCCACGCTTATCCCGATGAGACGGACAAGCTCCAGATCACCCACCGTCGCGACAGCTTCTGCGGGAAGCTCTCCGCCTGCAACAATCTGACGCAGTACGGGATCCCGTTCTCGCTCACGTCGCTCCACACCTGCAGTCCGCGCTCGCCAGAGTTCGCGGCCGACCTCGACCGTTTCACCCGTGTGTGCCGTGTCGTGAGGACCTTGAAGGGGTTACGGGTGGGTGCGATCGGCGCCCGACCGTCGAACTTCAACACCGTGCGATACAGCGAGAAGCTCCTCGAGCAAGCGGGAATCTCCGTCATCACCCTCGACCTTTCCGAGGTGCTGGGACGAATCGCTCGTCTGGCCGATGACGACCCAGCCGTGAAGGCGAAGGGCGACGCGATCAGCGCCTACACCTCCACCAAAGGCGTGCCCGACGAGGCGCTGCTCAAGATGGCCAAGCTCGGCGCCGTCGTCGACGATTGGATGACTGCCGAGCAGCTGGACGGCACATCGATCCAGTGCTGGACGGCGCTGCAGGATTACTACGGCATCGTCCCGTGCACGGTCATGAGCATGATGAGCAACAGCCTCAAACCGAGCGCATGCGAACTCGACGTCACCGGCGTCGTCTCGATGCTCATCCTCCAGGCCGCGTCGGGAACACCGAGCGCGATCCTCGACTGGAATAACAACTTCGGTGGCGAGCCGGACAAGGCCGTCGTCTTCCACTGCAGCAACCTGCCGAGTGACTTCCTCGAGTCAACCAAGATGCAGTACCAGGAGATCATTGCTGGCACGGTCGGAAAGGACCAGACGTACGGCACCCTCTACGGTCGGATCAAGCCGGGTCCGGCGACCTATCTGCGCGTCAGCACCGACGATGCCTCGGGACAGATCAAGGCGTACGTAGGCGAAGCGCGGTTCGCCGACGAGCAACTGCGCACCTTCGGCGCCTACGGCGTCATCGAGGTCCCGCGGCTCCAGGTGCTTCTCGAGCATCTCTGCCGCAACGGCTTCGAGCACCACGTCGTGATGAACCTCTCGGGAACCGCCAAGGCCGTGCAGGAGGCGCTTGAGAGGTATTCGGGCTGGAACGTCTATCTCCACGAATAAACGCCGAAAGTGACCCCGGGCACAGGACAGCGGCACGCCGCTGTGCTGGTCGAAGGTGGCTACCGTTGACATCTCCGGTCGTGACGCCACCTCGGTTACCTGCAGGACGCAGCTGCCATTGGTCGGCTCACCATGCAGGACATCGACACGCTCGTTGCTCGTGCACCGAACCCGTGCCTTCCGCGCCAGCCAGCGCCCGCGGGATCTTCTCCGCGCCTTTCCCCCGCTGCCGCTCACGGGCCGGCTGCCGACGTCCCGCTGGCAGCCCAGGCAAAATGGTGTGCAGGTGTCAGCCCCGCCTCCGCCTGCCGGACGCCAGAGGTCACCGCGCCCACGTCCGCAAGGCTCCTCGCCCACTCGACGTGCAGCAAGAGCGACGCCCGTGGGGCGCGGACGCGCCACGTCGTCGGTCCGGGCCCTCGAGGCCACGCTCCGCGCTGGGGTAGGCGACATCTCCCATGCCTGAGGGCTGCCTTGTCGGAATCGATATCGGGTCGACCCGCACAAAAGCGCTCGTCGTTGACCTCGAAGGGCGGGCGTTGTCCGACGGTTACACCGAAACGCCCTGGACACCCACATCCTCCGGCGCCGAGGCCGCACCGGAGGACCTCTACGAAGCGGCTCTGTCGGCAACGCGATCAGCTCTTGACGCGGCACCCGAGGGGCCTGTCATCGGCGTCGGCGTGACGGGAATGGCCGAAGCTCTCGCGCTGCTCGACAAGTCGGGCCGGTCCGTCGCACCGGCGATCGCCTGGTACGACGAGCGCGGCGAGCAGGAGGAAGCGGAACTCGGCCGGCAGTTCGGCGCCGAACGCTTCACCGCCCTCACGGGCCTGCCGGTCTCGACGACGGCGTCAATCATCAAGATCCGATGGATCCGCCGTCACCTACCCGACGCCCTAGCCGCCCGGCGTGCGTTGAGCATTCCCGATTACGTCGCGTACCGCCTCGGGGGAGTGCCTTCTGCCGAGCTGTCTCTGGCCTCTCGCACCGGGTTGTTCGACGTGAGCAAAATGCGCTGGGCAGATGAGCTCCTGCGATGGGCAGACCTGCCAGAAGATCTCTTCCCGACCGCGCTCGCCGCCGGCAGCCTGCTCGGCAGGGTCGCGGATCCACCAGCCGGCTTGCCTCGGTTGCGCGGGGCGGCGATTGCCGTCGGCGGCCAAGACCACCAGTGCGCGGCTGCCGGGGTCGGGATCGTCTCGACTCGGGAGGTGCTGAACTCCTGCGGCACGGCCGAGGCCTACGTGCGCAGCACCGCGCCGCTCGGCCCCACTGACCTCGTCGCAGCAGTGGCCACCGGCGTCGGCGTCGGCTGCCACGTCGTTCCCCGTTGCCAGGCGATCCTCGCCGGCCGACCCTACGGTCTCGTGCTCGGACCCGTCTTCGACCTCCTCGATTGGAACGACAGCCTCGAGACGAGGGCAGGCGAAGCGGCTGTCGGCGTCGCCGGAACCGGCGTCCATATTGGCGGCACCTCCGGCGCCGGGGCTGGTCGGCAACTCGACATTGGACTCTCGTTCAGCTTCGACGAAGCAACGGGGCGCTCCTGCTTCTCGGGCATCGGGCTCGGCGTCAGCGCCCGCCAGGCGAAAGCGCTGGCGATCGAAGAGGTGCTGCGACGCTCTTTCTATCTCTACGCCGCAGTGGAGAAGCTCGGCGGCCCGGTCGAACGGGTAGCGATGACCGGTGGTTGGGCCCGGGCCGAACCCCTGATGGCGGCGAAGGTCGAGCGGTTCCCCGGTGCCCATCTCGTCTCGCTGCGAGAACCAGGCGCCCGGGGCGCCGCGCTCTTTGCCGGCTGCGCCGCTGAGCTCTTCTCCGGTCCGGAAGCTTTCCCGGCTCCGCCGCCCGATCCCCGGGCGGCTGGCTGACAGCGCCGCTCAGCTGTGGACGAGTGCGTAGAGCTCGGCAAGTAGAGCGGCAGTCTCGTCCATCGGTCGTCCCCACACCTTGCGTCCGATCACGATTCCGCCCGCCCCGGCTTCGAGCGCGTCCCTCACGAGCGAGACCAGTTCGGAGCTCGAGACCATGCCGCCTCCGCCGAGCAGCACGACGGGCACGCCGAGTTCCCCGCACCAAGACTGCAGCACGCGCGTGTCACCGGGATAGGCAACCTTCAGGATGTCTGCACCCATCTCGGCGGCAACCCGACAGCCATGGGCCGCCACCTCGACTGCCTCGCTGCCCGTCGCCTCGAGCGCCACCGGCTCGACCATGACAGGGAGACCGAACCGGTCAGCGTGATCCACCACATCGGCAATAAGCGCTGCGGTGCTCGCCCGCTCCGACGATGGCACGTCCCAAGGCATCAGCAACTTGACACCGTCAGCGCCGAGGGCGGCGGCCGTCTCGACGGTCGTCGACAGGCGATGGCCGGCGCCGTGCGCATCACGCCAATGCACGTCCAGCGTCAAGATCCGCGCCGGCGCCGAACGCCTACCGAAGAGCTCGGCCGACCGGCGAAAGACCCCTGGGCCAAGCAGGAAGCCGTCACACGGTGCGTCCAGCAGGCGCCGCAGGACGGCGATCGGGTCTTCGAGACCGGGGATGCGGCCGAGAATCGTGCCATGGTCGAGCGGCACGATGACGCAGCGGCCGTCTTCGCCGAAGATGCGGCGCAACCGGACCACCTTGCCTGCTTGGCGTGCCGAAGGCACGGAAGCGCTCTCGGACATGTCAGGTGTCTATCACACGCGGTACTTACCCTTGACAGTAGGTATCCCTTGGCACAGGCGAGCTACATGGCTCCGACCAACGGCAGCCAGCCGAAGAGGTCCAACGCGAGAGACGCGATGTAGACGATCGCGGGGAGGAACAGGCCGGAGCACGAGAGCGGGACGAAAGCATCACAACGAGCCCGACGGGCGACGTCAGCGCAAGGAGCGCCGATCGGCGGACAGGGGACACCCCGAAAGAAGGACAAACGAGGACCGAGCCGAGTCTTCGGACGATGTTGGAGGCGAGTCGCTGTCGAAAAGTTCGTGAGTTCCCCGCTTGGCGCCCGCATTCCACACCCCGCGAACTACAGGGGGCCCCATAAAGACTGATGCAATCCCCCAGCCGACGCCGAGCGCGGAGGCGATCTCGCCAATTGCCAGGCCGATCGCGTTCGCCGTCGCGCCACCCGGCTTGACGTACCCGCGGAGTTTGGCTACCGCAACAGGACTCGCGACATGACCGATCGCGCTCGCATGGAACGGCTGATCATCCAGACCGCTCGTCATCGACTGGCTGCACAAGGCGAAGCCTTCATCTGATCGTTGGCAAATAGGGAGGCGCTGCCGCAGGGCAGGTCATTTCAACTCCGTTGGGAACGGCTTCGGCCCCAGTGGATCGGTCCACGTACTGATGACTTTGCCGGTTGTGCATACCTCCGGCAACAGATACCTGACATGCCGCTCGTTCAGGTTCCGGTCTGGGCTGATGGTGATCGTGAACCCAGATACTTGCGCCGGGCGCACGACACAGCCCACTCCTAGCTCGAAGGCCGAGGATTGGGAAGTGCCACCCAGTACCCCAAGTCCGTGCAAACAGCCTGTCCAGATTTCATGGTCATGACGCCGTACTTCGTTGAAGCCAATTCGGCATCCGGAACGCGCGCCTTCGTTGCATCAACGCCGGTCGGGCGATCTCGGAAGAA
>JBEKLG010000063.1:0-9351 GCA_050010315.1 Acidimicrobiales bacterium
GAATATGGACGAGGTCGTCCGGAAGATGCACACAGAATCAGGACTGCTCAAAGAGATCGAAGCCTCGACGGTGACGCTCGCCGACGCGGGTTCTGCGACGCTCGCCTTCATCTGCCGCTACGTGCCCAAGCGGCGACAGGTACCGCTCTGCGGCAACTCGATTGGCGTCGACCGCCGTTTCCTCAGCCGATACCTGCCGGAGATCGAGGAGTACCTCCACTACCGGTCGGTCGACGTCTCGACGGTGAAGGAGCTCTGCAAGCGCTGGTACCCCTCGCTCTACGCCCGCGCGCCGAAGAAGGTGGGATCTCACCGGGCGCTCGAGGACATCCGCGAGAGCGTCGCCGAGCTCAACTACTACCGGGAAAGTTTCTTCAAGCTCGCCGACGACAGGGCCCGGGGTGGAGTAGTGGCGACCTGACTGCATTGCCGGATCGCGACAATGCATGTCATGTCGAATGACGCGGTTGTGTCATGCACGCGACCACCTAGGGGAGGAAACTCACTGAGGATGAATCTTCAATCCACAAGGTGAGTGGTCCGACATGCAGAACGTTGCGGAGGCAGAGCCACCCGAAGGAGGCATGCACCCAGTGACTGAAATGCTGCTCGATGACGTCGAACGCGTGAACCCGACGCCCGAGCGTGGGATCATCGGATTCATGGAACCTTCGGGTGAAGCGAGTCCCCAGAAGGTCGCGGGGGAGCGTATCCGGGTCGGGATCGTCGACGACCACGCCATGGTCGCCGAAGGTCTCGGGGTTCTCCTCAGAGAACAGCGTGATCTCGAGATCGTTGGCATCGCCGCGACCGTCGCCGAGGCCATCGAACTCGTAGAACGGCGACGCCCGCACGTGCTGCTCCTCGACTACCGGCTTCCGGACGGGGACGGCGCGACGGCGGCAACCGAGATTCTGCGACGTTGGCCGTCGACGAAGGTCGTCATGCTCTCTGCCGCCGGCGGGGACGAGCTCCTCGCGCGCTCGATCGAAGCGGGTTGTTCGGGGTTCCTGCCCAAGGACCGGAATGGTCACGAGGTCGTGAGCGCTGTTCGGGCTGCCTACCGCGGGGAGTCGCTGATCCCGACCTCAGTGCTTGTCGGCCTGCTTGATCGCTTGCGCCGGGCACCCCAGGGCAAGGCGGGAGACCTGACACAGCGGGAGTTCGAGGTGCTCCGCTTGCTCGCCAAGGGCATGTCGACCGCGGGAATCAGCTCGCTGCTGTTCCTGTCCGAGCACACGGTGCGCAACCACGTACGGAACATCCTCGCCAAGCTTGGCGCCCACTCGAAACTCGAAGCCGTCGCTGTCGCGGCGCGAGACGGCATTATCTCGCTCGAAGACCGGACCTAACGTGCTCCGCTCTTCCGAGCGGCGCATCACGGTGGTGCTCGCCGATGACCAGCGCGCGATCGTCGATGCGCTGACGCGGCTTTTCGCCGAGCAACCCGACATCGAACTCATCGGGGCGGGCCGCAACGCCGAGGAGGCCCTCAGACTCTGCGTCGAGCACGAGCCGGACGTCGCGGTGCTCGACGTGAGGATGCCCCAGGGCGGCGGTGCCGTCGCCGCGATCGAGATGCGAAGTCGCGGGCTTAAGACCCGCGTCGTCGCCCTGTCGGCTTTCGACGACAAGGCCACGCGTGACCACATGATGGCGGCCGGCGCCGTGTCGTACGTGCTGAAGGACCGGCCGGTGGGCGAGCTGCTCGAAGCGATCCGCCAGGCTGCCGGGCGCCGTTCGCCGGGCGAGGACGTCGCCGGCTAGGAAACGCCGCGCGGGATCCAGACCCGGACTGTCGTGCCCGCGCCCGGCGCCGACGAGATTTCGAAGCTCCCCCCGGCCCGTTCCGCCCGTTCCCGCATCGAGGCGACGCCGAGGTGTCCGGGGACGATCTGGCTGGTGTTGTCCATGCCGATGCCGTCGTCGGCCACTGTGAGCGCGATCCCGCCCTGGCTGTCGAGCACGCTGACCGTGACGTTGTGGGCGTCCGCGTGCTTGCGTGAGTTCGTCAGCGCCTCGGCGGTGATGCGAAAGAGTGTGATCGCTTCGTCGGCGGTCGGTTCGGCTTCGAGCGAGCTGCCGAAGCGGACGTGCGGGCCGCCAGCGCCCTCGTAGCGCCTGATGAACTCGGTCAGTGACTCGGTCAGGCCGCCGAGGTGCAGGGCCGGGGGATGGAGCTCGAACAGCAGCGTGCGCATTTGCTCGATCGACTGCGCGACGGCCTTCTTCAGGTCGTCGACGACGCTGCGGGCGTCGTTCTCTCGGAGCTTGCCTTCGAGGATCTGCAGCTGGATCGAGAGCGCGATCAGCGTCTGCAGCGGATCGTCGTGGACCTCGTCGGCGATGCGCCGACGCTCGTTCTCCTGAGCTCGGAGCAGCAGCCGCGCGAGCTCGGCACGTTGCTCGTCGAGGCGGCGCTGCTCGGAGACGTCCTGCGCGAGCCCGAAGACGAGGCGGGGGCCGCCTGGCTCGGGCACGACGCTTGCCGCCGTCACGATTGCGTGCACCGTCTCGCCGTCCGGCCGCTCATAGCGGCGCTCGAACACCGTCGACCTCGCGCTCCCCGCAAGGAGCCCTCCGAAGGCGGTGTCCGTTTTCTCGACGACTGCGGGAAGGGTGAAATCGTCGAGGTACCGGCCGACGATCTCGACGGCCGGCCGGTCGAGCATGCCGGCGAGCGCCGAGTTCACGGCGCGATAGCGGCCGTCCGGCCCGACGATCTCGATGCCGATCGAGAGCTCGTTGGCGAGCTGTCCGAGCACGCCGTCGTGTTCGCGCAACCGGTTGTGCAGGAGGTTGACGCCGGCGGAGAGCACGGCGATCAAGGCGACGGTGATGATCCACTCCCGGGCTGCGGTCGCGGCGCCAATCTGGCCGAATCGCCCGGTCGCGCCATAGATCACACCGGGAACGAGGGCGGCGTAACCCCCCTGGAGCACTGCGGCGCGGGTGGGTAGCAGGGCGAACGACGCCGGCGCGAACCAACAGAGCAAAGTGGCGACGTTGCCCGCCGTGAGCCAGTAGACGTCGGCTCCGACCCACGAAGTCCCGAGGGCGAAAAGGCACATGGCTGGCAGGTCACCGAGTGAAGGACGGCGCCAAATGAGCACGAAGCCGGCCGCGGCTGCGACGATGTCCGTGACGAGGATCGCCAGGCGGTTCCCGGAGGCGAGACCCGGTAGCGCGGCGAGAACGAGGGTGACCAGCGCGGCTGAGACGTAGAGCGCCCCCAGGTATCGTCCCGGCTCGAAGGGCTGCGGTTCTGCCGCCGTTCCGACGGCCGAGGTCAACCAGTCCCCCTGCCGGCTCGCCGAACTCATCGATCAGACCCGACCAATCGATCCATCGCGCCTCGCACGTCCTCTGGCGACGCCCCGTCGCGGTCAGTGCAGAAAAGACCTATCGCACCGCGCCAAGACCCTACCGTCTCGCGGTGAGCCGACCCCGGACCATTGCGGGCCGGGCGGTCGCCAGGAGGTCGCCGGCGGCCCAAGCCGGGTCCGACCGGGCGGGACCTTGCTTCGCGTCCGGCGCTGCGAGACCATCCACGAGAACTGAGGAGGTCGATTGTGAGTCCTGCGGGCCGTGGAGCGGGTGCCGTCCGCGTACCGGGCGGGTACCCGGTTTCCTGGGAGGTCGATTCCCTCCTCATCGACGGCAGGGGGGTCCACCTCCGTCCGATTCGGCCGGACGACGTGGAGCGGATCGTGCAGTTCCATCGTGACCTGTCGGCCGCCAGCGCCCACGTGCGGTTGTTCGGCACTGCGGCCGAGCCCACCGCGACCGAGTTCGAGACGCTGGTCCATGTCGACTACGTCGACACGATGGCGCTCGTCGCGTTGATCGGAGATCGACTGGTCGGTGTGGCGCGCTATGTCCGACTCGAGCGCCCAGGCGACGCCGACGTCTCGTTCGTCGTTGCCGACGAGTTCCAGGGCCACGGCGTGGGGACCCTGCTCCTCGAGATTCTCGCCGGGTACGCGACGGAGCATGGGATCAGCCAGTTTTTAGCCGAGACGCTGCCGGAGAACTTGGAGATGCTCGGGGTGTTCGAGGACGCCGGGATGAGCGAAGCGAGCCGGCTCGTCGAGGGCGTCGTCAGGGTGCGGCTCGATCTCACGCCGACGCCCTCGTACTTTGCCCGACGCGAGGAGCGCGAGCGCGTCGCCACGGCGGCGAGCGTCGCCTCGTTCCTCCGGCCGCGCTCGATCGCAGTGATCGGTGCCGGCCGCCGCCCGGGCGGGATCGGTCACGAGATCGTCCGGTCGTTGCTCGCCGGCGACTTCGCCGGCACCGTCTACCCGGTGAACCCCCACGCTCGTTCGATCTGTGGTGTCCACGCCTATGCCGCGGTCAGCGAGCTGCCGCCACCGGTGGACCTCGGCGTCGTCGCTGTGCCGGCGTCGCAGGTTCTCGGCGTAGTCGAGGAGTCCGCCGCTGCCGGCCTGCGTTCCCTCGTCATCATCACGTCGGGCTTCGGCGAGACGGGACACGGCGGCACGGCGGCGGAGAACGAGCTGCTCGACGTCGCCCGGCACGCCGGCATGCGGATCGTCGGACCGAACTGCCTCGGCGTGTGCAGCACGGATCCCGACATCCGCTGCAACGCGACCTTCTCGCCGGTCGTGCCCGTCCGGGGGCGGGTGGGGCTGTACACGCAGTCGGGAGCCGTCGGCATCGTCTTACTCGAGGAATCCTCCCGCGCCGGGATTGGGGTCTCGAATTTCGTCTCGGTCGGTAACAAGATCGACGTCAGCGGCAATGACCTACTCTGCTTTTGGGAGGACGACCCCGCCACCGAGGTCATCGCCCTCTACCTCGAGTCGTTCGGGAACCCGAGGAAGTTCCTCCGGATCGCGCGCCGTGTCGCGCGCAGGAAGCCGATCGTCGCACTGAAGGCGGGGAGAACGGTCGCCGGTGTTCGCGGTGCCCGATCGCACACGGCCGCGGTGGCCACCCCGGCCGTGGCGTCCGACGCGCTCCTGTCGGCAGCAGGTGTTATCGCCGTCGAGGGGCTCGATGAACTCCTCGACGTCGTCGCCATTGTGGGCGCGGCCCCACTACCGCGCGGCCGGCGGGTTGCCCTGGTCGGGAACTCCGGGGGACCGCTGATCCTCGCGGCTGACGCCTGCACGAAGGCGGGGCTCGTCGTGCCCGAGTTCAGCGAGACGACCCAGCAAGCCCTGCGCCAGTCGCTGAACCCAGCGAGCGCCGTCGCCAATCCGGTGGACCTCACGGCGGGCGGGGGGGAAGCCGATCTCTTGTCGGGGTTGCACGTCGCCCTCGGCGCTCCAGACGTCGATGCGGCGATCGTCGTCGTCACGCCGATCATCTCGCTGGCGCGCGAGCAAGCACTCGACGCGATCGACGCCGTGGCAGAATCGAGCGACAAACCGATCATCGCCTGTATCTTCGGCGAACCGATACCCGCCGAGATCGAGCGATTGTCCTCGGCCCGCTTCACCGTCGTCCCGTCGCCGGACCGGGCGGCAAGGGCGATGGAACGGGTAGCGTCGTACTCGGAGTGGCGGGCCCGACCCGAGTTCCTTCCCGCCGCCCCCATCGGTGTCGATGTTGCCGCGGCGCGCCGAATCGTCGCCGAGTTCTTGAGTGACCATCCGGACGGCGGCTGGCTCGACGCTGGCCGCACGGCGTGCGTGCTCAGGGCGTTCGGGATCGCCTTCGTCGGCACGGCGCGCGCTCGCTCGCTCGAAGAAGCGCTCGCGGCAGCGCGGGGGATCGGCTACCCGATCGCGTTGAAGGCGGAGGGGACGACCATCCTCCACAAGACCGACGTCGGCGGGGTCGCGCTCGGACTCGGCTCAGACGAGGAGCTGGCCGTGGCGTATCGCACGATGGCTGACCGTCTCGGCAGCCGGCTCGAAGCGGTCGTCGTCCAGCGGATGATCCCCCCGGGCGTCGAGACGATCGTCGGGTTGTCGGTTGATCCGGACTTCGGCCCGCTGCTGATGTTCGGGCTCGGCGGGGTCGTCACGGAGCTGCTCGGCGACCACGAGTTCACCGTTCCGCCGATCTCCGAGGACGACGCCGCCCGTCTCGTCGAGGCGATCCGCGGCGCGCCGCTCCTCCACGGCTACCGGGGCTCGCAGCCGGTGGCGATCGACGCTTTGAGTGACGTCGTCAAGCGGGTGAGCTGCGTCGGCGAGAGGCTGTCCGAGGTCGTCGAGCTCGACCTCAACCCCGTGATCGCCACGCCCGACGAGGCCATCGCCGTCGATTGCCGGTTGCGCGTCGCCTCGCCGCCGGCCGGCCGGGATGCCTACATGCGGATCCTGCGGCGGCGCCCCGTCCAACCGATCGCCTAGGCACGGGCTCGGGGCGACGATCCGCCAGTTCGCAAGGTACCGATCGAAGCGTCGGGGAGTTCGCAGGTGCGCCGTTCGCGCCCTGATCCTCCTAATCTCGGGGTGTGGGGTTCTCGCCGTCGCGCAGCCAGAGGATGGTCGCCGCATCGCGCGCACTTCCCGGTCGGGCGACGCCGATCCTCAAGCCGGGTCTCCACGCCGTTCTCCGCACACCGATCGGCGGCCCCTTCCCCGCCGGGACGGAACGGGCGATCTTCGGGCTCGGCTGTTTCTGGGGAGCTGAACGAATCTTCTGGCAGTCCAAAGGCGTCTTCACGACGGCGGTCGGCTACTGCGGAGGATTCACGCCGAACCCAACCTACGAGGAGGTGTGTACCGGGAGGACCGGTCACGCCGAAGTCGTCCTCGTCGTCTACGACCCGGCCCGCACGAGCTACGAAGCGCTGTTGCAGCGCTTCTTCGAGGGCCACGACCCGACCCAATACATGCGCCAGGGGAACGACCTTGGCACGCAGTACCGCTCGGCCATCTACACCTTCTCCGGCAAACAGCGCGACAGGGCCGTCACGACGCGAGACCACTATGCCGAGGCGCTCGCTGCCGCCGGGCTCGGCCCTGCGACGACGGAGATCGCCGAGGCGGGGCCCTTCTACTACGCCGAGGAGTACCACCAGCAGTATCTGGCGAAGAACCCAGGCGGTTACTGCGGACTAGGCGGCACCGGCGTCTCGTGCCCGGCCGGCGTCCTCGGCGGAGAGCAAGGCTGACGGAAGAACGCCAGGCTGCCGGTCGCCCGGCGTCCTCGGCGTGGTCGGTGTGGCAGCGCGGCGGCGAGCCCGAGCGCCGAGAGCCCAGAGCTGACGCCCAAGTGACGAACGGGTGAAGAGGCGGAGTCTTTCAGTTTCGTGACCACCCCACGGCCCGAGCCGTCCCCCGGCGGGTCACGAGGACAAAAGTCCAGTTCAGCTCCGGTTCGCCGCCCCGCCGCCCGATCTCTTGCTTGTCACATCCCATGTCGGTAACGTGACATTTCGGAGATTCCGTGAAACCAGGTGTCGATGATCTCAGGACTCCCCTTCCAAGGGGTTCGCGAGCGGTGTTCCCGTTCGGGAGGCTTGTCCACTTCGCCGCCCCCGGCCGGTGGCCGGCGGGCGCAAGCTGATCTCGCGATGGTTCGATGCGTCGTCACCGCGACGCGGATGCGGAATCGTGCCTCGCACAGGGGTGGCCCAGCCACTCCTTTCGCGATCCGTGACGGACGACGGACCATCGGCGCAGCTGTCCGGGTCCGTGCCGCCGCGACCAGGAGACGCGCGAGCGCCGACCTGGCGTAGAGTTACCGACTGAGAAAGGGGGTCGGCACAGGCAGCTCCTTTGGCGATCGTTTCGCGTTGGCGCAGGACCGGGTCGGGGGACGGGAGTCCGCCGGTATCTCGGCCGGGCGACAACGGGCTGCGAGAAAGTGCAAGTCGCATTGTCGACTAAGCCTCCCGATGACAACGAGAAGTTGGCCAAGGGGGCTCCCGAAGTTGCAACATGCAATAACTACCAACCAGAGGGGACATGAATATGTCGAGTTTTGAACCCGAGGTGAGTCCGAAGCAGTACGAGATTTCGAGACGCCGGTTCCTGCGCAACGCAGGCGCGATGGCTGCATCGATTCCGTTCCTCGGCGGGTTGACCGAGATTCTGAGCGAACGGGGCGCAGCGGCCGCGACGTACCGCGACGAATCGCATCCGCTGTTCGCATCTCACCCGGCCTACAAGTTCACGTTCGTCAACCACGTGACGACGAACACGTTCTTCGGGCCCACCCAGTACGGGCTGCAGGATGCGGCCGCGATTCTCCACATTCCGAGGCCCCAGTGGACCGGGTCCACGGTCTCCGCGACCTCGGACATGGTGAACGCGATCGACGTTGCGATTGCCGCCAAAGTGAACGGCATCTCCACGACGCTGATCGACCCGACGGCCTTCAACAGCCCGGTCGACCGTGCCCTGAAAGCCGGCATCCCAGTCGTCGCTTACAACGCCGACGAGCCCAACAACCGGATGTGCTACATCGGCCAGAGCAACGCGACCGCAGGTGCTGCTGCCGCGGAGATCATCGTGAAGACCCTGAAGAAGGGTGACCTCATTGGTATGGTCATCGCGACTCCTGGTACGGGCAACATCCAGCCACGCATCGACGCTGCCGCGCCGGTCTTCCACAAGGCAGGAATGGTGACTGCTACCGTGGCCGGTGGTGTGCTGATGGGTGCTGAGATCGCGGCTGTCCAGGCGTGGTGGGAGGGCCACAAGGACGTGAAGTTCATGTACTCCGTCGACTCCGGCGACTCCGCCGCCGTCGCGGAATGCATCGCGAACAACCACCTGAGGGGCACTACGGCGGGCTCGGGATGGGACGTCACCCCCCAGGTCCTCGCTGGCGTCAAGGCCGGCAACCTGTTGTTCTCCATCGACCAGCAGGCGTACCTGCAGGGCTTCGTACCGACCATCCAGCTGTTCTTGTACCAGATCTCGGCTGGTCTGATGAAGCCGTGCGACACCGACACCGGTCTCGGTTTCATAACGAAGAAGAACGTCGCTCCTTACCTTGCGCACCCGACACGGTGGGAAAACAGCACATCGAAGGAGACCGCCTACAAGCCTCCGTCGACGATCGGCTTCTGATCGGTGCTTTCCACAACTCCTCTAGAGGAGGCGCCGGCCCCCGCCCCGCGTTTTGCGGAGCGGGGGCTGGTGCGACGCGTTTCGGATGTGTTCTTCGTGCGACCAGAAGCGACGATCTTCATCGTCTGCATTGCGCTGATCGTCTATTTCTCGATCCGGAACGCGACCTTCTACTCCTACGTCAACCTCTTCACGATGGCGCAGTACATCGCGCCGATCGCGGTCGTCGGCGCCGGCGAAGTCCTGCTGCTCGACCTCGCCGAGATCGACCTGTCCTCGGGCCAGGTCTTCCTGACCGCGCCGTGGTTCGTTCTTCTCCTCCACCAACACGGCGTGCCGCTCGGTGGGG
>JBEKLG010000064.1:0-9263 GCA_050010315.1 Acidimicrobiales bacterium
CGGCGGCGGTCGCCCTGGCCGATCCCGTGCCGTCGACGACCGAGACCGTGATCCCGCTCGAATGGAGCTTCAGACCCGGCGGGCTCGTCCCCATGAAGGCGTCGATCGTCTGCTCGTCCTGGGGTTCGGTCGGGAAGACGACGTCGCCGTAGCCGAAGCCCTTGTACATATAGCTCTGGGTGTCGACGACGATCGGCACGGTGTACTCGGGTACGGCTCCGACGCTCACCGAGTGGAAATCGCGGAGGAGGTCCAGCATCTCCTCGTCGCCGAGGGTGGTGTCGACCGTGAGCTGCGGCGCGACGGCAGCGAGCAGTGACTCGTCGGTCGCGAGGTCGCCGAGGCCGCGGCGCTTCACGGAGTCGGCGAGCACCCGCAGAAAGATGTGGACGCGTTCGATCCGGCCGAGGTCCCCCGAACCGTCGTAATCGCGCCAGGCCTTCGTCTTGTAGTCGTATTGGTAGTAGAGGTGCCGGGCACGCACGATTTCCAGCGCTTCGGTCCCGTTGATGTGCTGACACCCCGTTTTCGTCTGGAGCAGGCCGTCCATGTCCTTCAGCTGGGTCGGGAAGTACATGTCGAGGCCGCCGAGCGCGTCGACGATGTTCGTGAAGCTCCCGAAGTTCAGCACCACGTAGTGGTTGATCGGGATCCCGAGATCTTCTTCGATCGCGCGCACGAGCTGGTCCGGCCCGTCGGCGAGCGCCGCGTCGACCTTGTTATAAAAGCCCCCGGCACCGATCTTCGGCGCCGGCGTGCCGGGGGGGATGACACGGGCGTCGGGCACGAAGGTGTCACGGGGGATGGACAGCAGCGACACCCGGTGGTCGTTGGGGTTCAGGCGGAGGATCATGATGACGTCGCTGTTCACGCCGTTGATTCCCTCCAGGCACTCCTTGCGGAATCGCTCGAATTTCGACGACTGCTCTATGGCGCAGCGGGAGGTCGAGCCGACGAGGAGGATGTTCTCGATCCCACCTCGCACCTTGTTCAAGCCGATGACCTTGACGCGTCCGATCTGGTCGATGCGGTAGATCGTGAACCCGACGACGGCTCCGACGAAGATCACGAGGCACAGGATGAGCGCAAGGACGCCGCGCGTCGTCCAGCGCCGGAACTTGCTGCGCCGTGCCTTCTTCGCCCGGCGGCGCTGGCGCCACGATGGCGACACCGCGCTGGCGCCCCCGGGGAGGGTTGCGGGAGCGGCGTTCTCCCCGGGCACGAAAGCGTTCTCGTTCGGCGGGTCCGGCACGATGCTTTAGGGTACCGGCCGCGCCGCCGAGATAGGCGGCGCGGTCCCAGCGTCGGACGGGGCGACGTGGACTCGACCGAAGAGCGGCTCTTTTTGGTGCCTATCCTTTTTCGATGGCGCTGCGGGAAGCCGTCCGACGGAGGCGTCTGTTCCCGAAGGCACGCTGGCTCGCCAAGCAGATGCAGGTGCGCTTTGACCTCTGGTCGCACCGTCGGGACGAATCGGTGCAGCGCTGGCGCTCCGTCCTCGTCGAGGCGCGGGCTGGTCATGTCGTTGTCCCGTCCGTCGCCATCGAATCGAACCGTCGGGAGGCAGGCGACTTCGCGGCGCGGGGACTCGTCCGGCGCGGGGACCGCGTACTCGACGTCGGCGCCGGTAACGGCCGGCAGGCGATCGGCCTCGTCGAGCTGGGAGTCGGCTCGTACACGGGACTCGATGTCATAAGGCGCAGCGTCGACCGCGCCAACGCGGTCTTCGCCTCAATCGGGAACGTCCGGTTCGACTGGTTCGACGTCCGCAACCCGATGTATAACCCGCACGGCTCGCAACCGCCCGACGAAGTCACGTTCCCGTATCCCGACGCAAGCTTCGACTTCGCGGTGGCCCTGTCGTTGTTCACCCACCTCGAGCACCTTTTTGTCGCGCAGCGCTACGTGTCCGAGACCGCCCGCGTGCTGCGCACCGCGGGCGGCGCGTTCATGACGTTTTTCAAGAGCCCGCCGAACGCGACGACGACGAGCGCGGTGCGGACCGTGTTCTCTGAGGCTGATATCCGCAGGATCGTCGAAGAGCGGTTCGTGATCCTCGATGCCGTCGGTTGCGAGACGACTGCCTTCCACGACCAGTGGCGCCTCTACCTTCGTAAACGCTGAGCCGGTCCTTCGCGTGACAGTGGCGGCCGCAGCGGCCGGTCGCTCGCCGATCTCGTCGCGCCCTGGCGGGTCGCGCCCCGGCTCTCGCGCCGAGCCTCCTTTGTTGCCGCGGCTTGCCGCACCCGAGCCGGGCCGGTCACGTCGCGCGGGTGTGACTCGTCCCTGTAGCTCAGGGATTCCTGAGGGCTATAGTCAGGCTGTCCTGAGGATCTTGCTCAGGAGAACTGGAAAGGGTGACGGTCGTAGCATCCCCAGGCACCGCACCGACTCCCTTGACCGTGGCGGGCACGAAGACCCGCTCTCTCGCCGTCGCGACGCTCCTCGCGATGGTCGGTCCCGGCCTGATGGTGATGCTGGCGGACAGCGATGCCGGGAGCGTGATCACCGCCGCGCAGGCCGGCGCCAGGTTCCGCTACGCCTTCGTCCTGCCTTATCTCCTCCTTGTCCCGGTCCTCTATCTCGTGCAGGAGGTGACCGTCCGACTCGGCCTCGCGACCGGGCAGGGGCTCGGCGCCCTCATCCGTCGGACCTTCGGGGCCCAGTGGGCGCTTCTCTCCGCGGGGGCCCTGTTCGTCGCCTGCGTCGGGGCGCTCGTCACGGAGTTCGCTGGCGTCGCCGGAGTCGGCTCGCTCGTCGGGATGCCGCGCTGGGCCTCCACCGGCGCAGCGGCCGGGGCGCTGATCGTGCTCGTCCTCCTCGGCCGGTACCGTCGGGTCGAGCACATCGGCATCGCCATTGGAGCTCTCGAGCTGCTGTTCGTGCCGGCGGCGCTGCTCGCCCACCCGCATCTCGGCGCGTTCCTCCACGACCTCGGCGACCCGGTCCATGCGACGAGCGGCTACGCGACGCTGCTCGCCGCGAACCTCGGCGCGGTGATCATGCCGTGGATGGTCTTCTATCAACAGGGGGCCGTTGTCGACAAGGGCCGGCGCGGGCTCGATCTGCGCGCCGCGTTGCGCTCCGCCCGGCTCGACACCGCCGCCGGCTCGGTGATCACACAACTCGTGATGATCGCGGTGATCGTCGCCACGGGCGCGACCCTCGGGGTGGCGAACCGGGGCATCGCCCTCAACAGCGTCGGCGCGATCGCCTCAGCGCTGACACCGTTCCTCGGGCACGAACGGGCGATTGTGCTCTTCGGTCTCGGCATGGTCGGGGCGGCGCTGGTGGCGGCGCTTGTCGTGATGCTGGCGGGGGCCTGGGGGATCGCCGAGGTTCTCGGCTGGCGGCACAGCTTGAACGACTCGCCGGGGCGCGCTGTCGGCTTCTACAGCCTCGCCGTTGTCGGCGTCGTCGTCGGTGTCGTGCTCGTCCTCGTCGTCCCCAACCTCGTCAATCTGACGATCCACGTCGAGGTGCTGAACGCCTGCCTGTTGCCGATCATCCTCGGGTTCTTGATCGCGCTCGAGCACCGGGCGCTTCCCAGCGAACTGCGGTCGCGCGGCGCCCGCCGGATCGCCACCTACGCGCTCGCGGGGGTGGTCATCGCTTTCGGCCTCGTCACCGCGGCGACCGTGCTCTACCACATCGTCTAGACGGCGTAGTCGACATCTCGGAACCAGGGGCCGCCGGCCGCTGACCGGGAGAAGAGATGGCAGCTTCGACCGACTAGAGCTCAATCACGCGCGAAACCCCGCCGGTGGGACGGGCCTTTCGAGGGTGCGCCTCAGGTGCGCGGTTCCCAGCTGAAATAGCGGCTGGCGACGAGCAGCCCGCCGACGCCCCACGCCGCGACGACCAGGACGTCGCTCCAGCTGAATGCCGTGCCGAGGAACGCGGCCTGCACCCCGACGGCGAAGTGCCGGACGGGGAAGATCCGGGCGACCCAGACGATCCAGTTCGGGGCGTCGCTGCCGAACGGGATGAAGATCCCCGAAAGGAACAGGAGCGGCATGATCGAGGCGTTGACGATTGCCGGCGCGGCGTCGGCGTTCGGGATGACCGAGGTGATCGCGAAGGCGAGGGCGCAGAAGCAAGCCGAGCCGACGGCCAGCACGATCAAGAACCGGACGAGGGTCATTCCGGTCGGAATGTCCGCCGAATAGGCGAGCCGGCCGAACGCCGCCGTGATCACGACGAGGAGCAGCGAGACGAACATGGCGTGGATGACGCGGGCGCCGAGGTAGACGGCGGCCGGCAGCGGCGTCCCGTTCGTCCGTTTCAAGATTCCGGCGTCCCGCTGCGCGGTCACGGCCATGGCGATGTTGCTGTAGCAGGCGCCGATGACGGCGTAGGCGGCCATCGCCGCGACGTAGTACGTCGAGTAGTGGATCGTGCGGCCGCCGATGTGCAGCGTCGGGTGGCCGAGCAACGACGTGAAGATCACGAGGAACATGAGCGGGAAGGCGAAGGTGAAAAAGGCCGACGCGGGGTTGCGCCAGAAGGACTTGTTGACGTAGCGGACCTGGGACGCGAGGCGCGCGAGGGACCTCATCGCGGTCTCGCTGCCGGCCCGTCGAGGTCGCCTTCGTCGAGCGCCGCGGGTTCCCCGGTGAGCTCGAGGTAGACGTCCTCGAGCGACTTGCGGATGATCTCGAGCTCGCCGAGCCCGATGCCGCTCTCGATCGACCAGCCCGTGAGGCTGTGGAGCGTCGAGATGAGGTCCTGAGGCACGAGTTCGACGAAACCCTGGGCCGACCTCTCGCTCGAAAGATCGGCCGGGAGGACCGCTTCCTCGGGGACGCGGAAACGGATCCGGACCCCCCCGGTGTGGCGGTTGCCCAGCTGATCCGGGGTTCCCGTCGCCACGATCCGGCCTGCGGCCATCACGGCGACGCGGTCAGCGAGGTACTGCGCCTCGTCCATGTAGTGCGTCGTCAGCAGGACGGTCTTGCCGAGGGCGGCGAGGTTCTTCACAACCTCCCACGCCTCCCGCCGGGCCGACGGGTCGAAACCGGTCGTCGGCTCGTCGAGGAAGAGCAGGTCGGGGTCTCCGGCCAAGGCGATGGCGACGTCGAGGCGGCGTTGCTGGCCGCCGGAGAGCTTGAGGACGCGGCTGTCGCGTTTGGCCGCCAGACCGACGAGCTCGATGATCTCGCCGACCGGTCGGGGATGCGGGTAGTAGCCGGCGTACATCGCGATCGTCTCAGCGACCGTGAGGTAGCGGTCGACGCCGGTCGACTGGAGCACGATCCCAATCCGGGGCTTCAGTTGCTTGCGTCCGCGACCCGGGTCGTGACCCAAGACCGCGACCTCGCCGCCATCGCGCTGCCGGTATCCCTCGAGGATCTCGACGGTTGTCGTCTTGCCCGCGCCGTTCGGCCCGAGGAGCGCGAAGATCTCGCCGACCTGGATCTCGAGGTCGAGCCCTGCCACCGCGGCCACGTCGCCGTAGGACTTTCTCAGCCCGGCGACGGCGATGGCCGGCGCGGCCGCGCGCTGGGCGCGCAATCCCTCCAGCCCGGCGGTGGTGTCCATGAAAGTTATGTTAGTGATCACTCACAATCACGTCAACACCGCGGGTACAACGCATCGTCCTGGATCAGCGGTCGGACTCGACCCAGCGGCGCTCGCTCGAGGTCACCGCGACCTCGGGGTGAGCCCACACGAAGCGTTCCACGGCGTCGAGCACGTCGGTGACATGGGCGGCGTCGACGGCGACGACGGCGAAGCCGAGCTCGCTACGCTGCCATTTCTCGTGGTGGCCCACCTCGGCGGCCGAGACGGCGAAGCGCCGGCGCGCCGTGTCGAGAAGGTGGCGCACGACAGCCCGCTTGTCCTTGAGCGAGCGGCTCGAATCGATGACGAGCTCGATTGTCAGCACGCCTGCCTGCACGGCGACAGCTTGTCCGGCGGCGGAGTCGTCTCGCCAGCCGTCGCCGTGACCGAACGACGGCGACCTGCTAAGCCGCATCGCGGAACAGGCGAACCCGACCAGCGGTTGGGGTGAGGCAGCGAACGCCGGGACTGGGAGGTTGACGATGCGGATCGGGATGATCGGAGCGGGGCACATCGGGTCGACGCTCGCTTGGCATTTCGTGCGGGTGGGTCACGACGTCGCGGTCAGCAATTCCCGCGGGCCCGAGACTCTCGAGGCGCTCGCAGGCGAGCTCGGAGACCACGCGCAGGCGATGACGGCCGTAGATGCGGCGCGTTTCGGCGAGATCGCCGTCGTCTCGGTGCCCTTCGGTAAGTACCGGAGCGTGCCGGTCGACGGATTCGGCGGCAAGGCCGTCATCGACACGAACAACTACTACCCGGGCCGCGACGGGCGGTTCGCCGACCTCGATGAGGACCGGACGACGTCCGCCGAGATGCTCGCCGCTCACCTCTCGGCAGCTCACGTCGTCAAGGCCTTCAACGCCATCTACTGGGAGCACCTGCGCGACGGCGCCCGCCCCGCGGGTGCGCCCGACAGGATCGCGATCCCGATCTCGGGCGACGACGAGAAGGCGAAGCTCCTGGTCGCGGGCCTGATTACGGAGATCGGCTTCGACCCGGTCGATCTCGGATCCCTTGCTGTCGGTGGGCGCAAGCACCAGCCGGGGAACCCGATGTACACGGCGGACCTCTCGGCCGACGAGATCCGCCGGCTGGCGAGCGAGTGACGAGCATCGCCCGGTTGCGTTCACCCAGTCGGCGGCAAGCCCGCGGCGAGAAGCTTCCGTCACGCCCAGTCCCCGGACGCGGATAGGGCACTCTCGCCGAGGCCGGTCAGCTCTAGGGCGCAGACACCAAGGGGACGGTCGCCTCGCAGACGGGTCGCCGGGACGAGCGGTCGCGGGCACTCACTCACCGGGGGGGGTGGCGGGCCGATCCCGCGAGGAGCGGCTGGACCCGTCAACTCAGGCGCACGAGGTAGGCGCTCCCGTTCACCTCAGCGACGGCGGCCGGGTGAGTGCCGTCGAGCAGACGCTGCGCGTCCGGAACCGAGATGCCGCCTGTCTCGGCGCCGTCGGCCGCATCGACCCAGACCACCTTGGCAGACGGACAGGCGGGCGAGGAACAGGGCGACTCGACCGCGAGGACGCCACTCGCCGTGCCGACGACGGCGGCCGTGGCCAGGCCGAGTCTGCTCGTATGGAGTTCGGCGAGCGTTGCGGCGCTGAACTCATCGACGTAGGAGGCGCCGGTCTCTCTCGTCGGGAAGAGGGCGACGTACCCGGGACCGAGCGCGAGCGGAGCGTCAACGTCCGGGGTTGGCGCCGAGAGCTCGCGCCCGCCCGACGCCGTCGCGCGAGCGAGGTAGTCCTTCGTCCCGACGAACGTCTCGTAGTAGAGCCCGGCCGAGCTGGCGGCAATGTCGGCGGGGTAGGCGTTGCTGTCAACGAGCCGCACGGACGAGGTGCTAGGTGAGATTGCGCTGACCGTGGCGTACTCGAAACCGCTCTCGTCGGTCGCCCAGTCGGACCACGACCAGAGCACGGCGGAAGACGGGAACAGCCCCGCCGACGTCGGCCTCATGACGGCGCGTGGCAGCACCCAGGACCTCTGCCGTGCCAGGCGCGGCAGCTTGTACTCGGTGATCCTCGTTCCGACCTCCACGTAGAGATCTCCGTTGGTGGCCGCGAGTGCGAGGACCGGGCCGGCGGCGCGGAACAGCACCGTAGGTTTGGCGTCACCCCTGACCGCTCGCACCGCCGAACCGCTAGCGAAATAGACGGTGTCGTTCGGGGCCTCGGCGAAAGCCGTCCCATCGAGTGCTGCCTGGGAGTACGCGCCGAGATCGATTCTCGACGTGACCTTCAACTGCTCGGGGGCCCGCCGCGGCATCGACAGGGCGCCAGTCCGGCTTGCAGGGCGGCTCGCGGCGCCCGAAGCCACGCCGAGCGCGAGAACGGCCGCGAGGCCCAGGGCGGCGCAACGCACAATGCCTCTCTTCGACATGGATCTCACGGTAGTTGTCGTGCCCGTCGTACGCGGCTCCAACTCGCATCAACCTCTAACGGCTCGTCGAGGCGGCGAACTTGGTCGATCGGCGTATCCAGACCCACATGCTCACAACGTCGTCACTCCCCCTTGGTCCGAACAGGAGCCCGAACGGCCGTCACCTCGTAGGGTCCGACCAATCGGCGGCTTCGCGGGGAGGTCGGAGGTGGCTTCCGCTGGGTCATCACGAAGCTGACCGCCTCGACGGGTTCGACAAGGAAGCGGGCCCAAGGCCGAATGTACGCATATCGTTCGCGCACGAGCAGCCGTGTGGTCTCGTGCGGCGCATCGCGGAGGACGAAGGTCCACGTGAAGTCGTAGGGGGCGCAGCCCTTCCCATCGGAACCCCGCCGCGAAGAACGAGTGATCGCCCCCTGTCCACTTTGGCCACCGCGAGCCCGACTTCTGGAGCGAGCCTGACCTCGTGGCCGACCTCGATCTCCTGCCACTCGGGCATGATCCGGTCCGCACTGTGGATGTCGCAGCCGACAAGTTTCTCGAGGAAGTCGTAGCTGCAGAACCCGGCTCGTCCCTCACCCAGCTGGGCGATCCACGGCCACACCGCGTCGGCCGAAGTGCCGATAGATATAGCGCGGGTTGCGGTGAGGTTGGCGTTCGCGACGAGGTCATCGCCGGGCAGCGACTCGTCAGACTCCTACTTGGCTGCGCCCCAGCGGAGTTGCCGGGGCCTCGCCAGGAGGACGAACGCGACCGCCGCCCCTCCAACGACGATTGCGCCTACCGCGTGGCGACACCTCACCCGATCATCTTTGTGCAAGACCGTCGATTGCTTTCGTCTCCGCCATGGGCGGCTGAGGTCGGCAGCGGTCGAGTTCAGACAGCTCTGGCGCCGGGGTCAGCGTCACGCCAACCGTGACTCGATCACCTTCACCTGTCCTGTCGGGATCGAGAACCGAGTCCGTCAACGGACAGAGTGCCGGTAGGGTTATTGCATGGCCAAGACTTATCGACTGACTCCGGCGCAGCGCGCTGCGAACTCCGTGTTCCGGATGATGACCCGGCTGGGAATTGGCGCTAACTACCGCCATATCCTCACTGTTCGAGGTCGCAGGACCGGTGAGGTTCGCTCCACTCCGGTTGACGTCATGGATCTCGCAGGCAACCGATGGCTCGTTGCTCCCTACGGCATCTCGAACTGGGTGCGCAACGTCCGTGTGTCGGGCGAAGTCTCCTTGACGCGTCGTCGTCACACTGGGATTGCCCCGCTTTGACGGACACGTCGGTTATGCCGCTTGAGTCGCAGTCTGCTT
>JBEKLG010000065.1:0-9092 GCA_050010315.1 Acidimicrobiales bacterium
TTCGTACGGGCTCGTGTTCTCCCAGCCTGTGCTGCTCGCGCTCGTCGCCGCCGGGTGCGAGCGGGACCGCGCCTACGCGATCGTGCAGCGCGCCGCGCGCCGCGCCGCCGCCGAGCGACTTGCGTTTCGGGAGGTGCTCGAGGCAGATGGCGAGCTCGCCACCGTGCTTGGAACCGAGCGCGTCGGCGCCGTCCTTGCCGAGGCGTTCGACCTCGAACGGGCGTTGCGCCACGCCCACCGCACCACGGACGCCGTGCGGGAGCTGGGACGGTGACGCTCAGGCGCCTGTACTCGGGCAAGGTCCGCGAGGTCTTCGACGCGGGCGACGGCCTGTTGCTGATGGTCGCGTCCGACCGGATCAGCGCCTACGACCACGTCTTTGACCAGCCGATACCGGACAAGGGGCGGGTGTTGACGGCGATGACGGCCTACTGGTGTGGTGAGTTCGTCTCGCTCGCGCCGACGCACCTCGTCACCGCCGACCCGAGCCGCTTCCCGGCCGAGACGCGCGACTGGCCCGATTTCGCGGGCCGGGCGATGCTCGTCCGGCGGGCCGAGATGCTCCCGATCGAGTGCATTGTGCGGGGCTACCTCGCCGGTTCGGCCTGGCGCGAGTACCAGTTGCACGGGACGATGCACGGCGAGCCGCTCCCCGCCGGCCTCGTCGAGGCGTGTCGACTGGCCGAGCCCGCCTTCACGCCGTCGACGAAGGCGGTGAGCGGTCACGACGAGAACATCAGCTTCGACGTAGCGGCGGCGACACTCGGGGCCGAGCTCGCGGGACGGGTTCGCAAGCTCTGCGTCGCGGCCTATTCGGCGGCCGCCAGGATCGCGCGGCAAAGGGGCATCATCGTCGCCGACACGAAGTTCGAGCTCGGGCTCGTCGACGGCGAGCTCACGATCTGTGACGAGATCATCACGCCGGACTCGTCACGGCTGTGGGACGCCGCGACCTGGGTCGCGGGGCGGATGCCGCCGTCGTACGACAAGCAACCGATGCGCGACTGGGCCGCGGCGACCGGCTGGGACATGGCGTCGCCACCCCCGCCGATGCCCGCCGAGGTCGTCGCCTCGACGCGCGCCCGTTACATCGAGGCCTATGAGCGGATTTCCGGGCTGCGGCTCGCCGATTGGTGGAAGGAAGGGGGACAACGTGAACTACGGCATCGTCGTTGAGATCCGCGGCCTCGCCGGGCTGGCCGACCCCGAGGGGCTGGCGATCGAGCGGGCGCTCCCGTCACTCGGCTTCAGTGGCGTGCAGGGCGTGCACGTCGGCAAGGTCTTCCGGTTCTCGGTCGAGGCGGCGAGCGCGGCCGAGGCTCGGAGAACGGCCGGCGAGATGTGCGACCGGCTGCTTGCCAATCCGGTGATCGAACGCGCCGAGATTCGCGTCCTCGCCGGCGAAGAGGTGTCCGAGGCGTGATAGCGGACATCGGGATCGTCTGTTTCCCCGGGTCGAACTGCGAGCACGACGTCAGCCGGGCGCTGGAGGCGCTCGGTGCTTCGACGCAGATCCTCTGGCACGGTGCCGACAGCGTTGGGGAAGTCGGTGCCGTCGTCATCCCCGGCGGCTTCGCCCACGGCGACTACCTCAGGCCTGGTGCGATCGCGCGCTTTTCCCCGATCATGCGGGCGGTCGGCGACTTCGCGGCCAATGGTGGCCCGGTCGTCGGGATCTGCAACGGCTTCCAGGTGCTCACCGAGGCGGGGCTGCTCCCCGGGGCGTTGACGCGCAACGTCGGTCTGCGGTTCATCTGCCAGACCGTCGAGTGCACCGTCGAGTCAACCTCGAGCACGATCACCTCGCGGGCCCAACCGGGCACGGTGCTACGGCTGCCGATCAACCACTATGAGGGGAACTACACCTGTGACCCGGCGACGCTCGCCGAGGTCGAACGACGCGGCCAGGTCGTACTCCGCTACCGGGAGAACCCGAACGGCGCGATGAATGCGATCGCCGGCGTGGCCAACCCCGCGGGCAACGTCGTCGGGCTGATGCCGCACCCCGAACGCGCCTCGGACCCGCTCGGCGCCGGTACGGACGGCATCGTCCTTTTTGAGGCGCTGCTCGAGGCGGCGGGCGCTTGGCAGACCGTCAGCCGGCGGTCGGCGCCGGCTGACGCCGCGATCTAGGCCCCGGCGCCGCGGTGGACGCCGGCGCGCCGCAAGACCTCGGCGGGGACACCCGCCTCGCGCCAGGTGGCGTAGTCGATGCCCTTGCGGGCACCGTACTCGGCCGCCGCGCCGACGAAGCCCTTCTCGAGCGCCGAGATGTCCTCCGGGCCGCTCCCGGCCGAGAGGCGGGCCTCGATGCCCTTACGGCGTTGGATGAGGTGGAGCCGCTGCAGCGGGTCGGCGTCCTTCAGGCGGGCGGAGATCTCGTGCAACTGCTTGCGGAGCGATTCGGCACTGGGGCGGCGGCCGCGGCGCGGCCGGTTGCGCTCGAGAGCTTCGAGGTAGCGCCGCACGGCGAGCCCCTGTGTCCGGCCCGCGGCGAGCGCCGCCTTGTGCTCCGAGGTCATGGAGGTTCGCTTTCTTGGTGGTGTCATGCCTCCACTATTGCCGTTCGACACACCGAATGCAATTCCCTAATGCAAGTCACCAACATTGTTCATTTCATCAGGCCACCGAGAAGGGATAGAGGGCGTTGAGCGTTTCCCCGGATCGCGAAGAATCAGATGACTTCCGGCGCCATCGGAGCCTCGGCCTCACCGACGAGGAGTACGAGATGATCGTCGGGATTCTCGGCCGGCGGCCGACGGACACCGAACTCGCGATGTATTCGGTGATGTGGAGTGAGCACTGTTCCTACAAGTCCTCGCGGGTCCACCTGGCCCGGCTGCCGACCGAGGCGCCCCATGTACTCATAGGACCTGGTGAGAACGCCGGAGTCATCGACGTGGGCGATGGAATCGCCGTTGCGGTTCGGATCGAAAGCCACAACCACCCCTCCTACATTGAGCCCTACCAGGGGGCGGCGACGGGTGTCGGCGGGATCCTCCGCGATATCTTCACGATGGGCGCGCGGCCAATTGCCCTCATGGATGCACTGTTCTTTGGTCCCCCGGAGGACGCGCGCAGCCGATTCATCCTCGACGGTGTGGTACGCGGCATCGCGGGCTATGGCAACGCGGTGGGCGTGCCGACCGTCGGCGGCCAGACAACCTTCGATTCGACCTATCGGTCAAATCCGCTCGTCAACGTCTTTTGCCTTGGGTTGCTGCCAATATCCCGACTTGTGCTCAGTTCGGCGTCGGGCGTGGGCAACCTCGCCGTGCTGCTCGGCTCGCGAACCGGGCGGGACGGGATCGGCGGGGTGAGCGTGCTCGCCTCGGCCGGCTTCGCCGAGGCGGACGCGGCCGGGGAGTCGGCGAAGCGTCCGAGCGTACAGATCTCCGATCCGTACGAGGAGAAGCGCTTGATCGAGACCTGCCTGGAACTGTTCGACGCCGGCCTCGTCGTCGGGATCCAAGATCTCGGCGGCGCCGGGCTGTCCTGCGCGACGAGCGAGAGCGCGGCCCACGCCCGCTTGGGCATGGACGTCGACGTCGCCCGGGTGCCCCGTCGCGAGCCAGAAATGAGCCCGGCCGAGGTGATGACGAGCGAGAGCCAGGAGCGGATGCTCGCAATCGTCGTCCCGGAGTCGCTGCCGGCCGTCGAGGAGGTCTGCCGCCGCTGGGAGGTGGAGGCGACGGCGATCGGCGTCGTCACCGCGCCGGACGCCTCGGGCGTCGGCCGGCTGCGGATCCTCGACGGCGACGAAGGGGAGATCGCCGCTGACGTTCCCGCGGCGACACTCGCGGACCTCGGTCCCCGCTACCGCCGTCCGATGTCAGTGCCGACGGACCTCGCCGAGCGGCGCGCCGACGACCCGTCGCGCAGGCCGGCGCCGGCCGACCCGGGTCGAGACCTCTTGGCGCTCCTCGCGGATCCGGCTCCGATCTACCGCCAGTACGACCACGAACTGTTCTTGAACACGGTCGTCGGCCCGGGCGAGGGCGATGCCACGGTGCTGAAACTCGCCGCCCCGGGGATCCCCTGGCGCAACCGGGCGCTCGCGATGAGCGCCGACGCCAACCCGGGGTGGTGCGCCGCTGACCCGCGCGCCGGCACGGCGGCGACGGTCGCCGAATCGGCCCTCAACGTCTCGTGCGCCGGGGCGATCCCGCTTGCCCTCGTGAACTGCCTGAACTTCGGCAACCCGGAACACCCTGAGGTGATGTGGCAGCTCTCCGAGGCGATCGACGGCATGTCCGAGGCCTGCGAGGCGCTCGGCATTCCGGTCGTCGGCGGCAACGTCTCGCTCTACGACGAGTCCGGAGGTTCGGATATCGATCCGACGCCGGTCGTCGCGGTCATCGGTTTGATCAACCGTCTCGTGCGCAAGCCGCCCGTCCCCGGATGGCAGGACGGGGACTCGCTCGTCGTCGTCGGCGCGCCGGGGAGAGGACTCGCCGGATCCCGCTGGGCACGGTCGGTTGCCGGCTGCGCCGGTGGCGTCCTCGCCGCCGTCGACCTGGCGTCGTACCGGGAGCTGTGCCGGTTCATCAGGGAGCTCGTCGCCCGCGAGACCGGTGACGACGATCCGCCCGGGTTGGTCAGTGGGCTCCACGACGTCGGCGACGGCGGCCTCGGCGTCGCTCTCGCCGAATGTGCCCGTATGGCCCGCATCGGAGCCCGAGTCGAGGGCGTCGTGAGCCATGAGGACCTGTTCGCCGAGCTGCCGTTGCGCGTTCTCGTGGCGACGCCACGGCCTGATGAACTCACGCGGCTCGCGGCGAACGCCGGAATCCCCGCCGCCGTGGTCGGGGTCGCCGGCGGCGAACGCCTGGTTGTGCGCGGGACCGTCGACTGCTCTTTGCACGAACTCGATGAGGCAAGCTCTGGAATCGCTGCGGCGCTCGAGACTCGCGCGCCGGTCTAGATCCGCGACCTTTCCGGTGACTTTGACCGGCGTCGCGCCCGACCATTCGGCGAGCGAGGGTCTGGTGGGCCGGCCCGCCGGCCGCACGACGGTACGCCGGGTTGTCCGGGCCGACCCCTAGATTTTCGTGTAGCTGATCGCCCGGAGGCAGCTCGGACGGCGCGGGAACTCGTCACCGAAGGTCCGCATGGGAACGGTCCAGTGTCCCCAGGCCGCCTGGTACGTACCCGGGTCGATGCACTTCTCGCCGGTTCTTACCATTGCCCTTCCTCCCTAGTCGTTGTTTGATCCGGGACAAGTGGCGAGCGAGAAAAACCGGGCAGGCCGCCCGCCGGGGACACAGGCGCGGCCCTCCTGTGCACGGCTCTTGGCAACTGGCGACGTGTCCGTTGGCGAACCCAACGGGCGAGCGATGATTTCCGACGTGAAGCCGGTCGTTTCATGGCGCCAGCGAGAGGCGTGACCGCGGAGGCTGGATCAGGCTCGGGGTTCGGCATGAGACGCGGCAAGGTTTATCCGGCGGCCCAGGCGCGCTCGCTGCTCAATCCGTTGCGGCGTCTCGTTCAGTCACCTCGGCGCACCGTGGTGGCAATGGCGCTTTCCCCGGGGGCCAAGGTGCTGGAGCTGGGATGTGGTCCCGGCTGCTTCAGCCCCTTCATCGCCCAGGCGGTCCCTCGCGGGATCGTCGTGCTGGCCGACGTGCAATTCGACATGATTATCCTCGCTCGTGAACGTCTTTCCGCCGGCTCGAACGCGCCCTACTTGCAGTGATGCATCTCTGCTCCCGCTGCGGGCGGCGTGCTTCGACGCTGTGCTGGTCGCGACGACGCTCGGGGAGGTCCCGAATTGCGATGTCTGTGTAGAGGAGATCGGTCGCGTCCTTCGCCCTGGCGGCATCGTCACCGTGGTCGAGACCCGCCGGGATCGCGACTTCGTCGCATTCCCAAAGCTCGAGGAGCTATTTGGCCGCCACGACTTCGTGTTCATCGACCGCCGGGGCCGCTCCTGGCAGGACGCGGCGCGGTTTCGGAAAAGACGGGCGGCGACGTGACTGCCAACCGGGTTCGCCACCTCGAGGGACGTGGTGAACCCGAGCCGCGCCCGAGGGATTACGGACGCAAGGGAGCGGGATTCGGCAGGTCTGGTGAATAGCACGTGGCGGTCATCGAACTCGGCTTCGGGTTGACCAACAGGCGCACTGCCAGAGAACTCGGGGTTGAATTACAGATCTGTGATTCAACTCAGCGGTAGCGGGTGGCGAGGAGGGCACCGACGAGGATGGAAACGAATCCGCCGATGGTGTACCCGTTGGCGGGGCTGTCCGGCAGGGCGTTGATGTAGTTGAGCAGGATGATGAGGATGCCGAGGACGATCAGGCCGAGGAGCATCCACGGGTACCACCGCGGACTCCGCTTGATCGCCCGCGGGATGGGCGGCGTGTAACGACCGGGGGCCGGGCGACCTTTCGGCGTGACGCGACCGCGATTCTGAGCCCTCGCCTTCGTTGCCACGGACCCGAGGATACCGACCGGATGACCTCGGTGGGGAATGACGACGGCCGGCGGCGGTTCGCGGCAGCCGGCCTAGGTCCCGGTCGCCGATGGCAGCGATGTCGTCGTCGTTGTCGCTGACGTCGATGACGTCGGACTGCCGAGGGCGACGTAGAGGGTCACCCGGAACCCGGGTCGCACCCGATGCCAAGCTCCTGGGTGCTGTTTGAGAACGAGGCCGATCTCGCTCGGTGAGCTTGGCGGGACCGTGACGATGAAATAACCCAGCCCCGTGTTCGTGAGATCGAGCTCGGCCTGTTCCATGACTTCGTTCGTGACGTTCGGCACGATGATGAGCGTTCCAGACGAGATCACGAGGTTCACAGCTGTGCCCTCGGCCACCTTCTGCCCGGACGCCGGATTCGAGGAGATGACGAGACCCTGTGCCACCGTCGAGGAGTACTGAGTGGTCGACGAGCCGACGGTCAAGCCGGCCACGGTCAGCGCGGTGTCAGCTTGCGCCGGGGTGAGACCGCTTAACGGGGGCACCGTGATCATGAACGTGCCGCGGATCACGGAGAGCGTGATCGTCGAGCCCGGCGGCGCGCTCCCGGGCGGGCCGGGCTGTTCGTCAACGACCGCTCCAGGGGTCAGTCCCGCCGTCTGGGGGGGTACGTACTGGGTGCGAACGTGAAACCCCTTCGAGACCAGCACCGCCTTGGCATCGACGACGTTGAGGTTTGTGACATTGGGGATCGGGATGGGGGCGGGCGGTCCCGCGACACGAAGCGTCACTCGTTCGCCCTTTCTCACCTGACTGGGACTCGTCGGGTCCTGGGCGACGACTTTCCCCGCGTTGTCCAATTTGCCCGGCACCTTCCGCGTCACGGGGTCGAGCCCGTCAGCTCTCAGTTTCGCGATCGCGGCCTTGGCGACAAGGCCGTCGACGTTCGGGACGTCGAAGTACGGCCTCCCGCCGAAATAGCCGAGTGAGTAGCCGCCGAAGTAGACGATGAGGCCGATCGCGACGGCGCAGATGCCGCCGCCGCCTAGCCAGTACGGTGTGGTCTTCTTGGCGGGTGGGGTGCCACCTGGCGCTGCTGGCGCCGCCACGGCGGCGCCGACCACCGGGGCCGCCGGACCTGCCGCCGGAACGGCGACCGTTGCCGCCTCGTCATGTCGGGCGTGGGCGACGACCGGCTGGCCGCGCAGGAAGCGCTCGAGGTCGGCCCGGAACTCCTCGGCGTTGTCGTAGCGCTCCTTGGGAAGCTTCGCCGTCGCCTTGAGGATGATCGCTTCGAGCGCACGCGGGACCTTGGGGTTGTAGGCGCTCGGCGGCTCGGGGTGCTCCCGGACGTGCTGGTAGGCGATCGCGACTGGTGACTCGCCGACGAACGGCGGGCGGCCCGCCACCATCTCGTAGAGGACGACACCGAGGGCGTAGATGTCGCTGCGGCCGTCGACGCCGAGACCTTGAGCCTGTTCGGGCGAGAAGTACGTCGCCGTTCCCATGACGAGGCCGGTCTGGGTGATCTGCTCGTCGGTGCCGACCGCCCGGGCGATGCCGAAATCCGTGACCTTCACCTGACCGTCGGCGGTGATGAGGACGTTGCCGGGCTTCACGTCGCGGTGCACGACCCCGCGGCGGTGGGCGTAGGCGAGTGCCTTGGCGATGTCGGAGGCAACCGAGGCCGCCTGCGCCGGGTTGAGCGGCGCCTGGGTGCGGATGATCGAGGAGAGCGCCTCGCCGTCGACGTACTCCATGACGATGAAGTACGTCGAGTCGGTCTCGCCCCAGTCGAAGACGGGGACGATGTTCGGGTGGGAAAGGTTCGCCGCGGCCTGTGCCTCGCGCCGGAACCGCTCGACGAAGGCGCTGTCCGTCGAGAGCTCCGAGAAGAGCACCTTCAGGGCGACGGGACGGCCGAGGAGGAGGTCGCGGGCGAGGAAGACTTGCGCGGTCCCGCCGCGGGCGATCTGGTCTCCGAGCTCGTAGCGCCCGCCGACCACCGTGTGCGGGGTCATCGTCATGTGCCCGTGAGCCTAGGCTTCCCGACCGCGATGCTAAGTCGCGGCCGTGGCGTCATCACGAGGCCAACCCCAGCGCGGCGAGGAGGACCGCTCTCACGATCGGACCGGCGACTGCCGCGCCGGTGCCGTCGCAGTATCCCGCCGGCTGGACGACGACGGCGGCAACGGCGACCTTGGGGATCTGCCCTGGGCCGGCGGGCGCTGTCGCGATCAGCCAGTCGTCCGAGCAGGAGCTGAGCGCCGTTTGCGCCGTGCCCGTCTTCGCTGCGACGTCGAGGTCTGCCGGGAAGCCGACGTGCGACGCCGTCCCGTCCGTGACGACGCCGCGCATCAGCGAGCGGACCTGGTCGGCCGTCACCGCCGATGTCGCTTGCAGCCAGGGGTGCGGGGTGTAGGTCTCGACGACGTTCCCGGCGGCGTCGACCACACGGGACAGGAAGTGCGGCGTCATGATCGTCCCGTCGTCGGCGACCGCCGCGGCGATGAGGGCGTCTTGGAGGGCCGTCTCCGCCACGTTCTCCTGGCCGATCGCCGAGTAGGCGATGCCGGGGATGTTCTCGGCGAAGCTGCGCGCCGGCGGGAAGTTCGCGGCGATGACCTCGGACGCCGGCAGGTCGATCGGCGGGATCTGGTCGAAGCCGAACGAC
>JBEKLG010000066.1:0-8901 GCA_050010315.1 Acidimicrobiales bacterium
CCAATCTCACGGCGCACACGAACATCCCGATCATCGACGCGATGATCGACGGGCAGTGGGGGGACCTGCCGGACCTCTTCGCCCACCTCGTCCTCCCAGCGATGACGCTCGGACTCGTGATCTCGGGGGTCGTGCTCCGGCTCGTGCGCGTGAACGTCATCCAGACGATGAAGGGTGACTACGTCGAGACAGCCCGCGCCCGCGGACTGAAAGAACGCGCCGTCGTCGTCCACCACGCCTTCCGCAACGCTCTCGTCCCAATCATCACGGTGACAGGTCTCCAGGCCGCGCTCCTCTTGTCGGGCGCGGTCCTCACCGAGGAGACCTTCAACTGGCCGGGAATCGGCAATCAGCTCATCTACTACCTCGAGGCCCGTGACTACATCGCGGTGCAGGGGATCATCACGGTGTTCGCGCTTGCGGTCGTCGCGATCAGCCTCGTCATCGACCTCCTGAACGCCTGGATCGATCCCCGGGTGCGCTACTGATGGCGACGACGTGGGAGGTGGTGGCGACCGAAGGCATCCCGGACGAACCGCGCGCTCCCGACACCGGACGGACGCGCGGGATTCACCACGCGATCGCCCCGCTCCTTGCGGCCCGCGGGCTGCCGCGTTGGATCTTCTGGACCGGTGCCGCGATCACCTTGCTCTTCGTCGTGCTCGCCGTCTTCGCCCCGCAGATCGCGCCCTACGGGTTCAACCAGTACGCAGCGAACGGGCTGCGGTTCCCCCAGCAGGCCGCGCCGTCGGCGGCGCACTGGATGGGTACGACGGTCGTCTCCGAGGACGTGTTCTCCCGGGTCGTCTTCGGGGCGCGCACATCGATCGAGGTCGTCCTGCTCGCCCTGGCGTTCTCCGTTATCATCGGCGTCCCCCTCGGGCTCGTCTCCGGCTACTTCGGCGGCTGGCTCGACCGGGCGCTCGTTCTGTTCAACGACTCGATCTTCGCCTTCCCGTACCTGTTGCTCGCCATCGTCATCGCCTTCCTTCTGCAGAACTCGGTCGGTGGCGGCGTGATGACCGCGGCGATCGCGATCACCGTCGTCTACATCCCGCAGTACTTCCGCGTCGTCCGCAACAGCGTGCTTTCGGTGCGCGAGGAGTCGTACGTGGAGGCGGGTCGCGCCCTCGGTGCGAGGCCGCGCACGGTCATCCGCCGCTACGTCTTCGCGAACGTGATCCAGTCCGTCCCGGTCGTCGCCTCGCTCAACGCCGCCGACGCGATCCTCACCCTCGCGGGCCTGTCCTTCCTCGGCATCGGCATGGACCCCTCGGTCGCCGCCGAATGGGGATACGACATCTCACGCGGGATCTCGGACGCCCAGGCCGGGTTCTGGTGGACCGGGCTGTTCCCGGGAATCGCCGTCATCATGCTCGTCACGGGGCTCACCCTCGTCGGTGAGGGGCTGAACGACAGCTACAACCCCCTGTTGCGCCGGCCGAACCACCGCAGCTACGCCATGCCCGGGGGCCAGCGCGAGGCGACGACGGCCGAGACCGCCGCCAATCCGGTGATCCGGGTGCGCGACCTGCGGGTCTGGTACGCAACCGACCGGGGCCCGGTGCGCGCCGTCGACGGCGTGAGCTTCGAGATCGGCGAACGCGAGACGCTCGGACTGGTCGGCGAGTCCGGTTGTGGCAAGTCGACGCTCGGGCGCGGCTTGCTCGGCCTGTTGCCAACGGGCGCGAGCCGCGACGGCGTCGTCGAGTTCGCGGGACGCAACCTCGTGACGGCCTCCCCGGCGGAGATGCGCAAACTGCGCGGACCCGGGATCGGCCTCGTGTTCCAGGAGCCGATGACCCGCCTCGACCCGCTCATGCGGATCTCGGACCACTTCGCCGAGGCGTTGCGGACCCACCAGCCCGACATCACGGACGCCGAGGTGCGGCGGCTCTCCCTCGAGGCCCTCGGCGGCGTAGGCATCCCCCCGACGCGTTTTCGTAACTATCCCTACGAGTTCTCGGGCGGCATGCGGCAACGGATCATGATCGCGCTCGCCCTCGTCTTCCGCCCGAGATTCATCGTCGCCGACGAGCCGACAACGGCCCTCGACGTCCTCGTCGAGGCGCAGATCCTGTCGATCATCGCCGACCTCAAGCGGAACTTCGACGCCTCGCTGCTGCTCATCACCCACAACCTCGGCATCGTCGCCGAGTCCTGTGACCGAGTCGCCGTGATGTACGCCGGGCGATTAGTCGAACAAGGCACCGTCGAGGAGATCTTCAACCGCCCGGAGCACCCGTACACCCAGGAGCTCTTGCGTTCGACGATCTCGTTGTCGACGCGCGAACTCCACTTCATCCCCGGTGCACCGCCCGATCTCGTCGAGCCGCCGACGGGATGCCGGTTCCACCCACGCTGCCCGTGGGCGATGCGCGTCTGCGCTGACGACGCGCCGATCGGCACCGAGGTGCGGCCGGGGCACCTCGCGGAGTGCTGGCTCCACGGTCCTTTCGAGAACCTGACACCCGCCGGCCGCGTCCCGCTCGAGCGCGAGGAGATCGGCATTGCCGACGAAGCCTGACTTTTCGGACGCTCCGGTCCTGCTCGACGTCGAGGACCTGAAGGTCCACTTCGCACTGCGGGGGAATTTCTTGCAGCGCATGCTCGGGCACGACACCGGATCGGTCAAGGCCGTCGACGGCGTCAGCTTCCGGCTGCACCGCGGCGAGGTGCTCGGGCTGGTCGGAGAGTCGGGGAGCGGCAAGACGACGCTCTCCCGAGCGGTGCTGTCGCTCGTCAACGTCACCGGAGGGTCGATCTCTCTCGACGGGGAGCAGATCTCCGGGCTGTCGGAGCGGCACTTCCGGCCACTGCGCAAGCGGATGCAGCTCATCTTCCAGGATCCGCACGCCTCGCTCAACCCGGCGATGACCATCCTCGAGGCCGTTGGCCACCCGTTGCGCATCCACGGCATCGCCCGCGACCACCGCGAGGTGACGCGGCTCGTCTGCGAGGTGCTCGAACGCGTCGGGCTCGTGCCCGTCGACCGATTCCTGCGCAAGTATCCAAGCGATCTCTCCGGCGGTCAGAAGCAACGCGCCGTCCTCGCCCGGGCGATCATCCTCGGTCCCGAGCTCGTCATCGCCGACGAACCCGTGTCCATGCTCGACATGAGCGTTCGGGCCAAGGTCCTTCAGCTCATGAGCGAACTGAAGAAGGACCTCGGCCTCACCTATCTCTACGTGACGCACGACCTTGCGACGGCGCGCTACTTCTGCGACCGCATCGCGATCATGTACCTCGGGCGGATCATCGAGATCGGCTCCGCCGCCGACGTCTATGCCAACCCGCGCCATCCGTACACGAAGGCCCTCTTGGAGGCGATCCCCGAACCGGACCCGAGTCATCGCGTGCCGCGTGATCTCCCTCGCGGCGAGGTGCCCGACGCCGCCGTGCCGCCTATCGGCTGCTCATTCCATCCTCGCTGCCCGCGGGCGTTCGAACCCTGTGGGTGGGAAAGTCGCGACCTGCGCGCCCTGCTCGAGGAACGCTGGGCGAAACTCGGCCCCGAGGAGTTCCAGCGCGAGCGGACGATCATCGGCGCTCTCGACGGACTCGATGCACCGTCGTCCGTCGCCTTGCTCCCCTGCGCCTCTCGAAGCCCGGCGGCTGATGTCATCTCCTTGCTCGAGGAACACCGCCTCGCGAGCCCTGACGAACCTTTCTGGCGGGGCATCGCCGGGACCGAGCAGCGCCCGGAAGGCGTCGTCATCCGTTTCCACACGGGCGTCGATCCCACCCTCCGGCCAGTCGCCGACGGGGAAGGGCGCGTCGACGTCGCCTGCCACCTCTATCGATCCGACCTCGAGTAGCCCGACCCGGCCCTGGCACCGGCGCCGACGCGATCCGACGGGCAGGGGCCGCGGGTCCAGCTCGGCCGATCGCCCCGGCGAGGCGACCCGCCCTGAGCGCTCGGCGTCCAGCCAAGGCTCGGTTCACGAACCCGCCGCGAGGATGAGGGGGGCAGCCCGGCGCAGGCAGTCGGCGGTCGCCAGCATCGATCGTTCGATGCCGAATCGCTCGGACAGGTCGATCACCGGTGCCGACGCGAGGCGGACAGCGTCGCCGTCGGCCTTACCGGCCACCACCACGGCGCGGACGCCGGCGCGCGCTGCTGCGGCGAGCACCCCGCCGACCACCTTGCCCGCGAACGATGTGGCGTCGAGATGACCCTCGGCCGTGACGACGAGATCGCTAGCTGCGACGCGCGTGGCCAGGTCGACATGCCCCGCCACGAGTTCGAAGCCGGGCACGATCCGTGCTCCGGCCGCCCACAGCGCGCCGGCCAGGCCTCCTGCCGCGCCGGCCCCGGCAACAACGCCGACGTCGCGCCCAAACCGGGCCCGGAGCTGTTCGGCCTGCGCCTCCAGACGGCGCTCCAAACGGACCGTTGCCGCCGGGTCGGCACCCTTTTGCGGGCCGAAGACCCGGGCTGCGTCAAGAAAGCCCGTCGTGACGTCAGCTCCGAGCACGATCTCGCATCCGGGATCGAACGGGACGAGCCCTTCGAGGGCCGCGAGGGCGCCCGCCCCGCCGTCGGTCGTCGCCGACCCGCCCAACCCGACATATACCTGACGGGCACCCGCCCGCAGGGCCTCGGCGATCAACTCACCGAGGCCATAGCTCGTCGCTGATTCGGCTCGCGCCGGATCCGGAGCGATGCCCGGCACGTAGCCGATCACGACTGCCGACTCGATGATCGCCTGCTCGTCGCACAGTCGCCACGGTGCAACCACCGCTGCTCCGAAGGCGTTTGCGACCTCGCAGGTCCGGTTCGGGCCGCCCAACGCCTCGAGGAATCCTTCACCGCCGTCGGACAGCGGAAGGCAGTCCGCCTGCGAGCCGGCGACGACGAGGCCCCCGGAAAGGGCGCGAGCCGCGTCACGGGCACTGAGCGTGCCGCGGAACTTGTCGGGCGCGATGAGAAGGCGCGTCTTCGCTCAGGTCCCGGCGAGCGCTTTCGCCATGGCACTCGTCACCGTGAGGGCCATGCGGCGCCTCGTCGCGAGCGAGGCGCTGCCGATGTGCGGCAGAAGCATTAGATGCGGGGCGTGCAGCAGGGCCGGTGACACCCGGGGCTCGTCGGAGTACACGTCGACTCCGGCCGCAAAGATCAGCCCCCGCTCGAGGGCGTCGGCGAGCGCCGCCTCGTCGACGACGGCACCGCGAGCGGTGTTCACGAGCACGGAATCCGGCCCGAGCAATGCGAGTTCACGTGCGCCGATCAGATGGCGGGTCGATTCGGTCAGCGGCACGTGGAGGCTCACGACGTCGCTGCGCACGAGCAGGTCGTCGAGACTGTCCACATAACCCGGCTCGCCGGTGTCGCGACGCGACCAGTGCAACACGGTCATGTCGAACCCGGAGGCGCGGCGCGCGACGGCGTGCGCAATCCGCCCGTATCCCGCGAGTCCGAGCGTCGCGCCATGGACGTCGAGACCGAGGTGGTCAAGCAGGCCCCAGCCGCGCCATCGGCCCGCCCGTAGGTCGCGCTCGGCTTCTGAACAGCGGCGACTCGCCGCGAGGATCAAGGCGAAGGCGAGGTCGGCCGTGGTCTCGTCGAGGATGCCGGGTGTGTTGACCACCCGAACATCAGCGGCCCTTGCCGCGACCATGTCCACGTTGTCGAGCCCGACGGCGACGTTGCCGACGATCCGAAGCCGTGGCGCCGCAGCGAAGACCTCGGCGTCGACGCGGTCGGTCAACACGCACACGATGCCGTCGACGTCGGCCACGGCTTGGACAAGCTCCGAGTGGCTGTAAGGGGAATCATCGGTTCTCACCCGTACTTCGTGCGTGGAGAGCGGATCGAGCGCCCCTTCGGGCAGGTGTCGAGTCACGAGCACGATCGCCATGATCCTTAACTCCTTGTTCGGGTCTTGCGGGAATCAAGTCTCGCGCTGGCTGCGCAGCTCTCGGCAGCCGACGGCGGCCGAGTGTTCCTGCCTGCGCTCCTCGCCGGAAATGCCTCATCGGGCAAGCACAAGCATCCAAGCCAGGCGCTCGCAGGGAAGCGTCGGCGGCCGCCTGCGTGCGACGGGGAGCGCAGCCCACGGACCGATGTGCTTCGCCCGAGCCGCACCGGCGGGACGAGAAAAGCGGCAGCTTCCGTTCCCTCAGTCAGCTCGGGCGGATCGCCTCCGTGATCGCAAGCACGAACCAACCCCCGAGTGCCGGGATGCGGCGCCGGTCCGAGCACCGCGTCTTCGGCGCGACCCTGACCTAACACTCGGCGCGCCTCTCTCGCCAGGCGGTGATTCGCCCCTACTTTCTCGGCATATGTTCGATCCAGCGCGCGAAGTACTCGTAATCCACGCCGCCATCGCGCCTGACCTGCTCGCAGGTCCCGACGGCGGGGCACATGATGCGGTTTGCTGGCACGGTGCGAGAGGTCGTCACGCCGACAACAAGGTTCTTGGCCTTGTCGATCACGGTCCCTGTGCAGGTGGTGTCGTACGCTTCTAGCCCATTCGTGTATGACCATCCGGCATCAAAGTTCTGACAGAAGATCCAGATTATGGTGCCGACCTCATTGGGTTGGATGAGGCTCTCGTGCTCGTAGGCAACGCGAGCGAGGATCCTGCCGTATCCGTCGGAACGGAGGTCCCGCACCAATGACTGGTCAAAATCTCCCGTATAGAAGCCCGCCTCGGGGGCGCCCTTGTCGACGATGACGACCTTTCCCTCGAGGTAAGGGTGGTCGAGGTGATGCGACCGCTTGGGGAACATGTAGACGTACGCAGCCGCAGGGCTCTGCAGCGGGATCGTGGTCGTGGTCGTGGTCGTGGTCTTTGGGGCGGTCGTCCCGCACGCTGCGAACACGAAGGCTGCGAACAGGGAAGCGAATCCCGCGAGCGACCGCTCGACAGCTCGCGTCCGCCACAGGCCGACGCGACCAGGCGCCCCCATGCTCAGATCTCCCCTCCCCTCGCTTTCGCGTCGGACCTCTGTGCCGAAGCGGAGCAGACGCGAGAACGTGACCGACCGCCGTGCCGGGCGCGGCACCTTTGGGCGCTCTGCAGCGTCCTCTAATCCTGTTGGTCGATGCGGACGACCCAGGATCCCGAACCACCGGCGGTGATCGACACGGACTTCGGTCCGGAATCGTTGCCCGGGTCGGGCACGCAGCCTTGCGTGGCTGTGGCGTCTGGGTCGACGACGTCGAACAGCGTCATGGGGCCCCCGATTGGTGAACCGATTGCGTAGACGAGTTTCCCCACCGCAAGGGAGCCGACGGCGAAGCAGATCTCGAGCGGGCGATTGGCGAAATCGACCACGCCAGACCGGGAGCGGGGGCCAAAGGCGGCGACCGCCCTATAGCCAGCTGCGACGGCCGGCAAGGCCGAACAAGCGGTGCCGCATACGGACGCGACGAAGTTTCCCGCTGGCGCAAGCGGGGGTCCACCAAGAGTGTGCGGCGTGACGGCTCGGTCGAAGGCGAAGCCAACGGCCGCGAGACTGGCCGCGAACAGGGAAAGCACGATCAACCAGGTTGCAACACGCATCGCCGCCCCTTCCTCTGCTCCAGAATAATCATCGCGCCTTTGATCAATAGGTGCCTTCGCGTGACACGTCCGGGGTCGGAGCATGGCAAATGCGTCATCGCGCACCAGCCCCGAGGCGCGAGCGGCCGGCTCGCCCTGCAACACGGGCGGCGCCGCGCCGGTGACCTGCGTGGCCCGTGCCTTTCCCCGGCAGTCACGCGCTGGACAGGTCGGCACGTCGAATGCAGCTGGCGGGGGAGGATTCGAACCTCCAACCTCCTGATCCAAAGTCAGGCGTTCTGCCTCTTGAACTACCCGCCACCGGGTCACGACGTTGCGCTCTCGTCTGTCCGTCCGCGCAACCCGATACGCGCACGCCCGTGATGTTCAAGCCTCGCACAGCACCAGCATCGCCGCGCGCGATCGCGAAGGACGAGTGACCAAAGAGGAAACACGGTGACGTATTGAGGAGTCCTTCATCTCCATAGGATTGGTATGGTCAGGTCTTATGTGGCAGCGATCGAGTCTCCGACTTGAGCTGCCCAGGAATTCATCGTCAGGAGTCCAGAAATCTCCTTCATGACCCCATCGCCAATTGGGAAGCCGCTCTGGCGCCATCCGGGCGCTACGAGGCGACGCGGTCGCCTGCTTGGCATCTTTGCCCTCGGCACGCTCACGATCGGGACCAACCTGTCTCTGTGCAACGGAGCTGGATCTGCGGCGATCACGATGATTCCTCGAGCGACCTCCGTCGGGGGAATGTCCTCGATCGCTCCTGGCGCCGACCACCTGACGGATGTTTCGGGCAAGGATTTCCGGGCCATCCGCGCCAACCTGGATCCCCGCCTGCATAGCGGCTCGACCAGATCGCGCCTCAAGCGCCCGACCGTGAATGCCCAACCGCGCAGCGAAACCGTCTATGCCGGTCAGGTGGCGAGGTTCACCGCGCACGCGTCCGGCACTCCGGCTCCAACCGTGAGATGGCAGGATCGACATGGCTCAACGGGATCGTGGAAGAAGATTAGGGGTGCGATCGCCAAGACCTACTCCTTCACCGCGTCGCGCTCGAAGAACCACTACGAGTACCGGGCGATCTTTAGGAATTCCGTGGGCACCGCAGCGACGCACGCGGCAACCTTGACGGTCAAGTTGGCCACGGCCCCACGGCCGAACAACAGTTCGAACACGGCTGCCCCCGTTGTCACCCGACAACCGGCGAGTCAAACGGTCACGCGGGGTGACACGGCGACCTTCAGGGCCTCGGCTTCGGGTAGCCCGACGCCCGCCGTGCATTGGCAGATCTCGACAGATCGTGGCCTGACCTGGGCAAACACCGCCGACGCGACCTCGACCACCTACTCGTTCAGGGCCTCGGCCTCCGACAACGGCGATGAGTACCGCGCTGTCTTCA
>JBEKLG010000067.1:0-8891 GCA_050010315.1 Acidimicrobiales bacterium
GCGACCCCGAACAGCGTCGCGACGAGACTGAGCGCGGCGTGGACGGGATTGCGCCCGAAGACGACGCCGAGCGACCCGGCGAGGACGATCGCCGCGGCGACAAGGAAGGTCGCGAGGTCCGGCAGGGACACGGCGGCGAGAACCGACCCCGCCATCAGCGCCTCCTCCCGCCGAACCGGACGGGGATCTTCTTGCGCTGGGTCTCCCGCAGCGAGATGTTGCCCGTCGCCTCGTCGTCACGCGCGCCGCGCTGGCCAGCCTCGGGGGCGCGCACCCCGTAGCCGAGCTCGGCCGACCACTGCACCTCTCCCTCGTAGCGGGCCGCGCCCGACGGCGACGTCGCCCGCATCCAACCGGAGGTGTGGCGGTCCTCACCTTCGCGCCAGTCCTCCCACGGCAGCTGCTGGGGCCTGCCGTCGTCGGCGACGAGGAGCTCTTTTCTCGTGTAGATCGCGTCGGCGCGGCTCGTGAACGAGAACTCGAACAGCTTCGACTCGGTGATCGCCTCGGTCGGGCACGCCTCGACGCAGAGGTCGCAATGGATGCAGCGCAGGTAGTTGATCTCGTAGACGAACCCGTAGCGTTCGCCGGGCGAGACGGGCGCCTCGGCCGGGTTGTCGGCGCCGCGCACGTAGATGCAGTCGGCTGGGCACACCGCCGCACAGAGCTCGCAGCCGATGCACTTCTCCATCCCGTCCTCGTAGCGGTTGAGGACGTGGCGACCGTGCAGACGCGGCGGCTTGGGCCGCTTCTCGGCTGGGTACTCGGTTGTCGCCCGCGGCCGCAAAACCTGCTTTGCCGCGACGTAGAAACCGCCGAAGAAGTTCGTCTCGCCGAAGATCCCCATCGGTCAGCCCCCCGCCGGCGGCCGGTCGGCGACCGCCGGGGACACGCCGAGTCGCTCAAAGCCTTCGGGGGGGCGCGGGCCCGCCCGACCGAGCTCGCCGCGGCGGCGGGAGGTGGAACGGGCCAACGCCAAGAGGACGGCGCCGACGATGATCCCGCCGAAGACCCCGAAGCCCCAGGTCCTCGAGACCTGAACGGCGGCAACGAGGAGCAGCCAACCGAGCGCGACGGGGATGAGCCACTTCCAGCCGAGGTTCATCAGCTGGTCGTAGCGCAGCCTCGGTAGCGAGGCCCGGATCCACACCTGGATGTACAAGAAGACGACCGTCTTTCCGAGGAACCACAGGATCGGCCAGAGCCAGCGGACGACTTTGAACCCGGGACCGTCCGGCCCGCCAAAGAACAGCGTGACGACGACCGCCGACATCGTGATCGTGTTCATGAACTCGGCGAGGTAGAACATCAAGAAGCGCATCGACGAGTACTCCGTGTGGAAGCCGCCGCCGAGCTCGGACTCCCCTTCGGCGAGATCGAACGGAGGCCGGTTGAGCTCGGCGGTCCCGGCGACAAAGAAGATCACGAACGGCACGAACCAGAGCCGGAGGACGTTCCAGTCCCAGAAGCGCCTGGCCTGGGAGTCGACGATCGTCCGCGTCGACAGTCCGTGCGACTCGAGGATGACGGTGACGATGGCGAGCCCGAGCGCCGCCTCGTAGGAGATCATCTGCGCCGAGGCCCGCACCGAGCCGAGGAGCGGGTACTTCGACCCGGACGACCACCCGGCAAGCATCACGCCGTAGACGGCGATCGAGGACAGCGCGAGTAGGAAAAGGATGCCGATCGGCGGGTCGGCGACCTGGAGCTCGACGACGTGGTGGGCGATCGTCACGACCCCGCCGAACGGGACGATCGAAAAGATGAGGAAGGCGGGCACGGCCGAGAGCAGCGGCGCGAGGCGGAAGACGACGCGGTCCGCCCGGTCTGGCAGCAGGTCCTCTTTGAAGAACAGCTTGATCCCGTCGGCGAGGGTCTGCAGGACGCCGAACTTCCCCGCCCGGTTCGGCCCGATCCGGTTCTGCATGTCCGAGATCACCTTGCGCTCGAACCAGATCATGAGCATCACGGAGACGAGCAGGAAGAAGAAGGCGACGACGACCTTGACGAGGACGATGATAAAGACGCCGAGGTCGACGCCGTGCGAGAAGAGGGGATCTCCCATCAAGCCTTTTCCAACCAGACGTCTGTCGCCCTTGACGACGAGTCGACGAGGGCGCTGGCGCCGCGCCCTCCGGGGCCGGCGAGGTTGGCGACGATGAGCGCGACGTGGCGCGGCAACGACTCGTCGAGCCGGACCGGCAGCCTGAGCGAGCCACGCCTCGAGCGGACCGTGAGCTGATCGCCGACGTTCACGCCGATCTCGTCAAGTGCCGAGCGCGGCACGAAGACCGCGGGCCCGGGAGAAAGACTCGCGAGCGAAGGGCTCTCGGCGACGAGTGTCCCCCCGTCGTAGAGCGTCCGGCGCACGACGAGACGGTAGGCGCCCGCACCCGGCTCGCCGCCTAGCGGGGGTGCGGCCGCGCCGGAGAACGCCACGAGCCGCGGACCGGCCGTCGTGCTCGCCGTGCCGAGCCCCGCCTCTCCGCCGTCGCCGGCCGGACGCGCCGAACCGAGGCCGAGCGGCGCGCCCTGCTCCTCGACCGAGAGGATCCCCGGGGTCGCGATGGGATCGATCGGCCGCGGTCGGTACGCGCCGATTCCCACCGGAAAAGCGCCGAGCGGCACGACGACACCGTCGCGCTGCTCGGACCGCCCGAGAAGCTCGGCGTCGACGCCCCGGTACGCCGGAGCGAGCCGGGCGATCTCGGCCGAGATCTGCTCAACGCCGTCGAAGCCGAGCGCCGCGCCAAGCCGGCGCGCGATCTCGGCCGCCACCGTCCACGCCGGCCAGGCGATCCCGGGTGGGACGACCTTGGCCGCCAGCCGTGTCACCCGACCCTCGCAGTTCGTCGTCGTCCCTCCCCGTTCGCCGTCGCCGGCGACCGGCAGCACGACCTGGGCGAGACCGCTCGAGGCGTTCGGGTGGGTGCCGACGAAGACGAGCGATCGGGCTTGCTCCAGTGCGGCCCGCGCCAGGTCGCGATCCGGGCAGTCGTCGAGCGGGTCGCAGCCGAGGAGGATCAGCGTCTCGATCTCGCCTTCGACCGTCGCCTCGAGGATGGTCCGCGCCCCGCGGCCCGGCCGGGCCGGCAATCGCCCCCACGCGGCCAAAACCCCGTTGCGGCCCTCGGCGAGCGTCACCCGGCCCGGCAGGAGCCCCGGTGCGAGACCCATGTCGAGCGCGCCGTGCACGTTCGCCCGGCGCAGCGCCGCCAGGTAGCGGGCGTTTGGGAACGCGCGGCGGATCGTGGCGACCGCCCCGGCGATCGTCGTCGCCGACTCGGCGAGCGACGGTCGTCCGTAGATGACGACGAGGCCTTCGCCGCCTTGGTCGAGCGACGCAAGGATGGCACGGCAATGCGCGAGCGCCGCCGGGTCGACGCCAGGTGGCGCGGCACGGCGCGAACCGACGAGCGCTTCGATGAGGGCCGCGGCCTCACCGGGGAAAAAGGCGAGACGCTGTCGCACGTAGGGGGTGAGCGCGGTCGCGGCCGTCGAGCATTCGACGATCGGCACACCGTCGAGCGCGGCGCGCCGCAGCCGCAGGAACAGCACCGGCAGTTCCTCTCGCAGGTCGCCCGAGAGAACGATGACCGCCTTGGCCCGGGTCGCGCCGTCGATCGTCGCCTGTGGCAGCCCGACCACCGCCTCGGCCGGGAGCCCGTCGTCGAGCTGGGCGTCGACCGAGTCCGTGACGACGACAGACTTGGCGAACTTCGCCCAGGCGTAGGCGTCCTCGTTCGACAGCCTTGCCCCGCCGAGGATCGCGACGGATTCCGGACCGCCGCCGTACTTGGCGTGGCGAATCGCCGCGGCGACCTCGTCGAGCGCCGCCTGCCACGTCGAGGGGACCTGGGCGCCGTCGCGCTCGACGAGGGGAACGGCGAGACGGTTCGGCGAATGGACCGCCTCGAAGGCGTACCGGCCCTTGTCGCACAGCCAGCTCTGGTTCACCGGCTCGGAGTCGACGCCGAGGTAGCGCACGAGCCTCCCCGCAGACGACTGCGCCACGACGCGGCAGCCGACGGCGCACGTCGTGCACGTCGTCTCGACCTGCTCGAGGTCCCACGGGCGCGCCTTGAAACGGTAGGCCGGGGCCGTGAGGGCGCCGACGGGGCAGATCTGGATGGTGTTGCCGGTGAAGTACGAATCGAAGGGCTTGTCGGGGAAAGCCGCGACCTCGACGGCGTCGGTGCGGAAGGCGAGGTTGATGAGCGGCTCGCCCGCGACCTCGTCGGCAAAGCGGGTGCAGCGGGCACACTGGATGCAGCGCTCCCGGTCGAGCAGCACGAGCGGACCCAGCTCGATCGGCTTCGCCCAGTGCCGCTTCTCTTCGGAGAAGCGACTCTCCCCCGGCCCGTGCGAGACCGCCTGGTCCTGGAGCGGGCATTCTCCGCCCTTGTCGCACACCGGGCAGTCGAGCGGGTGGTTGATGAGCAGGAACTCGACCACGCCCTGCTGGGCCTTGCGCGCCTTGGCCGAGGCGGTGCGCACCTCCTGGCCTTCGGCGACGGTGACGATGCACGCCGGCTGCAGCGCGAACCCCCGGGGGCCGGAGACCTCGACGAGGCACATCCGGCACATGCCGACAGGCGCCATACGCGGGTGGTAGCAAAAGCGCGGGATGAAGATCCCGGCGCGTTGCGCGGCGTCGATGACGAGCTCGCCGGTTGAGGCTTTGATCGCCTGTCCGTCGATCGTCACGTCGACGACGTCTTCCTCTTCGAACCCGGGGGTGGCGGACTCGCTCATCTCGTCCCGGCCCTCGCCCCGCCGGGGGTGCCGAGCGGGCAGTTCCCGATGCTGATGTGGGTGGCGAACTCGGTGCGGAACATGCCTATCGCCGAGGCGATCGACGAAGGGATCGAAGGCCCGAGCACGCAGATCGTCGTCTGCTGGGGTGGCCAGCTCACCCCGGGAGCGAGGTTGTCGCAGATGTCCATCAACAGGTCGAGGTCGCTGAAACGGCCGTCGCCCTCCTCGATGCGCCGGAGGATCTTCTCGAGCCAGTGGCCCCCTTCGCGGCACGGCGTGCACTGCCCGCAGGACTCCTTGTAGAAAAAGCGGGTGATCCGCCAGGCGAGGCGCACCGCGCAGCTCGTCCTGTCCAGCACGACGACGGAGCCCGAGCCGAGCATCGACCCCGCCTCATTGACCGCGTCCTGGTCGAGACCGAGGTCGAGCTGGTCCGGGCCGAACCAGGGGGCCGACACCCCCCCGGGGATGAACGCCTTCAGCTCGCCGCCGCCGACGATGCCGCCGCCGAGCGCCGGGTCGAAGATGAGATCGCGGAAGGTCGTCTTGGACATCTCGAGCTCGTAGCACCCCGGCCGGGCGACCCGTCCCGAAAGGGCGAACAGACGCGTGCCCGTCGAGGTGCCGGCACCGAGAGCGGCGTAGGCGTCGCCTCCGTTCTCGACGATCCAGGGCAACGCCGCAATCGTCTCGACGTTGTTCACGACGGTCGGCTCTCCGTAGAGGCCGATCGCGGCGGGATAGTAGGGGGGCTTGATGCGCGGGAAAGCGCGCTTGCCCTCCAAGCTCTCAATGAGCGCCGTCTCCTCGCCGCAGATGTAGGAGCCGGCGCCCGGATGGACGACGATGTCGAGCGAGAAGGGCGAGCGGAAGATCCGTTGCCCGAGCGCGCCGTACCCGTAGGCCTCGTTGCAGGCCTGGGTGAGCCGCTCGAGGCCGAGCGCGAACTCCCCACGACAGAAGATGAAGGCGTGGCGCACGCCGACCGCGTACGCCGCGATCGCGGCCCCCTCGATGATCTGGTGCGGGTCCCGCTCGATCAGCAGGTGGTCCTTGAACGTCGCCGGCTCGCTCTCGTCGCCGTTGACGACGAGGTACGTCGTCTCCGCCGGGCGGAGCATCGACCACTTCCGGCCTGCCGGGAAACCGGCGCCGCCACGCCCGAGAAGGCTCGCCCGGTTCACCTCGTCGCGTACCGCCCCGGGCTTCATCCGCAGCGCCTTGCGAAGCGCCTTGTACCCTCCGGTCGCGAGATAGCGCGCGAGCGTGTGCGAATCGGGATGGGAAAAGCGTCTCGTGACGATGCGCGGCGCGTCGGTGAGCATCGGCTCAGCCCCCCGACCGCCGGGTCCGGGGCGTGGCGGCCCCCGGCAGCGCCACGGCGCGCTCGACGCGGCAGAGCGTGCCGTGACGCGGGATCTCGCCCTCGTACTCGCCCCGCCGCAGACCCGCGATGAGCGCGTCGAACGACGCCGGATCGCGCGCCTTGACGAAACGGTGGTTCACCTGCACGCACGGCGGTCCGTCGCAGCCGGCGAGGCACTCGGCCTCTTCCAGGGTGAACTCGCCGTCGCCCGTCGTCTGGCCACAGCGGATGCCGAGCCGACGCTCGGCGTACGCGACGAGCTCGTACGCGCCCGCGAGCAGGCAGGCGACGTTTGTGCAGATCGCGATGACGTGCCGGCCGACCCGCTCGCAATGGAGCATGTCGTAGAAGGTCGCCGTGCCGTACACCTCGGCCGGGGTGACTCCGCAGAGCTCGGCGATCTCCTCCATCGCCTCGGCGGACAACCAGCCGTCCTGGGACTGGGCGAGGTGGCACAGCGGGACGAGCGCCGAGCGCGGCTTCGGGTACAGGGCGACGAGCGCCTCGGCCCGGGACCGGTTCTCGGCCGAGAAGTGCGCCGTCACCGGTCGACGTCCCCGAGCACCGGGTCGACCGAGGACAGGATCGCGATCAAGTCGGCGATCAGTCCGTCGCGCAGCATCGCCGGGACCGCCTGCAGGTTGGCGAAGCTCGGGGCGCGGATGTGCATCCGCATCGGCCGGTTCGAACCGTCGGAAACGAGGTAGCAGCCGAGCTCGCCGCGCGGCGACTCGACGGCGACGTAGACCTCGCCCTCCGGAGGCTCGATGCCGCGCGTGAACAGCTTGAAGTGGTGGATGAGCGCCTCCATCGACTCGTTGATCCGGGCCCGTGCCGGGGGCGTGACCTTCTTGTCCTCGGACCGGTAGTCACCCGACGGCATCTTCTCGAGGATCTGGCGGACGATGCGGATCGACTCCCGCACCTCGTTGAGCCGCACCGCGTAGCGGTCGAAGCAGTCGCCGGACGTGCCGACGATGACGTCGAAGTCAACCTCCTCGTAGGCGAGATAGGGCATCGAACGGCGCAGGTCCCAGGGGACCCCGGCGGCGCGCAGGATCGGCCCGGTCGCCGAGAGCGCCAGTAACAGCTCGGCGCTCACGACCCCGACCCCCTCGGTCCGCTCGCGGAAGATCGGCTGGCCGGTGAGGAGCTCGTCGTAGTCCTTGAGGCGAGCGCCAATCGTGTCAACGACGACGGCGACGTCGTCCTCCCACCCGTCGGGAAGGTCCGCGGCAACGCCGCCCGGCCGGATGTAGTTGTGGTTCATCCGTAGCCCGGTGACCTTCTCGAAGAACTGCAGCACGAGGTCGCGCTCGCGCAGCCCGAAGATCATCATCGTCGTCGAGGCGAGGTCCATGCCGTTCGTCGCGGCCCACATGATGTGGGAGGAGATCCGGTTGAGCTCGCACATGAGCATGCGGATCCACGTCGCCCGCGGCGGGATCTCGACGGCGAGGAGCTTCTCCACGGCGAGCGAGTACACGAGCTCGTTGTGGAGAGGCGAGAGGTAGTCCATGCGCGTGACGTTCGTCGCGCCCTGGACGTAGGTGAGCTCCTCGCCGGTCTTCTCCATCCCGGTGTGGAGGTAGCCGACGACCGGCTTGGATCGCAGGACGGTCTCGCCCTGCAGCTCGACCATCATCCTCAGCACGCCGTGGGTTGAGGGGTGCTGGGGCCCGATGTTGAGGATCATCGTCTCACCGGCGCCGAAGGTCGCGTCGGCGGCGTCCGGGTCGAGGGCGTCTGACTCCGGGAGGCGCAGGACGCCGCCCTGCTCGATCGCCAGCTCGACCAGGCTGGTCTCGTCTGCTGGCGCGAGCTCCTGCGACCCTTCGCCGGTCTCGGCGGCGAGGCGCAGGCTTGCGCCGCCGATCGGATCGGGCGTCGCCTGGTCGTCGCCGCGCAGCTCGCCGGGGTGCTCGTCGTTCATCGCGGGCCCGGTGCCTCCTTGAACTGGACCGGCACGCGGCCGACGCCGTAGTCCCGGCGCAAGGGGTGACCCTCCCAGTCCTCGGGCATGAGGATCCGGCTCGGGTCCGGGTGGCCCGTGAAGCGGATGCCCATCAGGTCGTAGGCCTCGCGCTCCATGTTCTCGGTGCCCGGGTAGACGGAGAAAAGGGTCGGACAGACCGGATCGTCCTCCGGGACCATCACCCGCAGCCGGACGCGACGCGCCTCGGCATGGGAGAGGAGGTTGACGACGACCTCGAAGCGCGCCGGCTGCACCCCGGCGGGCAGCGGGCGGTCGGCATGCGTCAGGTAGTCGACGGCGCAGAGGTCGCTGCAGGTGATGAAGCCCGCCCGGCGCAGCGCCGTGGCGAGGCTGACGTAGCTCGCCCGGGTCGGGAAGAACACCTCGTCGCCGGACGAGTCGGCTGACGGCACCCCCCCGAGCTCCGGCACCTGCCCGGCGAGCGACCCCGACGGCGCCATCAGCGCGGCGTCCCAAGGTGGACCGGGGTGGCGAGGGGCTGGGTCCAGCCCGGCACCTCGGCGGCGAGGTCTACGCCGGCGCCCGCCCCGGTCCGCTCCCGCCGGCGCAGGATCTCGCCTGTGCGGACCTTCTCGTGGAGCGTGAGGATGGCGTGCAACAAGGTGTTCGGGCCCGGCGGGCAGCCGGGCGCGTAGACGTCGACGGGGACAATCTCGTCGACGCCCTGGACGATCGCGTAGTTGTTGAACATCCCGCCCGTCGAGGCGCACACCCCCATCGAGATCACCCACTTCGGCTCGGCCATCTGGTCGTAGACCTGGCGGAGCACCG
>JBEKLG010000068.1:0-8821 GCA_050010315.1 Acidimicrobiales bacterium
CCGCCAAGACGACGACGAAGACGAGGGTGATGCGCGTCCCCATCGGCCAATGGCGCGGCCCGCCGGCGGGGCGACGTCTCAATCGCACCGGTAGCCGACCCCCCAGATCGTCTTCAAGGGCAGCGCGTCTCCGAGCTTGCGGCGCAACTGGCGCACGTGGACGTCGACGGTCCGTTCGTCGCCGATCCAACCCAGGCCCCAGACGGAGTCGAGCAGCTGGCGTCGGGTGAAGACGATCTTCGTGTTCGCAGCGAAATGGGCGAGGAGGTCGAACTCGCGGGCCGTGAGCCGCACCGGGCCGGCCCTAGTCGTCACCTCGCGCCGCGCCGTGTCGACCGTGACGCCGCCGACGCGCAGCGGCGTCTCGGCCGGCCGGTGGGAGCCCTCGGTGCGCCGGAGGATCGCCCGTACCCGGGCGACGAGCTCCCGGGGCGAGAACGGCTTCACGACGTAGTCGTCGGCGCCGAGCTCGAGACCGAGGACGCGGTCGACCTCGTCGTCGCGGGCGGTGAGGAAGACGACGGGCACATCGCTCGTGCGGCGGATCTCGCGGCACAGCTCGATGCCGTCGACCGGTCCGGGAAGCCCGATGTCGAGAAGGACGAGGCTGGGGTGCTCGTTGACGACGAGTTCGAGGCCGCGGTTCGCCTCGGTCGCTTGCAGGACACGGAAGCCCGCGTTGCGCAACCACAGGTCGACGAGGTCGGCGATGTGATGGTCGTCCTCGACTAGGACGACAGTGCCGTGATCGGCTTTCGTCTTACGCTCATTTCTCACCGGACAAGCATGACGCGCGGCGCGCTGGCCGGTGCGCCAGCCGGGTTCCGCGGCTCGGCTTGCCCGAAGCGCCGGTGCGGCCGCCGTTACGCTGTCGATGGTCACGCAGGCGCGCGCCGAGCGCGCCGAGGCGTCGCGACCCGGGGTGCCAGGTGTTCGTGAAGATCTGCGGCGTGACGAACGAGGAGGACGCGCTCCTCGCCGTGGCGATGGGCGTCGACGCCGTCGGGTTCGTGCTCGCCCCCTCCCCGCGTCAGGTGGCGATCGGCGCGGCGCGTGACATCGCCCGGCGCCTGCCGCCGGAGGTCATCACCGTCGGGGTCTTCCGTGACGCCCTGGCACAACGCGTCGTCGACGTCGTCTACCAGACGGGCCTGCGCGCTGCCCAGCTCAACGGTCACGAGAGCCCGGAGGACGTCGCCTACGTCGCCGAGAAGGTGCCCCTCGTCATCAAAGCCTTCGCGGCGAATGCCGCCGTGCTCACCGACCTCTCCGAGTATCACGCCGACGCGCTCCTCGTCGAGGCCCCGGCGCCGGGGCCCGGCAAGGTCTTCGACTGGCGGCTCGCCGAGCGGATGCCGCCTTCGCGCCGGCTGATCCTCGGCGGCGGGCTCGACCCGGGGAACGTCGCCGACGCGATCCAGCTCCTGCGGCCGTGGGGGGTGGACGTCTCGACGGGCGTCGAGACGGGGTCGCGCAAGGACCCCCGCAAGGTGCGGGCCTTCATCCAGGAAGCCCGCACCGCCTTGCCCAACGACGACGGGCCGCGCCCGAATGCCCCCTACGACTGGCAGGAGGAGTGGTGAAGCCCGCCGCCGGTCACGGCTGACGGTCGAACGGTTCGCATGCCTATGCAAGATGTAGGATCATCATCCTATGAAAGCGGCCGTGGTCGGCGCCTCCGGTTACCTCGGCGCCGAGCTCGTCCGGCTCTTGTCGTCGCACGCCGATCTCGAGGTCGTCGCGGCGCAGGCGGAAACCTCGGCCGGGGTAGCGCTCGGAGAACTCTTCCCCGGGTTGAGCGGGCCGGACAAGAGCCTCGTCCTGACGGCGACCGAGCCGGCCGCGCTCGCGGGTTGTGACGTCGTCTTCGTCGCCGTGCCGGCGGGCCGCTCGCAGGCGATCGTGCCGCGGCTACTCGACGTTGTCCCCCTCGTCGTCGACCTCGGTGCTGACTTCCGCCTGCGCGACCCGGCGGCCTACGAGCGCTGGTACGGCTTCGTCCACGAGGCACCTGAGCTCCTCGACCTCGCCGTCTACGGCCTGCCGGAGCTGAGCCGCGCCGCCCTCGTCGGGGCGAGGCTCATCGCCGCACCCGGCTGCTATGTGACCGCGGCGGCGCTCGCGCTCGAGCCGTTCGTCTCCGCCGATCTCGTCGAGGCTTGCGGGCTCATCGTCGACGCGGCGAGCGGCACCTCCGGGGCGGGGCGGACCGCCTCGGCGGAGACGCACCATGCGACGGTGAACGAGAACTTCGTCGCCTACGGGTTGGCCGGCCACCGCCACACCCCGGAGATGGAACAGGTGATCGGGGCCGAAGTGCTCTTCACGCCGCACCTCGCGCCGATGACGCGGGGCATCCTCGCCACCTGCTACGGGCGTGCCACCCGGGAGCTGTCGACCGAGGCGCTCCTCGAGACCCTCGCCCGGCGCTACGCCGGCGAGGCCTTCGTCGAGGTCGTTGCCTATCCGCCCTCGACGCACGAGGTCTACGCCTCGAACATGGCGAAGCTGACGGCGCGGGCCGACCCCCGCACCGGCCACGTCATCGTTTTGGCCGCGATCGACAACTTGACCAAGGGCGGCGCCGGTCAGGCGATCCAGGCGGCGAACATCGCCCTCGGGCTCGACGAGACCGCGGGACTGCCCCGGGTCGCGGTGACGCCGTGAGCGTGACCTGGCCGCGCGGCTTTCTCGCCGCGGGAATGGCGAGTGGCATCAAGCCCGACGGGGCAGCCGACCTCGCTCTCGTCGCTGCGGCGTCCGGCGCGGTGCCGGCGGCGGCGGCGTTCACGACGAACCGGGCGTGTGCCGCCCCGGTGACGGTCAGCCGGCGGCACCTCGCCGCAACCCACGGGCAGACCGCGGCGGTCGTCTTGAACAGCGGCTGCGCCAACGCCGCCACCGGGAGCGAAGGCCTGGCGGCCGCCGAGGAGATGGCCCGGGCCGTCGGTGCCGGACTCGGAGTCCGCCCGGAGGAGGTCCTCGTCTGTTCCACCGGCCTCATCGGCTACCGGCTGCCGATCGAGACGATCGTCGCCGCCGCTCCGGCGCTCGTCGCCCGGCGGGGTGACGGCGCCGCCGACGCCGCCGCGGCGGCAACGGCGATCCTCACGACCGATACCCATCCCAAGCAGGTGGCCCGGGAGGCGGCGTCGTTCCGCGTCGGCGGGATGGCGAAGGGCGCTGGCATGATCGCCCCGCGGCTCGCGACGATGCTCGCCGTGCTCACGACCGACGCCGCAGCCACCCCCGAGGTGCTCGGCCCGGCGCTGCGGGACGCGGTTGACGGATCTTTCAACGCGCTCATCGTCGACGGCTGTACCTCGACGAACGACACGGTCATCGCCCTGGCGAGCGGCGAGGCGGGCGAGGCCGACCCGGCGACGCTCGCCGCGACGCTCGCCGACGCCTGCGCCGACCTCGCCCGCCAGCTCGCCGAGGACGCCGAGGGCGCGACGCGGGTCGCCGAGATCCGGGTCGTCGGCGCGGCGAGCGACGACGACGCCCGGCTCGCGGCGCGCGCCGTCGGCACCAGCCTGCTCGTCAAGGTTTCCCTCGCCGGTGCCGACCCGTACTGGGGCCGGATCGTGAGCGAGCTCGGCGCCTCGGGGGCGGCCTTCGATCCGGACCGCGTCCGCGTCCGCTACGGGGCGACGACGGTCGTCGAGGCCGGGGTCGGCGTCGAACACGACCGGAGCGCCGTGGCGGCGCACCTCCGAAGCGGCCGGGTCGAGATCTCGTGCGACCTCGGCTTGGGTGGTGGCACGGCGAGGGTGCTGGCGACGGACCTCGGCCACGGCTACCTCGACGAGAACATGGTGACGTCATGACGCTCACGCCGGATCGTGCCGCCGCGGCGACGGCGGCGACACTCGCCGAGGCGATCCCGTATATCCGGCGCTTTTCCGGCGCGGTGATCGTCGTCAAGTTCGGCGGCGCCGCGCTCGTGTCTCCCGAGCCCGGCGAGCCGTCAGTCCTCGCCGGGTTCGCTCAGGACGTCGTCTTGATGCGCAGCGTCGGCATGCTCCCCGTTGTCGTCCACGGCGGCGGCCCCCAGATCGGCGCGCTGATGGAACGGCTCGGCAAGACGCCCGAGTTCCGGGACGGCCAGCGGGTCACCGACGCCGAAACCCTCGAAATCGCCCGCATGGTGCTCGTCGGCAAGGTGAACCGCGAGATCGTCGGCGCCCTGAACCGCCACGCCCCGGTCGCCGTCGGGCTCTCGGGCGAGGACGCGGGGTTCATCACCGCCGTCGAGCGCGACCCGTCGCTCGGTTTCGTCGGCGACGTCGAGTCGGTCGACCCGGTGCTGCTCCACCACCTCCTGGCGGAGGGCGTCATCCCGGTCGTCGCGACCGTCGCCCCCGACGCGAGCGGCCAGGCCTACAACGTCAACGCCGACGCCGTCGCCGGCGCCGTCGCCGAGTCGCTCGGCGCCCGTCGTCTCATCTTCCTCACCGACGTGAGCGGCGTGCGTGCCCGGGGCGACGACCCCTCGAGCGTGCTCTCGACCGCCACCGCCGACGACTTCGAGGCGCTCGTCGAGGCAGGCCACATCACCGGCGGGATGATCCCGAAGGCCCGCGCCTGCGCCCGCGCCGTGCGGCGCGGCGTCGAGGCCGGCCACATCCTCGACGGCCGGATCGAGCACGCCCTGTTGCTCGAGCTGTTCACCGAGTCCGGCGTCGGCACGATGGTGGTGGCCCCGTGACCCACCTCATGCCGACCTACCGGGAGCCTCCCGTCAGCTTCGTCTCCGGCCGGGGCTGCCGACTCGTCGACGCCGAGGGGCGGAGCTACCTCGACTTCCTCTCGGGGCTCGGGGTCACCTCGCTCGGCCACGCCGACCCGGAAGTCGGCGCCGCCGTCTCGGCCCAGGCGGCGCGCCTGCTCCACGTCTCGAACATCTTCGGCAACGAGTTCAACGAGGAGGTGGCGGCGAAGCTCGACGCCCTGATCGGCGACGGAAGCCCGATGGGCGGCAAGGTGTTCTTCGCCAATTCCGGGGCGGAGGCGAACGAGTGCGCGATCAAGCTCGCCCGCCGCTACGGCGGGCGCGGCCGCCACGGCGTCGTGTCGGCCCTCGGGTCTTTCCACGGACGGACGCTCGCCACGCTGCATGCCACGGGACAGCCCGCCAAGCACGAGGCGTTCCTGCCCCTGCCCGAGGGCTTCAGCCACGTCCCCTACGGTGACGTCGCGGCCCTGCGGTCGATCGATCCGGGGAGCGTCGTCGCCCTGCTCCTCGAGCCGATCCTCGGCGAAGCCGGCGTCGTGCCACCGCCGCGGGGATATCTCGCCGCGGCGCGGGCGGTCTGCGACGAGCTCGGGCTATTGCTGATTCTCGACGAGATCCAGACCGGCCTCGGTCGCACGGGGCGCTGGTTCGCTTTCCAGCACGAGGGGATCACCCCGGACGTCGTGACGGTCGCCAAGGCAATCGGCAACGGCGTCCCGGTTGGCGCCTGCTGGGCGCGTGCCGAGGTCGCCAGGGCGTTCCAGCCGGGGGACCACGGATCAACCTTTGGCGGACAGCCGCTGGCGATGGCTGCCGTCCTCGCGACGCTGGAGCGCCTTGTCGCCCTCGACGCGCCCGCCGTCGCCGAGTCGCTCGGCGCGAGGCTCGCGGCGTCGCTCGCCAAGGTCGAAGGGGTCGCGACGGTGCGCGGGGCGGGGCTCCTGCTCGGCGTTGTGCTCGAAGAAGGCCTTGAGGCGCGGGACGTCTTTTCTGAGGCGTTGCGCGGCGGGCTCGTCGTCAACGCGCCGGCTCCTCACGTCATCCGCCTCATGCCGCCGTTCGTCGTCACGGACGAGGACTGCGACGAGGCGGTCGAACTCCTCGCCGCGGCGATCGCGCGGGTGAAAGCTGCGGGCTTGGACCAGGAGAAGGAGAAATTGTGACGCGCAACGTGCTTTCGGTCTCGGACCTGTCGCCGGCGGAGATCACAACCGTGCTCGACCTCTCCGAGCGCCCTGACCTGTTGCGCTCGCTCAGCGGTCGCGGGGTCGCGCTCGTCTTCGAGCTCCCCTCGGCGCGCACTCGATCCGCCGCCGAGATGGCCGTCGTCGACCTCGGCGGGCACCCGGTGACGATCCGGGGCGAGGAGATCGGCTTCGACGTCCGCGAGTCCGTCGAGGATGTGGCGCGCACCCTCGGCTGCTACCACGCCATAATCGCCGCCCGCGTCAGCGACCACCAAACATTGGTGCGCATGGTGGCCGCCCTCGACGGGGCAGGCCGCAAGGTCCCGGTCGTCAACCTGCTCTCCCCGCTCGCCCATCCGACCCAGGCTCTCGGCGACCTGTTGACGATCCGGCAGTGCCTGGGATCGCTCGAGGGCGTCAAGGTTGCCTTCGTCGGCGACGGGAACAACGTCTGCCGCTCGCTCGTTGCCGCCTGCGCCGCCGTGGGCGCGCCGATCACCGTGGCGTCACCTCCCGGCTACGGGATCGAAGGGGACCTCGTCGAAGCGGCGCGATCTGAAGGCGGGATCATCGCGCTCACCGAAAGCCCCCTCGAGGCGGTCGACGGTGCCCAGGTCGTCTACACCGACGTCTGGGTGTCGATGGCCGACCAGGCCGAGGCGGAGGCGAAGAGGGCCGCCTTTGTCGGCTTCACGGTCGGCGAGGCGCTCGTCGCCCGGGCCGCTCCCGAGGCGATCGTGCTGCACTGTCTGCCTGCCCACCGCGGCGAGGAGATCACGGCCGAGGTGCTGGAAGGACCGCACAGCCGGGTCTGGGCACAGGCGGCGAACCGCAGGCACGCGATGCGCGGGCTTCTCTCTTTCCTCTCGTCGGCCGGAGCGTCGGCCCGATGAGCCGCGTCGCGAAGAAGCGCCGCCAGCACCTGCTCACACGCCTATTGGCTGACAACGCCATCACGAGCCAATCCCAGCTCGTGGCGCTGCTCCTCGCGGAGGGTGTTGACGCGACCCAGGCGACGATCTCGCGCGACCTTGAAGAACTCGGGGCGTTGAAGGTGCGCCTGCCTGGCGTCGACCACCCGGTTTACGCCATCGCCGAGCTTCCGCGCGCCCAGCAGGCGCCGATCGAGCACCTCCGGCGGGTCCTCAGCGAGTGGGTCGTCGAGATCTCGCCCTCGCAGAATCTCGTCGTCGTCCGGACGCCGCCGGGCTCGGCCCACGTCGTCGCCTCGGCGCTCGACCGCTCCCGGCTCGACGGCGTGGTCGGCACCGTAGCGGGGGACGACACCGTGCTCGTCGTCGCCGCCGAGGAGGACGGGGGAGAGGCGCTTTGCAGCCTGATCGCCCGGCTCGCCGGGCGGCGCCAAGCGGGAGCAACGCCACAACCGGCAGTGCCGGAGGAAGAGGTCGGAAGGTGAAGACACGGGTGGTGCTCGCCTACTCCGGCGGGCTCGACACCTCGGCCGCGGTGCACTGGCTCGGGGCCGAGCGTGGCTACGAGGTCGTGGCGGTCGCCGTCGACGTCGGCCAGGGCGGGGACTTCGAGGCGATCCGGCAGCGCGCCCTCCAAGCCGGGGCGGTCGAGGCGATCGTCGTCGACGCCCGCGAGGAGTTCGCCCGGAACTACACGGTGCCGGCATTGCAGGCGAACGCCCTCTACGAGGGTCGCTACCCGCTCGTCTCGGCGCTCTCGCGCCCGGTCATCGTCTGGCACCTCGTCGCCGAGGCCCGCCGCCACGGCGCCACGGTGGTCGCCCACGGCTGCACCGGCAAGGGCAACGACCAGGTCCGTTTCGAGGTGGGGACGCGGGCTTTGGCGCCGGATCTCGAGATCGTCGCGCCGGCGCGGGAATGGGGAATGACCCGGGAGGAGACGGTCGAGTACGCCCGGCGCCACGACATCCCCGTGGAGGTGACGAAGGAGAGGATCTACTCGATCGACGAGAACCTCTGGGGCCGCGCCATCGAGTGCGGCACGATCGAGGATCCGTGGGTCGCGCCGGCAGAGGACCTGTTCGCGCTCACGGCGGAAAAGTCGCGCCAAACGGTCGAGGTATCGGTCGGCTTCACCGCCGGTGTGCCGGTCGCGCTCGACGGGAAGCCCCTGGGGCTCGTCGAGCTCATCGGCACGATCGGCCGGGTGGCCGGGGAAGCGGGCTTCGGGCGCATCGACATGGTCGAAAACCGGCGGGTCGGGATCAAGAGCCGTGAGATCTACGAGTGCCCGGCTGCCCTCGCCCTCGTCTTTGCCCACGCCGACCTCGAAGGCCTGACCCTCGAACGGGAGGTCGCCCACGAGAAGGCGCGGCTCGAGGGGCGCTTCGCCGAGCTCGTCTACGACGGGATGTGGTTCTCGCCCCTGCGGCAGGCCCTCTCGGCCTTCGTCCACTCGACCCAACGCCACGTCACCGGCGAGGTCCGTCTGCGCTTCACGCCCGGCGGCCGCCTCGCCGTCGTCGGCCGGCGCAGCCCGGTCGGCCTGTACGACTACGGGCTCGCCACCTACGACGCCGCCGACGCCTTTCGCCACGAAGACGCCGAAGGCTACATCCGGATCTACGGTCTCGGGATCAAGACCTGGGCGAGCCGGCAGACGGCGGACGGGGAGGGCTGATCGTGACGATGTGGTCGAGACGGATGAGGAAGCCGCCGGCTCCGGCGATGATGGCGTTCACCGAGAGCGTGTCGTTCGACCGGAAGCTGTGGCGCGACGACCTCGACGGTTCGCGCGCCCACGTGCGGGGCCTCGGGCACACCGGCGTCCTCGACGAGACCGACGTCGCCAAGCTGCTCGGGGCGCTCGACGAGGTCGGCGCGGAGTTCTCATCGCAGCGCTTTGAGTTCGTCGCCGGCGACGAGGACATCCATACGGCGATCGAGCGCCGCGTCACCGAGCT
>JBEKLG010000069.1:0-8804 GCA_050010315.1 Acidimicrobiales bacterium
GCCACGTCGAGCACCGCCTTGAAGCCGGCGGGACCGACCATTGATCGAGGTGGCCGCCTCTTCGACCGCGCCACCACCACGGACCCGCCCCGTCGTTGCCATCGTGACGCGCTTTTGGGCTGAGTCCCGGGACGAGGCGGCCGTCGCGACCCGCCTGCTCGCCGGGTCGCTCGCCCGCACAGCTGACGTCACGGTCATCCGGCTCGGCGACACCGGGCGCTCGACGTACGCCGACAGCGTCTTCGAGGTCCACTGCGTCCCGGTGCGCGGGGCGAACTGGCGCCGTGGCGCGCTCCTGCGCGCCGCGCTCGCCGGACGCGGCAACCCGACCGGCCTGCCGGCGACCGCGGTCCAGCTCCTCCGCCAGTACGAGGGTGTAGCGCCCGACGTCGTGCGGACCCTCGAAGCCGTCGCGCCGGACGCCATCGTCCTTTCTGGGTTCCACCAGCCGTGGGACGTCGCGACGCTCGGCAGACCCGGCCCGTCCCGCCGTCCCCGGGTTGTGACGATCCCGTTCCTCGATGCCGGCCGGCCTTTGCCGGACGAGATCGCCCGCATCGTCGCGCCTGCCGACCTCGTCGGCACGGTCCATCCCGGCGAGAAGGACGCCCTCGGCGGCGTGGCGCCCGACCGCGCCGCCGACTTCGTCCCGGTCGACCTCGCCATCGGGGTGAACCGCCACGCGACGGCGGACCCGCTCGTCGGCGTCGCCCCTTACGGCGAGTACGTCCTCGTCGTCCGGCGCTTCCCCGCCAGCGGGCCGAGGCTCCTGCACGCGGTCAACGCCGAGATGCTCTCCCCGATCCTCCCTGGCGTCTCGGTCGCCGAGGTCGACGGCGAGACGTGGCGGATCTGCAACGACGAGAACACCGCGGTGCTGCCGGTCAACCCGAGCCACGTGAACTTCTCCCGGCTCGTCGCCCGAGCCCGGGTGACAATCGACGTCAGACCACCCGGCTCGGTCGGGGTGATCGCCATCGAGTCGATGCTGCTCGGCGTCCCCGTGGTCGTGCCCGACGACTCGGCCGCCCAGGCCCACGTCGCCGCGGCGAACGGCGGGCTGTGGTACCGGGACGTCGGCGAGCTGTTCGACGCGGTGCGGGTTCTCGTCAGGACGCCGATCGGCGCGACGCTCGCCGCGCAGGGACGCGCCTACGCCCAGGCGAAGCACGGCGACAACGACGCCTTCGTCGCCCGGACGGCTGCGCTCGTCCTCGGCGTGGGCGCCCCGCTGCCCTCGGCGCCAGGCTGAACCGGCGGGACGGTTCAGGCGCCGCGCAGCTCCGCCGCGATCCCGTCGAGAATGTCCCGCTCAGAGTGGACGAGTTCGTCGTGACCAAGGCGCGCCATCAACTCGGCGAGAACGGCGACCCCGCCGACGATCACGTCGGCCCGCCCCGGCTCGATCGCGGCGCGACGGCGGCGCTCCGCCGCCGTCTCGGCAGAAAGCGTCGCGAGCCAGTCCTCGATCGCGGCCCGCGACAGCCGGACGAGGTGGACTCGCGCCGAGTCGTAGTGGTCGAGCCCGATCTCGAGGGCAACGAGGGTCGAGATCGTGCCGGCGACCCCGACCATCCGGCGGGGCACGCCGAGGGCAGGCAGGCGGGCGAGCGCCGCCTCGACCGCTTCGGCGACGAAGCGACGGGCGGCGAAGATTTCGCCGGCGGGCGGTGGATCACTCACGAGGAACCGCTCCGTCACCCGCACGCAGCCGACGTCGAGCGAGACCACGGTCAACTCCTTGCCGGCCGCGCTCCCGGCGACGAGCTCGGTCGACCCCCCGCCGAGGTCGACGACGAGGAACGGTCCCTTCGCCTGGTCAAGCTCGGCCGTCGCGCCGCGGTAGGCGAGACGGCCCTCCTCCTCGCCGGCGATGAGCTCAGGGCGGACCCCGAGGATCTCGGTTGCGGCGTCGAAGAAGACCGCGGCGTTGTCGGCGTCCCGGGCCGCCGAGGTCGCCGCCGCCCGCAGGCGCACGACACCGTGGGCGTCGACGAGCCGGCGATACTCGGAAAGGGCGGCGAGCGTCCGCTCGATCGCCGGGGCCGCGAGCTCGCCCGTGCGGTCGACGCCCTCGCCTAATCTCGTGACGGTCATCCGCCTTTCGAGCGTCGTGCCGTCGGCCGCCACCACGAGCAGGCGGGTCGAGTTCGTCCCGCAATCGATCGCCGCCACCGCGCCGGGAAGCTGCGGCGCGAGCTCCTGCGCCACCCAGCGGCCGACCGGGTCTCCCCCGCCCGCCAGGTACCAGGCGAGGTGGGCGTGGAGGCACTTCACGCCCTCCCGCGTCCCGCCGACGCCGCCGGTCGGCCGCGGGCCGCGATGGTCGGCAGGGATCGCCGCGTCACGCTCGGCGGCATAGCGGGCGTGTGCCGCGGCAAGCGCCGCAGCGTCGATGGCGTGCTCCGCCCGGCGGACGCCGCCGGCCGCTTCGAGCCAACCGACGAGCTCCCGCTCGGCGGCGCCGACGAGCCAGTAGGTCGTCGGCATCGGCGTGCCGTCGTCGAGGAACGGCGCGTTCCGGATGACGACGGGGGCGCCGCAGGCGTCCCGGACGACGACGCGGAAGCCGCCAGCAGGCGGGCGACCAAGCGCCGCCGTCACCGCGGCGAGATCGGCGGCCGAAGCGCCGTCGCCCACTCGCCCGGCGTCGCCGCTGGCGACGTCTGGCTGGGGCTCGCTGGCGGATCCTTCGAGCGGGAAGTGGACGACGAGCTCAGGACGCGACGAGAACAAGCGGTCGACCCGACCGTCGAGGGGGAGGAGGGGCCAGACGCCCGCCGCCAGCCGGACGGGCCCGACCGGCCGTCCCCCGACCGTCCCGACGACGATCTCGCCCGCTGGCGCGTCCCGGACCCGGCGCCAGCTCTCGGGGTCGGCGGCGACGACCCCCTCGGCCAGGGCGTCGTCAAGCGCCACGAAGATCGTCGAAGCGCCTGACCGCTGGGCATAGTCGACGGCCGCCCGCAGCGCCGCCGCTTCGCTCGGCGCGCCGGCGAGGTCGACGATCACCGTGACGTCCTCGGGAAGGTGGCGGAGTGAGGCCGTCGGGCCGACGACCACGACGACCTCGTCGGGACGGGCGCCCCGGGCCGCCGCGACGGTCTCGTGCAGCCGGCGGAGGGTCGCGCCACGGGTCCGGTCGGCGACGACGACGGCGATCGTGCTCATCGTCGCAGCTTAGAAGCCCTTCGATCGGCCGGGTTCGCTTCGCAGAACGCCTTGCCGGCACGAAACGACGGGCGAAGGGGACCTTGACTAGCGTTTCGTTGTGCCTGGTGCTGGGCGCGGTGTCGACCGCGAGAACGGGCGTCGACGGACAATGGCGAGGACCGGGTTGACGAGGTCGGTTTGGGGTTTGCTTGCCGCGCTAGCCGCCGGTGTGCTCATCGCCACGGCGGCACCCGTCGCAGCCGGGACGACGACGACCGGGGACCTCCAGGCCGAGGCGGCCGTGATCGCGGCCAAGCTCGCACAGGACAACAGCCGGCTCGAGTCGCTCGGTGAGGAGTACCTCGTCGCGAGGTCCGACTACGAGCGCGCCGGCGCTGCGGCCAAGATCACCTCGGGGATCGTGCGGCGGGTCGAACGGCTGCTCGATCAAGATCATCTCGCCGTCGCGACAGCGGCGATCGGTGCCTACGTCGACGCCGGGAGCATGACCGACCTCGGTAGCTTCCTCGTCGGCAAGCCCGACGAGGTGCAGATCGAGCAGACCTACCTGCGTTACGCCGAGGGAAAGCTCAGCGGCGCGATCGCGAACTACGAGGGCGACGAGGCGCGTCTCGAGACATCGCTTGGCGCGGAGACCCACGACGCCGCAATGGCGAAGGCCGCGCTTGCCCTAACGACTGCGGCACGCGCCGCCGTCGTCGACACGCTGCAGCGCGAGCAGCAGCTCTACGACTCGGTCCAGGGCAGGCTCGCCCGTCTCGTCGCCGCCCAGCTCGCCGCGGAACAAGCCGCCGCGGCGGCGGCCCAGTCCGCGCGCGCGACCAACCCGAACTTGACGGGCCCACCGTCACTGAAGGGAACGGCGGGAATCGGCAAGTCGCCGATCCCGGGAGGTTCGCTCAGCCAGGACTTTGCCGAACTGCGCAACTGCGAGGCGAGCGGCGACTACCAGACGAACACCGGCAACGGCTACTACGGCGCATACCAGTTCGCGCTCTCGACGTGGCTCGGGCTCGGTGAGTCCGGCCTGCCGAGCGAGGCGCCACCCGCCGTGCAGGACGCGGCCGCCTACCTGCTCTACCAGCGCGACGGCTGGCATCCCTGGCCCGAGTGTTCGGCTCTGCTCGGCCTGTAGCGCGCGACCGAGACCCGCCATCGCCCGGCGCGGCACGACGGTCTCGGCGGATCTGAGCGAACGTGGGAAAAATCGATCAGAGGGCCCAGCGCCAGAACTCGAGCTCGCCCAGCGTCCGGTTCCACAGGCTCTGCTGCCTCACCCCGGAACCGGCAAGGGGGGACCCGTAGGCGGAGACGGCGGTCGGCACGAGATCGACCGTCGGAATCGGCTGTACACCGAGCGTCCCGGTGCCAACGGCGCGCCCGGCCCCGCCCGGCAAGATGACGTACGACCGCTGCCCGGGCCGGACGAGCCCGTACTCCTCACGGGCGATCGCCTCGATCGTCGACCGTTGCTCCAGGCTCGCGATCTCCGATCTCACCGCGGTGTTGCGCGCCTCGACGGAGGCGAGCTCCCGGCCGGCGGCGGCGAGCGCCTTTTGCTGGTGGACGAGCGTCCCAGCCGGGAAACCCGTCGCGAGGATCGCGACCGATCCGGCCACCGCCCCGACGAGGACGACCCGCGCCCGGGCGAGCGGTCTCACGACGTCCCGCCGCCCAACGGCCGCGCGAAAGCGGCAGCACCGGGCCACTCGGCGGCCTCGCCAAGCTCGTATTCGATCCGCAGCAGTTGGTTGTACTTCGCCACGCGGTCCGATCTCGCCGGGGCGCCGGTCTTGATCTGGCCGCAGTTCGTGGCGACGGCGAGATCGGCGATCGTCGTGTCCTCGGTCTCCCCGGAGCGGTGCGACACGACGCAGCGGTAGCCGGCGGCACGGGCGAGGCGCATCGTCGCCAGGGTCTCGGTGAGCGTGCCGATCTGGTTCAGCTTGATGAGCACCGCGTTGGCGACGTGCTCACGGATACCACGCTCGACACGCTCGACGTTCGTCACGAAAAGATCGTCCCCGACGAGCTGGACACGGCCCCCGACGGCCTCGGTGAGCGCCGCCCACCCCGCCCAGTCGTCCTCCGCCATCGCGTCCTCGAGCGAGATGACCGGGTACCGCCCGCAGATCTCGGCCCAGTAGCCGACGAACTCCGTCGGCGACAGCGTCCGCTGCTCGCCGGCGAGCACGTACGCCCCCTCGGAATAGAACTCCGAGGCGGCGGGATCGAGCGCGATCGCGATCTCGTCGCCGGGCACGCGGCCCGCCTTCTCGATCGCCGCGAGGAGCATCGTCAGCGCCTCTTCGTTCGTCGCCAAGTTCGGCGCGAACCCGCCCTCGTCGCCGACGCCGCCGGCGAGGCCGCGGTCGTGCAGCACGCCCCGCAGCGCGTGGTAGGTCTCTACGCCCCACCGCAGGCCTTCGGCGAAGGACGCCGCGCCGTGCGGAACGATCATGAACTCCTGGAAGTCGACGTTGTTGTCGGCGTGCACGCCCCCGTTCAGCACGTTCATCATCGGCACCGGGAGCACGTGGGCGTCGACCCCGCCGAGGTAGCGGTACAGGGCCACCTCGAGCTCGTCGGCCGCGGCCTTGGCGACCGCCAGTGACACGCCGAGAATTGCGTTGGCGCCGAGGCGAGACTTCGTCGGCGTCCCGTCGAGGTCGACGAGGGCAAGGTCGATCAACCGCTGATCGGAAGCGTCGACGCCCTCGAGCGCCGTGGCGATCTCGTCGCGCACGTTCTCCACCGCGCCGAGCACGCCCTTGCCACCGTAACGGCTCCCGCCGTCGCGCAGCTCGGTCGCCTCGAACTCGCCGGTCGAGGCGCCCGACGGGACGATCGCCCGTCCCGTGGCTCCGCTGTCGAGCACGCAGCGGACCTCGATCGTCGGGTTCCCCCGGGAGTCGAGTAGCTCTTGCGCGTCGAGTTCGACGATCTCGCCCATTGGCCTGTTTCTCCTGATCGAGTTGGTAGCTATGTGACAGATGTTCTCAAAGGCTATCAAAGTGGGGCCGGGCCGGTCGGGCGAACGGCTCAGGACAAGCCGGCTTCTTTCCAGTAGGCGCGGCGCTGCGCCGCCGTCGCCTGGGGAAGCGTCGTGCCGTCGGAGGCGGCGAGCCGTTCGGCCGTAGCGAAGCGGCTGCGGAACCGCATCGCGGCACGGCGCAGCGCCTCCTCGGCGTCGATCCCGCGGTCCGCCGCCAGGCGGGCGAGATCGAAGAGGCCCTCGCCGAACGCCTCGGCGTCGGCGGGCCCGGCATCGGCGACGAGGCGGCTGATTGCGCCGACGCCGCCGGTCGCCTGCCAACCGAGCCCGGCCCCCGCCGCCTGACGTTCGAGCTTGGCGGCAAGCACGAGCGACGGCAGGCCCGTCGGGATCCCGTCGGTCACGCTCTCCCGGCCCTTCTCCCGCCGCTTCAGCTCCTCCCACTGCGTGAGCACGGCGTCGACCGAGTTCACGCCCTCGACCCCGCCGAAGACGTGCGGGTGACGGCGGACGAGCTTGTCGTGCGCCGTCGTCGCCACGTCGCCGAGGGTGAACAACCCCTCGCGCCGCGCGAGGACCGAATGGAAAAGGACCTGGCAGAGCACGTCGCCGAGTTCCTCCTCGAGGTGCGCCGAGGCCGCGATCTCCGGTGGCTCGCCGAGCTCCTCGATCGCCTCGATGGCCTCGTAGCACTCCTCGACGAGATGACGCACGAGCGAACGGTGGGTCTGGGCGGCATCCCACGGGCACCCGTCGCGCAGGGTTTCGACGACCCGTTCGAGCCGGGCGAGCTCGATGCCGACCGGCTCGGCGAGCTCCGGCAGGAACAGACAGGTGAGGTGGTCCGGGACGATCCGGTCGATCGCCGAGAAGGCGACCTCCTCGACGCGCTCGTCGGAACAGCCGAGCCGCTGCAGAACGACGGCGCGGTCCGGCGGCGAGGAGACGGCGAGCTTGATCGCGGCGAGGATCGACGGCGCCCAGACGTGAGCGACGAGCAGCGGCCCGGTGTCGCGGGCCGCGTCGACACCGAAGGATTCCCCGGAAACGAGCCGGACCCGCGACTCGACGGGGTCGATGCCGAGGCGCCGCCACACGAGATCGCAGAAGGACATCCCTTCCACGACGTCGACCGCGATCCGGTCGTCGGCGAGCAGCGCCCGCACCGTCTCTTCGAGAACGTAGGGCGAACCCGGCACGGCGTAGCCGACCCGGCCGAGCGTCGTCGCCGCGGCGACGACCTCCTCGACGATCCCGGCGTAGGCCTGGGCAAAGGTCGCCGCAGCCTCGTAATGGCGGTCGAGCGCAATTCCACCGGCTGCGATGAGCGGGGTGGCCGCTGGATGGCGGGCGGTCCGCACGTACCAGTCCGGGAGCCCGGCGATCGCCTCCGCCGCCGCAGCGGTCAGGTACTCCGGGCCCGCCGGGCCGAGACCGACGACGGTGACCGCCGGCTTCGACCGGCGGCGGGAGGCGGGACCCGCGGCGCGATCCACCTAGCTACCGAGGTCGCCGCCCGCGATCACGGCGGACGGGTTCGGCACGAGCTTGAGCGGCGGGCCGGTCGGCGGGATCACCTCGAAAGAGCCGCTGACCTTCCCCCAGCTGCCGTAGGTGGGGTCGACCGAGACGTGCGCGTCGGCGACGATCGTGTTGAACTGCGCCGCTGCCGCGGTCGTGCCGGCTTCGACGACGGCGAGCGCCGCCTGGGCCAGCGGCGCGACGGCGCGGCGCGTGACCCTCAAGAGCAACCAGAACTTGCCGAAGTGGACCGGCCCGGAGAGCTTGCCGATAGCGAGGCTCGAGACGATCCCGCCGAGCGGACGGGTCAGCGTCCCCGGGAGGATGCAACCGAGGTAGCCGCCGCGGTCCGCCGACGAGGAGTCGAGCGAGTTCTGCCGGGCGACCTTGGCGAAGCTCACGCCGCCGTCGATCGCGATCGCCAGCTGGGCGGCCTTGGCCTGCGAGGCGACCACGATGGCGTAGGTGCACTGAAGCGTCGTCGCCGCCCGGTGGTGCCGCTCGTAGTCGGCGATGCCGGCGTTGGAGAAGCTGACGCCGAGGGTGTGGGCGGCGACGGCGTCCTCGTCGGTCTGCAGCTGGACGAGGGTGGCACGAAAGCGAGCCCCGAGGCCCAAGACGACCTGGGAGCCCGTGTACAGGCACGTCGAGCCCGTGCCGGGCGTGAAGTCCTCGACGACCTGTCGACGGGCCAGCTCCGCCGCGACCGTTCCCTCGGCGAGGGCGAGCCGACCGACGGCGGCGTGGATCGCGTCGGCCTCGATGAGCAAAGAGAGCGTGCCGGCCGCGAACGTCGCGTTGTACGTCCCGCCGGCGACGCCGACGACGCGGTTCGCGCCCCCCGACGACGCCTCGACGAGGCAGCGGTAGCCGGGGTCGGCCGCCACCGAGTCGAGTGCGGCGTCGAGCGTCGACTGGGAGACGGCGGCGCCGTCGACCCGCGCCGCGAACGGCGTGAACTGCGCGTCGCACGCGCCGAGCACGAGCGCCGCACCGAGCACGACACAGACGGCGGCGGAGAACCTGCGCACGGTGAGTCGATGCTACGGGCAGGCCGGGCGCGGGGCCAAGCGAATCAGGCCCCGACCGGCGTCGGCGCCTCTGCCGGCAGCAG
>JBEKLG010000070.1:0-8683 GCA_050010315.1 Acidimicrobiales bacterium
CTCGACGGGCTGGGGGCGCGTCTCGACGGGCTCGGGAAGCACCTCGAGGCGCTGTCCGCGCTGGTCGAGGAGACCTCGGTAGACCGTGACCTCGTCCATGCCGAGGTCGAACTCGGCCAACGGCACGCCATCGAGCACGTCCGTGAGGCTTGCGAGGGCGTCCGCGGCGAGCTGGGCGACCTCCGACGCCAGACCGAGAAGCGCCAGCGGGAGCTCGAAAGGGCGATCGGCCGGGCCCGATGAGCATGAAGCTCGCCGTCTGGACCCCTCTGCCGCCGCAGCGCAGCGGGATCGCCGACTACTCCTACGGCCTGCTCGCCGAGCTCGCCAAGCGGGCCGAGGTCGTCGCCGTCGTGCGCGACGGCGCGAGGTCGCCGGCGCTCGCCCCCAAGGGCGTCGAGGTGGTGATGAAGTCCGCCTACAACCCCCGTTCGACCCAGCTCGACATCTATCACTTCGGCAACCATTCCCGCTTCCACGGCTACATGTACGAGGCGATCTGCCGCCGTCCCGGCATCCTCGTGCTCCACGACCCAGCACTGCCCGATTTCCACTACGACCTGTGCGGCGGGTACGACTCGCTGCTGTTCCGCGACGAGGCCCACTTCGACGACCCGGGAAGCGACACCGCCTATCCCGTGCGCTACGTCGACGACCACGTCGAGGTCGACTGGCTCCGGCTGCCGCTCGCCCGCCGTCTCGTCGAGGCGAGCGCGCTGACGATCGTGCACAGCGCCTGGGCCCGCGACGCATTTGCTGCCCGTTATCCGCGGGCGACGATCGTCCACCGGCACCACGCGACCCCGGTCGGCGGCCGATCGACGAGAGCGCCGGACGATGGGGCGGTCACCTTCGGCACCTTTGGCGGCATCTCCCGGCCGAAGCGGACCGCGCAGGTGTTGCACGCCTTTGCCACCGTGCGGCGTGAGACCCCCCGGGCAAGGCTGATCATCTGCGGCCGGGCAGACGGCGGGGGGCTGCTCGCCGACGAGACCCGCGCCGCGATCGCGCGGGCACGGCTTGCGGGGTCGGTCACTTTGCGCATCGACGCGCCCGCCGACGAGATGACCCGGCTCATCGGGGCATGCGACGCGGTCGTCGCCCTGCGCTGGCCGACCGTCGGCGAGACGAGCGGGCCGATGATGCGCGCCTTCGGGATCGGCCGGGTGGTGATCACTTCGGACGTTCCGCAGAACCGGGAGATTGATCCGCGTTTTTGCTGGCGGGTGCCCGTCGACGCCGGGGAGGACGCCGCGCTCGCCCAGCGGATGCGGGACGTGGTCGCCGATCCGCGGTCCGTCCACGCCGCCGGGGCGATCGCCCGCGAGTTCATCCGTCGTGAGGCCTCGTTCGCCGTCGTCGCCGCCCAGCACCTCGAGCTCGCCGAGCAACTGATCGACGGGACCCGGCGCTAGCCGGCCGGCCGCGACCCGGCGCGAGCGGAGTGGCGAACGGGCGCGGCTACGTCACCCGTTGGAGAGCCGGGAGGACGTTTTCGAGGTAGCAGGCGTTGAAGCGCTCGGTCACCGTCGCTGCCTGCCGGACGGAAAGGCCCGGACTGTTGTCGACGCCGAGGTACTCGGCGAGCCAGCGGTCAGCGTGGGCGAGGTAGGCGGCGAGCGTCGTGGCCGGACGCGGGGACGGTCGACGGGTCGGGAAGGCGTGTTCGAGGTCGTCCACCACGTCGGTGACCACCGCCGGCGCACCGATCGCCTCGATGAACGTGCGCGCCGCCGGGAGGCGGTCACGGTCCGCCATCACGGCGAAGAGGTAAAAGAGCGAGCAGACCACGGCGACGAAGGAGAACTCCTCTTCGCTGAGCGGGGAGCCGCCGGCGCTCCGCTGGCGCAGCAGGCTGGCAAGCCCCGGTCCGGCGTCGTCGTCTTGCCAGACGTACTCCGTCGCCACATACCATTCTGCCGACTGGCAGCCGGCAGCCGAGACGGCCTTGTCGATGACCTTGGCGCGATCCGAAAGCGTCGGGCTCGCCTCGATCCTGTCGAGGATCCGACCGCCAGAGCGCCCGGCGAGATCGTGGACGAGGCGGCGATAGGCGTCGTCGACCGCGGGCTTGACCGGCGCGGGTCGGACATCGATCGGGGGCTTGACCGGCGCGGGGAGGACGACGTCAACGGGAGCCTCGACGGCGAGGCGTTTGCCTCTCCTCACGGCACCACGCTAGGCAAGCGGCGGGCGCGGTGCGGGGCTTGTCCGAACCCCGCCCGTCTGCGGGCGGTCCCAGCGGGCGAGCGCGTCGGCCAGGGCGGTTTGCGCCGTTCGAGCAGGTCATCTAGCCTAAAGAACCGGCCAAAAGCGCAGTTGCGTCTTCGATGCGCGGGTTCGGCCTCTGGTGACCTCGCGACTCTGGCCGTGGGCAAAGGATGGGCAGTGCGCACGTTCTCCCCGAAATCGAGCGACATCGTCCGCGAGTGGCACACCGTCGACGCCGACGGGCTCGTCCTCGGCAGGCTCGCGACCGAGGTGGCCACGTTGTTGCGTGGCAAGCACAAGCCGATCTTCGCTCCGCATGTCGACACGGGCGACCACGTCATCGTCGTCAATGCCGCGAAGGTGGTCCTTTCGGCGAACAAGTCCGAGGACAAGATCGTCTACCGCCACAGCGGCTACCCGGGCGGGCTCAGGGCGACGAGCCTCGCGAACCTGCTTGAGTCCAAGCCCGAGGAGGTCGTGCGCCGTGCCGTCGCAGGAATGCTGCCGAAGGGCGCGCTCGGTCGCCGGATGTTGACGAAACTCAAGGTCTACGCGGGTCCGGACCACCCCCACGCCGCCCAGACGCCGAAGCCGCGTCCCGTCGAGCGGGCACGCCCGGCGTCGTAGCGAGGAGAACCTGATGCCCGAACCGCTGTGCCAGACGACCGGGCGCCGTAAGGCCGCGGTCGCGCGGGTCCGCCTCCTGCCGGGCGACGGCAAGGTGACGGTCAACCGGCGTCCGCTCGAGGAGTACTTCGTCTCCGTCTCGAACCGGATGCACGCCACCGAGGCGTTGCGCCTCGCCGGACGCGCCGAGAGCTTCGACGTCGTGGCGACGATCGACGGCGGCGGCGTCGCCGGTCAGGCCGGGGCGCTGCGGCTGGGCATCGCCCGCGGCCTCGTCGAGGTCGAACCGGAGCTCCGCACCACCTTGAAGCGGGCCGGACTGCTCACCCGCGACAGCCGCGAGAAAGAGGCGAAGAAGTACGGCCTCAAGAAGGCTCGCAAGGCCCCGCAGTACTCGAAGCGCTGAACCGAGCCGGCCTCGCATGCAGCCGCGGTTCGGCACCGATGGCATACGAGGTGTCGCGGGAAGCGAGCTGACCCCCGGGATGGCGCGGGTGATCGGGCGCGCCGCCGCCCGCCATCTCGGCGGCGCGGGCTTCATCGTCGGCGCGGACACCCGGATATCGGGCCCGGTGCTGAAAGGGGCGCTGGCGGCGGGGCTTGCCGCCGAAGGCGAGACGGTCACCGACTTGGGCGTCGTACCGACGCCAGGCCTCGCCTGGCTCGCGGCCGAGCGCGCCCGACCGGGCGCCATGGTCTCGGCGTCGCACAACCCGTTCGCCGACAACGGCATCAAGCTGCTGTCGGCAGAAGGGACGAAGCTCCCCGACGCCGTCGAGCGGGCGATCGAGCTGGAGATCGACGAGCTCGTCGGAGCGGGCGACTCCGGTGTTGCCGCGGTCCCGGCCGATCCTTTCGTCGGGGAGATCGTCGACGGTCGCGACGCCGTCGACGACTACGTGGCGCACCTCGCCGCCGCCGTCACGCTGCCCGAGCACAACCATCTGCGGGTCGTGTGCGACTGCGCGCACGGTGCGGCGTCAAAGGTCGCGCCGGCGGTCCTCTACCGACTCGGTGTCGACGCCGAGATCGTCGGCAACGCGCCGGACGGGGTGAACATCAACGCCGGCTGTGGCGCGACGAAGCCGGACTTCGTCGCCCGGGAGGTGGTCCGTCGCAACGCCGACCTCGGCATCGCCTTGGACGGCGATGCCGACCGGATGATCGCCGTCGATCACCTCGGCGGGGTCGTCGATGGCGACGCGCTGCTCGCCCTGTTCGCTTTCGACCTCCACGAGAAAGGAGAGCTCGACAACGACGCCATCGTCGCCACGGTGATGAGCAACCTCGGACTCCGCCGTGCCCTCGCCGCCGCCGGCATCGGGCTCGTCGAGACGCCGGTCGGCGACCGTTTCGTTGCCGACGCGCTCGTCACACATGGCCTCGTCCTCGGCGGCGAGCAGTCGGGGCACATCGTCTTCCGCCGGGAGGCGACGACCGGCGACGGAATCCTCACGGGGCTGAAGCTCATCGAGCTCGTCGAGCGCCTCGGCCGCCCGCTCGCCGAGCTCGCCGGCGCGGCGATCACCCGGGTTCCCCAGGAGCTGCGCAACGTCGCGGTGGACAACCCGGGCCGACTCGGCGAGGCCCGCCTGGTGTGGCAGGAGGTCGAGGCGGTCGAGCGCCAGCTCGGGGAGTCGGGCCGGATCCTGTTGCGCTCGAGCGGGACGGAGTCCGCCGTGCGGGTGATGGTCGAGGCGGACAGCCGGGCAGCCGTCGACGCCGCGCTCGCCCGTATCGTCGCCGTCGTGGAGCGCGAGCTCGGGTCCTGATTCGGCGATCGGGGGCCCGTCCCCCGGCGTGCCCGGTGAACCCGTAGCCTGGGGGCCATGTGCGGCATCTTCGCAGTCACCGGCGCCACCGAACCGCTCGACGTCGTCCTCACCGGACTCGAATCGCTCGAATACCGGGGATATGACTCAGCCGGGGTCGCGTTCGTCGATGAAGACTCGGGTGAGCTCCGCGTCGTACGCGCCGCCGAGCTGACGCGCTCGGTCGAGAAGCTGCGGGTGATGCTTGCCGACGCGCCGGCGGGCGCGGGCGCGGCGATCGGCCACACGCGTTGGGCGACCCACGGCGCGCCCACCGAACGGAACGCCCATCCGCACCTCGACTGCACCGGCAGGGTCGCGATCGTGCACAACGGGATCATCGAGAACCACCGCGAGCTCGCCGAGGCGCTCGTCGCGAACGGGCACACACTCGTGTCCGCCACGGACACCGAGGTCGTCGCCCACCTCGTCGAGGCCGAGCTCGCCGGCGGATCCGGCCTCAAAGAGGCGGTGCGCCGCTCGATGGCGATCCTGCGGGGCGACTTCGCCATCGCCGTCGTCGCGCTCGCCGAACCCGACACGATCGTCGTCGCCCGCCGGACCTCGCCGCTCGTGATCGGCCTCAGCGAGTCCCTCGGGCTTGCGGCGTCGGACCTCGCGGCCCTGGTCGGCACGACCCGGGAGCTGTACCTGCTCGACGACGACGAGGTCGCCGAGATCCGCCCGGGGCGCGTCGAGGCCTGCGACCTTTTCGGCTACCCGGTCGTGCTCCGGCGCCACGAGGTGACCTGGAGCGTCGCCGACGCGAAGAAGGGCGGCTACACCGACTACATGTCGAAAGAGATCCACGAACAGCCGCACGCCGTGGCCCAGACGCTCCTCGGCCGGATCAGCGCCGACGGCGTGACCGAGATCGAGGAGCTGGCGATCCCGCCCGACGTGCTCGGCTCGTACCGCCGGGTGCTGTTGCTCGGCTGCGGATCGAGCTACCACGCCGCGCTCGTCGGGCGGCAGTCGATCGAGGCGTGGGCCCGGCTCCACGCCGACGCCGAGATCTCGAGCGAGTTCCGCTACCGGCTCTCGGTCGTCGGCCCCGAGACGCTGGTCATCGCCGTCAGCCAATCGGGCGAGACCGTCGACTCGCTGCACGCGATCCGCGAGGCGCGCCGTCGCCGGGCGGGGGTCATCACCGTGTCGAACGTCGTCGACTCCGTCATGGCCCGCGAGTCCGACGGCGTCTGCTACACCCACGCCGGACCCGAGATCGGCGTGGCGTCGACGAAGTGCCATGTCGCGCAGCTCGCCCTGCTCCAGGTGCTGGCGCTCCACCTCGCCCGGGCACGGGGCGCGATCGACGATGCCGAGGCGCGTCTCGTAGCCGACGGGCTCGGCTCGGTTTCCTCCCTCATCGCCCGGGCGCTCGGGCGGGCGGACAGCTACATGGCGGTGGCCCGGAGGTTCGCCGGAATCGACGATGTGTACTTCCTCGGCCGTCGGTCCGGACTGCCGATCGCGATGGAGGGCGCGCTGAAGCTGAAAGAGCTCGCCTACGTCCGTGCCGAGGCCTATCCGGCCGGAGAGATGAAGCACGGCCCGATCTCACTCATCACCCCCGGCGTCGTCGTCGTCGTCGTGGCGACCCGGACGGGACTGTGGGAGAAGGTGATGGCGAACGTCGAGGAGATGCGCTCGCGGGGCGCGACGATCGTCGCGATCGCCGACGAGGACGACGGCGAGACGGCGGCGCTCGTCGATGCCGTGCTGGAGGTTCCCCCAACGCTCGAGCTCCTCACGCCGATCGTCGCCGCGGTCGCGACGCAGTGCTTCGCCTACGCGATCGCCCGGGCCCGGGGCAACGACGTCGATCGGCCCCGCAACCTCGCCAAGGTCGTGACCGTCGAATGACGCCAGCCGGCGGGAGACATCTGCGCCGTCTGGGAGCGGTCGGCTCGTGATCGGCATCGGACTCGACACCGTGGACGTGGCGCGCTTTCGCCGGGTGCTGGCACGGCGCCCCGGGATCGCCGAGCGGGTGTTCACATCGCGCGAGCGAGCCGACACGGCGGGCCGCGCCGACCCCGTGCCGGAGCTCGCGGCGCGGTTCGCGGCGAAGGAGGCGGCGATGAAGGCCCTCGGGGTCGGGGTGGGTGCCGTCCGCTTTGGCGAGATCGGTGTCGTGCGGGCGCCGTCGGGCGCCCCGTCGCTTGAGGCGACCGGTCGCGCCGCGGCCCGCGCCGCCGCCCTCGGGGTCGGGGTGCTGCGGGTCTCGCTCACCCATACGGACACCCATGCCGGAGCCGTCGTTGTCGCCGAATGACCCCACGCCCGGGGCGGGCCTGGGGCTGCGGATCCTGAGATGAGGCCGGTGCTCACGTCGGCGGAGATGGGTGCCGTCGACGAGGAGGCCCGGCGTCGGGTCGGTCTTGCGACGCTCGTCGCCCGGGCGGGTTTCGCCGTCGCCCGCGCCGGGGTCGGCTGCATGGGGGGCACGTACGGGCGGCGGGTCGTCGTTGTCGCCGGCCGGGGCCACAACGGGGACGACGGGCGCGTCGCCGCCTCGCTGCTCGCGAGGCGTGGCGCCCGTGTCACCGTCTTTCCCGCGGCCGAGGCACCAGACGAGCTCCCGCCGTGCGATCTCGTCCTCGACGCCGCCTACGGGACGCGCTTCCACGGCGACTACCGCGCCCCCCGTTCCCCGGACGGGGCTTTCGTCGTCGCCGTCGACATCCCCTCCGGCGTCGTCGCCGACACCGGGGTGGCGACGCCGGGTGCCGTGCGCGCCGATCTGACCGTGACGTTCGGCGCGCTGAAGCCCGGTCTGCTTTTTGGCCGGGGCCCCGAGCTCGCCGGGGCGGTCGTCGTCGAGCCGATCGGGCTCGATCCGGGGACGCCGGCCCAGCACCTCGTCGAGGACCAGGACCGCGGGTGGCTAAAAGGACGCGACCGGCGGGGCAACAAGTGGGACGCCGCGGTCTACGTCGTCGCCGGCTCACCCGGCATGTTCGGTGCCGCCGCCCTGGCGGCGAACGGCGCGATCCGGGCGGGAGCGGGGATGGTCCGCCTCGGTTCGCCGGGCGTCGAGCCCGGGGCGATCCCGGTCACCGAGGCCGTGGCGCGCCCCGTCCCGGCGGCCGAGTGGGCCGGGTCGGTGCTTACCGAGCTCGTCCGCTGCCAAGCCCTGGTCGTCGGGCCCGGGCTCGGGCGGAGCGAGCCTGCGATCCGGGGCATCCGCGAGCTCGTGGCGCAAGCCGAGGTCCCGCTCGTCGTCGACGCCGACGGACTGTTCGCCCTCGGCGCGGCGTCCGAGGCGGCGAGGATCGTCGCCAAGCGGCGTCAGCCGACGATCATCACGCCCCACAACGGCGAGTACGCGCGACTCAGCGGCTCGGCTCCGGGCGACGACCGCCTCGAGGCGAGCCGCGAGCTCGCCCGCCGAGTCGGGGCGTTCGTTCTCCTGAAGGGCCCGGCGACGGTCGTCGCCGCGCCGAGCGGTGAGGCGCTGATCGCTGCCGCCGGGTCGTCCAGGCTGTCGACCGCCGGGACCGGCGACGTGCTCTCGGGCATGCTCGGCGCGTTCCTCGCCCGGGGCCTCGAGCCGTTGCGCGCCGCCGGCCTCGCCGCGCACGTCCACGGCCGCGCCGCCCAGATCGGCTTCGCCGAAGGCCTCGAGGCCTCGGATCTCCCCTTGCTTGTCGCGTCGGTGCTCTCCGCCGGCGCCCCTCAGACCTAGGGCGATGGCGACGGCGTACCGCCCCTCGTGGGCCGAGATCGACACCGGCGCGGTCCGCGCCAACGTCGAGCTGTTGTGCCGCCTCGTCGCGCCGTCGCGCCTCTGCGCCGTCGTGAAGGCCGACGGCTACGGCCACGGGAGCGTCGCCGTTGCCCGGGCCGCGCTCGCCGGTGGCGCCTCGATGCTCGCGGTCGCGCTCGTCGAGGAGGCGATTACGCTGCGCGAGGCCGGGATCGAGGCCCCCGTGCTCTTGCTCACCGAGGCGCCCCCCGACGGCATCGGCGCGCTCCTGGCCGCCGACGCCACGCCGACGGTGTACAGCGCCGCGGGCATCGCCCTCGCC
>JBEKLG010000071.1:0-8518 GCA_050010315.1 Acidimicrobiales bacterium
ATGTTCGCCATAGTCGACCGGGCGCTCGGCTTCGTCGTCGCCCATACGGGGGAAAGCGGAGAGATCCCCTGGTCCGTCGGCCCCTCGGGCCGGCCGGCCGAGTTCTCGCTCCTCGCGGCGAGCTCCTCGATCCGCCAGAGCCTGTGCTCGGGGGTGCGCCTCGCGGCCGCGCTCGGCCTGGAGCGCCCCGCCTGGGCAGAGGCCGCCGTCCGTGTCGGACGGCTGGTCGCGACGCGGGAGCGGTTCTTCGCCGACCGGTCGCAGTTCGCGATGGACTGGTACTACCCGGCGCTCGCCGGGGGACTGGACCTTGCTGCTGCCCGGGCGCGGCTCGCCCGGCGATCTCGCCGGTTCGTGCTGCCCGGCAGGGGAGTGCTCTGCCGTTCGGACCGGCGATGGGTGACGACGGCCGAGACCGCGGAATGCGCCGTCGCGCTCTGTCGCGCCGGCTGGAGTGAGGAGGCCGCCGCGCTCCTCTCGACGACCGGTGAGCTGCGGTGCGACGACGGGTCGTACCTCACGGGCCTCGTCTACCCGGAGCGATCCGAGTTCCCGGCCGGCGAGCGCACGACGTACTCGGCGGCGGCGGTCGTCGTCGCCGCGGACCTGCTGTCGGGAGGCGTCAGCGGGGCGGTGTTCGACCGGCTCCCGCCGATTTCCGATCCCACGGGGCCGTCGTGCGGGCGAGCACGCGGAGGCTGCCGCATCCCGCTGCCGTGTCCTCGGTGAATAGAGCCGACCCGAGCGCGTCGAGATAGCACTCGTACGGAGGGCGGCCGCCTTCGGCCGGATCGGCGAACACGTCGTGGAAGACGAGGAAACCGCCGGGTGCGACATGAGGCGCCCAGCCTCGGTAGTCCGCCCAGCAGGGCGAGGCACCGTGACCGCCATCGATGAAGACGAGGGCGGCTGGCGTTGACCAGTTGGCGGCGACACGTGCCGAGTCACCGACGACGGCGACGACGAGATCCTCGGCGCCGGCGCGTTCGATCCTCGCGCGAAAACGTGCCAGCGAGTCGATCCGGCCGGTGGCCGGGTCGACGAGCGCAGGGTCGTGATCGGGCCAACCTGCCTGCATCTCCTCGGATCCGCGGTGGTGGTCGACGCCATAGACGACGAGTGGCGCGGCGTCTGCCGCGGCGATCGCCGCGGCGAGGAAAAGTGTCGATCGGCCGAGATAGGAGCCGATCTCGACCAGGGGCCCCGGAGCGCTCGCGAGGGCGCGAACCGCGGCCGCGAACAACGCCATCGCCTCGTCGACCGGCAGGAAGCCGGGGGTCGCCCGCGCCGCCGCAAGGAGCGTCTCGGTCCGCCCGGAGGGCCCGTGCCGGTCGTCGGCTAAAGGAAGCCGTGGCGTGACGGTCATCAGCTCGCCGCCGCGACGGCGCTCCAGACGCCGAGGGCGAGAAGGACGAGGCCGGAGAGCCTGCGCACGGCATCGAGCGGCACGACACGGGTGATCGCGCGGCCGGTCGCGACGCCGATGCCGCTGACGACGACGAAGGCGAGGGCCGCCCCGAAAAAGACGCTCACGGCGTCGCGCGACCTCGCCGAGAGGTTCGCGATCACGATCTGGGTGAGGTCCCCGAACTCGGCGAGGGCGATCACGGCGAACGTGACAGCGGCGATCCGCAGCCCGGAATGCCCGTGCCGTCGGGGTCGCGCCGAGCGGTCGTCACCGCCTGCGAGGAGGTGATCTTCGCCGGTGGCGATCTCGTCGCTGCGGCGTTCGACGTCCGCCGGCCTGGCGAACAAGAGGTACGCCGCGCCGGCGAGGAAGAGCCCGGCGACGATTCCGGCGACGAGGCGGTGCGGTGCCAGCCCGAGGAGCCGGCCGGCGACGGCGGCGACGGCGGCCTGTGTGACCAGTCCCGCCGCCGCGCCGGCCCAGACCGGGAGCGGCCGGTGCCGTGAGGAGAGCACAACGGCGGAGAGGAACGTCTTGTCGGGGAGTTCGGCCGGGATCACGACGGCGAAGGTCGCCGCCGCGAGTCCGAGGTTCACCGGTCCCTAGCGGCGGGAGAGAATCGTGCCGAGTGACGGGCGGATCCTCGCCGCGAAGCGGACGTTCACCTCGAGGTGCTCGACGGTCTGGTCGAGGAGCCGCTTGCGGCCCCCGGAGAACCTCTCGTCGACGAAGGCGGCAACGACCCGCAGATAGACAGGCTCGCCGCTTGCGTCGATCTCGACGAGGCCCGCCATTCCCTCGAGCATCCGGTGGATCGAGTTGTCCGGATAGCGGCTGGCGAGTTCGTCGAAGTGTGTCGAGATGAACTCCCACGTGACTGGGCCAATCGCCCGCTGGCCGAGCATCACGGCGAGCAGGTACGGCGCGTCCTGGCTGCGGATCGCGCCGCGGCAGAGCTCGTGGACCTCGGCTGCGTAGCCGACGTCGGTGAGGAAGCCGAGGGCGTCGCGGTGACGGCGTTCGTCGAGGGGGGAGCGCGGTGCGCGGACGCGCCCGACGATCGCCTCGAAGTCCGCCCGGCGGGCGTTCCAGGCGACGGTCGCAAGGACGCCGCCGACGATATCGGCGGCGATCTCGCCCTTGCCACGCCTGTCGGCCTCGAACAGTTGCCGCGCCCGGGCGAGCACGTGCTTGTCGCCGCCGAAGGTGCCGAGAGCCGCGATGAGCGCCTGCCGCAGTACGGGCGTCTGTTCGCTCTCGCCGGCCGCCGCCTCCCATCCGACGCGGTCGAGCTCCGGTTGCAGGACGGACCGCGCATAACGGGCCACGAGCTCGCGCTGATGCTCCGGCGCGACGAGGTCGATCAACCGCAGCGCCGACGCGACGACCGACCAGATGTAGGGGTCTTCCTCGCCGGCAAGATGGGAAACGGCGTCGAGGAAGTCGTCGAGCTCGGCGAGGCCGGCGAGGACCGAAGCCCAGAGGTCGCCGATCAGCCCGAGACGTTCGATCGGGTCGAGCACCTCGAGATGGGCGAGCAGTTCTTGTCCTAAGGCCCGGTCGTTCTGGACGCGGTAGAAGCCGGTGCCGCCGGCGTTGACGACGACTGGCGAGGTGGCGAACTCCAGTCGTGCCGGCTGCGCGGCGAGGATCAGCCGGGTCGCCTCGTCGCGCCTCCCGGCCGGTGCGGCGAGGATCGGCACGAGCCAGCGGCCACCGGGCGTGGCGTCGGCCGGCTCCTTCTCGGCCGGAAGATAGGAGAACGGCTCCTGGCTCAGCTCGACGACGGTGGGATCGGAACCCGGGAGCTGGGTGGCGCCGACGATCGGATAGCCGCCCTGGAAAACCCAGGAGTCCATCGCGGCGCGCATCGGCACGTCGGGGTTCTCCGCTTCGATCGCGTCCCACAGGTCCGTCGTCTCGGCGTTCCCGAAGGCGTTCGTCGCGAGGTAACGGCGCACGCCGGCGCGGAACCGGTCGTGGCCGATGAACTGCTCGATCATCCAGAGCACCGCCGGGCCCTTGATGTAGGTGATCGGGACGTCGAACATCGCCGCGGCCTCTTCGGGGGTGTGGACCGGGAACTCGATCGGGCGCGTCGAGTGCAGACCGTCGACGAAACGTGCGTGCTCGCGCAGGCGGGCGAAGCCGACGAAGCACTGCCAGTCCGGGTGGAAGTCGTCCTGGCAGCGCAACGCCATGAACGTCGCGAAGGCCTCGTTCAGCCAGATCCCGTTCCACCAGCGCATCGTGACGAGGTCCCCGAACCACATGTGGGCGAGCTCGTGCTCGATGACCTCGGCGATACGGCGCATCTCGGGTCGCGACGTGTCGGCGGGGTCGGCGAGGAGCTCGGCTTCGCGGAACGTGACGCAGCCGAGGTTCTCCATCGCCCCCGCCGCGAAGTCCGGGATCGCGACGAGGTCGAGCTTGTCGCCCGGGTACGGGATCGAGAAGTACTCGCGGTAGTAGCGGAGAGCGTGCGTGGCGACCGCGATCGCGGCGGACGTGAGATGGCCTTTCCCCGGCACGGTGACGACGCGCAGGGCGATGCCGTCGACGTCCACGGCATCAGTCGCCTCCAGGGGGCCGACGACCATGGCGACGAGGTAGGTCGACATCGGGATCGTGTCGGCGAACCTGACGCGGTGCGCGCCGGAGGCGAGGGCCTCGACCTCGGTCTCGGCTCCGTTTGACACGGCCAGCATCCCCGGGGGGGCGACGAGCGTCACCCCGAAGACCGCCTTCAGGTCAGGCTCGTCGAAGCAGGGGAACGCCTTGCGGGCGTCGGTTTCCTCGAACTGCGTCGTGGCGATCGTTCGCTCGCGGCCCTCGTCGTCGCGGAACTGGCTGCGATAGAAGCCACAGAGCTGGTCGTTGAGGGTGCCGGCGAACCGGCAGGCAAGCGTGTAACGACCGGGAGGCAGTGGCGAGGCGAGTCCGAAGGACACCTCGGTGCGCGCGGCTTCGAGCGCGACCGCGAGGGCGACAGGTGTCGCCGACGTGTCGTTCGTCCAGCCCGGCGCGATCGTCGCGTCGCTGATCGCGAGACCGTCGGCGTTGAGGACGATCTCGGTAAGCGCGTCGAGCACCTCGAGCTGGATTCGTTCTCTGCCCCGGAAACTCAACGAGGTGAGGTCGGGAGCGAGCTCGAGGTCGTAGCGCCGCGGGACGGCGTTGCGGGGAAGCCGGTATCTCGGCGTGTTCTCGGACGTCGTCATCGGACGTCGAGGCTAGTCAACGGTGGCGTACCGACCGCCCCGGTGGGCGAACCGGTCGGCACTAGGGTGTCGGCGTGACGGGGGAGAACCGCGTCGGGCGGGCTCGCCCGCCCGACGGGCCGAAGCGCTTCGACGTCGTCTGTGTGGGCAACGCCTTGATGGACCATCTCGTGTTCGCGCCGGCCGCGGTCGTCGAGTCGCTCGGCTTGCCTCTTGGCGCGATGACGCTCGTTGACGTCGCCACGACCGAACGGATCCGGGCGGTCGTCGGCGAAGGCCGGCAGGTTTCCGGTGGGTCGGTGACGAACAGCGCCGTCGGTGTGGCCTCGCTCGGGGGCCGACCCGCCTTCGTCGGCGCGGTGGCGACCGACGACCTCGGCGACCGTTACGCCGCCGATCTCGAGGCCGCGGGCGTGCACGCCGTCCTGCAGCGCTTTGCAGCCGATCCAGCGGGTGGGGAGGCGGCGACCGGACGCTGCTACGTGATCGTCACACCCGACGCCGAGCGGACGATGGCGACGGCACTCGGTGTCGCCGGCCGGCTCGATGCGAGCGGCATCGACGTCGGGGTCGTCGGCGCCGCCGAGCTCGTCTACTTCGAAGGCTACGTCCTCGACCTTCCCGACGCCTCGGCGCTCGTCGATCGCCTTCTCGGCGCGGCACGCGGTGCGGGCACCGAGGTCGCCCTCGGGCTGTCGGACGCGGCACTCGTCGAGCGGCACCGTGGCGTCCTCGAAGAGCTCACCCGTGGGCTCGTCGACATCGTCTTCGCCAACGAATCCGAACTCCTCACGCTGACCGGTGGGAAGAGCGCGCCGGAGGCGCTGGGCGCGATCGCGCGACCGGGGCTGATGGTGGTGCTGACCCGCGGCGAGCGAGGGGCGATGGTCGGGACGCCGGAGGGAATCATCGAAGTGCCTGCCTTCGCGATCGACAAGGTCGTCGACCTGACCGGTGCCGGGGACCTGTTCGCGGCCGGATTCTGCTTCGGGGTCACCCACGGTTGCGGCCTCGCCGGGGCGGCGCGCCTCGGCGCACTGGCGGCGAGCGAGGTGATCGGTCATCTCGGTGCCCGCCCGGAATCGTCGCTCGCCGACCTCGCCCGGGCCCGGCGGGTCGTCGATCCCCTCTGACCGCGGGGCGGCAGGCTACGTGCTCGCCTCGGAGTCGTCGACCGGAGCCGAGGGGAGTTCTAAGTCGGCGAGGCGCACGAGCGCCGAGGCGATCCAGCGGGCAAGCGGCGCCACCTGGCCGTCGAGTCTCTCGGGTTCTTCCAGGACGGACTCGCTCAGTCGGTACGTGCCCTGGTAGGTGATCTCGATCGCCGACGTCGCGGCCCCGGGCGCTGCGCCGAGGGCCTGTTCGACGGTGATGCCACTGCGCTCGAGCGGTTCGCCCGCCAGTTCCGGGCGGCTCTCGCCGAGCGCGGCGAGCACCGCCGCGGCGTCGGGGGCTGCAGCAAGGCGCTGGAGGCGAAGCGTGAGTTCGACGACGAGTTCGGGACGTTCCGGGATCGGTTCTCCGATCGACCAGGACCGGTAGGCGCTCTGGCTCCACGTCGGCCATTCGAGTCCGAGGTCGGCGCGCACCCTCGGCGGATTCTGCTCACCGGGGAGCGAATAGGAGGTCTCGAAGGCGATATCGCCGAGGAAAACGTCGACCTGGAAGCGTTCCTCGACGGCCAGCTGCTCGAGGAGTGCCCCCTCGAGGGCCTCGCGGATCGCCCCGATGATGTCGAGCAGGATGTGGTCGATCACCGTTCGAGAGGCTATCTGTGCTGGCCGGGTGGTCGCGGATATCTCGCGTTGGGCCTGTTGCGCCTTCTCTCCGCTGCCGGCGGCGACAGGCGAAGTGGTAGCGTCGCCGTCGTCAATCGACGAAGCGGTTCGGTAGCGACGTTGGGGCGACGAAATCCCGGCCGGGAGGCTGATCGGGGCGTGGGGTCGTCGGCGAGTCGCGGCCGGGGGCTGTGGGCGCGGGCAGCGTCCCCGGGGCCTTGATGGCGACGCCAGGTCGGCAGGGCTCGCTCGACACCGTGGGTCGTCACCGGCCGAAGGTGGGGTTGTCCGCCCTCGCCATAGGATCCGCGCTCGCGCTCGTCGCCGGCGTGGCCTCGATCGGCCTTACCCCGGCAAACCCGGCCGTGCGAGGGCGCCTGACGCAGCGGGGCGGCGCGGGCTCGTTCCGCGCCTGCGAGCTGATCGGCTCCGGGGGGATAAAGGGCGAATTCGCCGCTTCCTCGATCCGGGCCGGACTGAGGATGGCGCAGCTGGCGGATCCGTCGATGAGGATCAGCCTCGTCGAGGCGACGAGCGAGGCCTCGTACGGCCCGGACATCGCGAAGTTGATCGGCGAGGACTGCGGCATCGTCGTCACGGCCGGCCAAGCGATGGCCGGCGCGACGCAGGACGCCGCGCAGGCGCATCCCGGGCGGTTGTTCGCGATCGTCGACGACGAGGATGCGAGGTCGATGAGGAACGTCCGGGCCCTTTCCTACGCCACAAACCAGGGCGCCTTTCTCGCGGGATTCCTCGCGGCCGCGATGAGCAGGACGGGGAAGGTCGGCACCTTCGGCGGGGAGGAGATCCCGGCGGTCATCACGTACATGGACGGTTGGGTCGCCGGAGTCCGGTACTTTGACAAGGCTGCCCACAAGCGCGTCGCCGCGGTGGGTTGGACCCCGCGCAAGAACCGGCCGGCTGGCAGCTACGCCGGGAGCGGCTACTTCCTCGGCTCTTTCTCGAACACGGTCGACGGCCAGACCGAGGCGACGACCCTGATGCAGCAGGGCGTGGACGTCATCTTCCCGGTCGCGGGGGCCGCCGGTCTCGGCGCCGCGGCCGCGGTGAAGCTCTACGGCCACGGTGTCGCCATGGAATGGTCAGGCAGCGACGGTTGTGTCACATTGCCCCGCGACTGTGGCCTGTTCCTGACGAGCGTGACCGACGGAATCGCCGCTGCCGTGCGCTCGACGGTGCTCGCTGCAGCCCACTCCAGGTTCGTCGGCGGCAACTACCTCGGGGATCTTGCGGACAACGGGGTCGGACTCGCCCGCTACCACCACTTCGCGAAGGCGGTCCCGAAATGGTTGCAGGCGAAAGTCGAGGCGATCAGGTCGTTGGTCATCTCGGGAGGCATCTCGATCGACCCCGACTCCTACCGGTCGGGTTAGCGGGTTGTTCGGACCGGTCCCGATCCCATCGCCGGGCCGGGATCGGCTCCCAGGCCTTCGGACGACTCGGCGACGCGTCGTTTGACTACGGGCCTCGTGGCAGGGTCGTCCTTGGGCTCAGCGGGGCGCACGATCGAGGGATCGGACGAGATCCTGCGCAGCCCACTCTGCGAGCGCGAAGGGTGCGGGTCATCGTCGCTCCTCCACCGCCCGTGACGCCACCGTTTCGGGGTTTACGCCGATCGGCGGTCGCGCCGGCGTGATCCGGACCCATCGTCCCGCCCGGCAGCGGCAGCGGCGCCCTGGCGACAAGCATCCGGCGGTGCCGACGTCCGGCGTCGGTGTGAAGCTCGCGGCTCGGCGAGGGCGGGCATCCCCGGCTAGAACTCCGTTGTGGCGAATCCGTGGCTCGAACGGCGGGTGATCGGCTACGCGCACCAGGCGGGCGAGAAGGAGGCCCCGTCGTCGACCCTCTACGCGATCGAACGCGCTCTCGCGGTCGGGATGACCGGGATCGAGCTCGACGTCCACGCCACGCGTGACGGCGCCCTCGTCGTCGGTCACGACGCGACGCTCGAGCGGACAACGAACGGCGCGGGGACGATCTCCGGGTGCGTGCTCGACGAGATCCGACAGCTCGACAACGCCTACTGGTTCGTCCCCGGTGAGGCGACGGTGCACGACCGCCCCGCCGATCAGTACGTCTTTCGCGGCAAG
>JBEKLG010000072.1:0-8420 GCA_050010315.1 Acidimicrobiales bacterium
GCCGGCGCCAGTCCTGCCGGCGCGTCCGGCACCTTCGGCGTCGGCAGCCTCAAAGGAGAGTCGTTGTGAACCACCTTCTTCGCTCCCATGCCCCGATCACCTACATCGCCTGGAACCGTCTTGATGCCGAAGGCCGCGAGCGGCTCGTGCCGGCGCTCGGCGCCCGCAAGTTGGTGGACTTCTCCGGCCCACTGGGCTGGGGGCATTCGGCCACGAACCTGGGGCGGGTGTCCGACGTCAAGGCTCCTGGCGAAGACTTGCAGGCGCGCCAACGCCGAGTGCTGCCGCTTGTCGAGCTTCGGGCCCCTTTCGTGATCTCGCGTCATGAACTGTTGGATGCCGACCGCGGAGCCACCGATCTCGACCTGGCCGAACTTGACGCGGCGGCGCGTCGGATCGCCGTGGCCGAGAACATCGCGGTCTTCCACGGGTGGCCTGAGGCGGGCATCGTCGGAATAGCCGGAGCGACGGCTCACGAGCCCATCACGCTGGGGACCGCCTACGCCGGCTACCCGGGACACGTGGCCAAGGCGGTCGAAACGCTGCTCGAGGCCGGTGTGAGCGGCCCCTACGGCCTGGCCCTCGGCCCGCAGGAGTACACCGGTGTCGTGGAGACGACCGAGCACGGCGGTCTGGTCGTGCTCGACCACCTGCGCCAGATCCTCGGTGGTCCGATCGTGTGGGCCCCGGGGGTCGACGGTGCCGTTGTCGTCAGCCTGCGGGGTGGAGACTTCCTCTTCGAGTCGGGGGAAGACCTGTCCCTCGGCTACAGCCACCACGACGCCGACAGCGCGTACCTATACCTTGAGGAGAGCTTCAGCTTTCGGGTCGCGACGCCCGAAGCCGCAGTGGCGCTGACCGCCTGAGCCCGGCGCGGCTCGGTCCGCTTCTGCGCACCTCATGCTCGCTTCAACCCACGACTCAGGCGCGACAGTCAACAGTGAGCGTTCTCCAGAGCCTGTGCCTTCTTGTAGCTCGTCTTAGTCGGCGGGAGGCTTCGGAAGGCGAGCTGGCGTAGCGGCTGGCCGGTGAGCGTCCAACGCTCGTACGAAACCGTCACCGAGTCGGTTGGCGCCGGGGTCTCGCCGCCGTCGTAGGCCACCCAGCGGATCGGCGCGTCGATCTCCCAGTCCTCTTGGATGACAAGCAGGCGTCCGTCGTGCTGACCGCAGAAGACGCCTTGGCCGTGCAATGTCGCGCCACCGCCCGCAAGCCCGCCCAAGTTCGGCGGGAACCGCATCTGTGCTGGCACGACGTGGTCGCCGTCGAACGTGAACAGCTCGTAGGGCTGCCCGGTCATGCCAAAACCGACCTGCGCGAGTACTGCTGGGAGCTGACGTTTCGTGAAGTAATAGACGGCGAGGACGGCAACCGGCGAGGTGAGAGGAAGGAGATGTGGCGATACGAACAACGAGGACCTGCCGTTACGGCGCAGCACGGCATCGATTGCCCAGCCCCCACGAGAGCCGCTCCTGCAGACGGCACCCACTGCGAGTGAGCCCGTGAACCGGTTGCTCGTCCGTACGGTGTTGCCGAACGGCACGTTCGGCGGTACCGGCAAGGCCTCGCCACACAGCTCCTGGTGCACCGTCGGTCGCGCAGCGGCTGCCGCGGGCGCAGGACTCGGAACGAACGCGACCGTGACTGTCGCTGCACTCAGGGCGATCGTCACAGCAGCAGTGAGGCGTGCCTTAACCGGTCAGGAGTCTACGCAGCACCGTCAAAGGTTGACGAGCGCCGGTATGCGCGATCGACCGCTTTGTAAAGGAGCTCGGCCACGCATTTACGGCGCAACCGATCGACAATCTCGGGTGTCATGTCACCGGCGAAGAGGTGAGCGTCAACCCACTCGGTAACGTCGAGTGCCTTGTCTCGCGCCCGAGCCCTCTGGGCACGCCGGTGGGCATACACAAAGTTGCCAGCACCAACCACTTCGACGACGACAAGTAGCGTGAGCTATGGACCGCAGCGAGAGCGCCGCCGATCACAGTGGCAAGTCCGATCTCGACGCCAATTGGGCTGAGCTCGGTGCCTGTCGAACCAAGCGCCGATGAGCTCGAGGTCGATCGCCGTGCCCGTGCCACCATCGGCGAATCCGCGCCGGCCGCGAGAATCGCGGGCATCTGTGTGTGCTTTATCCAGCAGATACCTACGACTTGCGCGTCACGGCGCGGCAGGGGATCTCGGTCTTCTCGCCGATGTGGTAGCTGACGCAAATCCGGTGATAGCCGTCAGCGACCCACAAGGGGTTCCCCAGGACCAACAGGACCGGGGACAGCTTCTTGCCGGCGTTGACCTTCTCGAGGTCGGCGGCAACCTCTGCATCATCCGAGGGCAGGAGGGGCAGACCGGCGGCCCTCAGGATATCGCTGGCCGCGTAGTAGTTGAGCGTCTTCTGGCTGCGAAGAGCCTTGACCAGCTTGGCTGCCTCTCCCGGTCCGACCAGCAAGGACAGATATGACCTGGCGGCGGGAAAGTCCTGCTCTTCGGGCTTGATCATCCAGTGCTCGGCAGCCAGCATTCCTCACGCTCCTCGCCGGGCCCGGAGGCCACACATAACTCCACGTCAATGGTAGGGAGGCTACTCTCGACCTCTCGACGGCGCCCTCGGCTGACTTGGGGAGCACATGGAGCCCTTGTCGCATAAGGACGGGCCCGAGCCTTTCTGGCTCCGGGAGCCCATGGAGCTCGAGACAGCCTGGACCCGGGACTTCGACGACCTGAGCCAGGAGTGGCGCCGCTTGTTCGCCGAGGTACTGGGCACCTTCCTCCTGGTACTCGTGGCCGCTGGCGGTGCGGTGGTCAACGCCCGTAGCCATGGTCAGGTCCCTCTTGATGCCCGGGTAGTGGCGCCTGGCCTGATGGTGATGGCCATCATCTACTTCATGGGGACGGTCAGCGGCGCCCACCTCAACCCCGCCGTCACCATCGGCTTCGCGCTGCGGGGCAACTTTGCCTGGCGGAGGGTTCCCGCTTACGTGGCCGCCGAGATGGCCGGCAGTCTCCTGGCCGCCGGCTTTCTGCGGGCCACTTTCGGCAACATCGGTCATCTCGGTGCCACCGAGCCCGGTGCCGGCGTCGGCACCGGTACCGCGGTGCTGATCGAGATCGTGCTGACCGCCGGGTTGGTCAGCGTCATCCTCGGCACCGCCTCGGGCGCCCGCAACGTCGGCGCTAACGCCGCTCTCGCCGTAGCCGGCTACATCATCCTGGCCGGCTTGTGGGCAGCGCCGATCTCGGGAGCCTCGATGAACCCTGCTCGCTCTCTCGGCCCCGCCATCGTCGGCGGTCATTGGATGGACTGGTGGGCATACGTCATCGGGCCGATCGTCGGGAGCGCCGTGGCAGTAGGACTCGCCTGGATCCTGCGCGGTCCGCCGAGCAAAGCAGCCAACAGGGCTGCCCAAGGGTCGGTCTGATGTCCGCGACGGGCGGCCCGCGGCGCGCGGTTCGAACGTCCCGCGTCTCCAGGTAGCTCCACCCCTCTCGCGGTCGGCACCGTGATTGCGTACGGGCGCGAACGGGCGCGTCTGAACTGCCGCATACTGCCGCATGCCGCGGCGGGCGAGAAGAGGTGAATTCGCGTAAGCCCCGTTCACAGCATTGCGACGATCCATTTTCGCCACGTTGAAGTCGGCGGTTCGAGTCGGCTCACCTTCAACAAGAGATCCGGGGAGCAAATGGCAAGGGTGGGAAGGAGGGACGAAACTGCCGCGCGGGAAAAGCCGGGACGGGAACGAGGAGCGCAGAGGCCGGGGAACGAGAGGCGCCAACGCGACGGCTGGGATCGGACGGGCAACGCGGCGCCACGAAGCGTCGACCAGGAGCCGATTCCCTCCAACCCGACAAGCGATGATGCTTTGTCCGAACGGCTCCTGACTTGTCAGTCCCGGACTGCCGGCAAGGAAACGTCAGGTCGACCAGGCGGCGCCATTCCAGGACTCCACCAAGACATCAGCGGGTCCGGCACCACTCACCTTGTTGGTGAACTGGCCGACGGCTTCACAGGACTTCGCCGAGTGGCACGACACTCCGTAGAGGTAGGCGACCAGTGGGCTCGGGTTCGGGGCGACCGACCAGGCGGTGCCGTCCCAGGACTCGATGAGCGCCCTGAAAAGGCCCGAGGTGGCTTGGTATTCGCCAACGGCCTGGCACCGTTTCACCGAAGCGCACGAAGCGCCGAAGAGATAGGCAATCGACGGACCCGGGTTCGAGGCGACCGACCAGGTGGTGCCGTCCCAGGACTCAACGAGAGTCCGGCCCGGCGCGCTGGCACCGCTGCCGGTGCCGGTGCTGTAACTGCCCACGGCGACACACCACTTGACCGAGGAACAGGACACACCGGACAGGCCACCGTAGGTGCCGGGGGTCGGGCTCGGCACGATCGACCAAGAGCCGCCCCTCCAGGATTCGACCATGGTTGCGGAGGCCCGGTTACCGACCGCCACGCACGAGCCCGCTGACGGGCAGGAAACCGCGTCAAGTTGCATCCTCTGACTCCCCGCGCTGCCGCTCGGGACGACTGACCAGCTGGCGCCGTTCCAGGACTCGATCAAGGCGCCCCCTCCGTAGCCGCCGACGGCCTTGCACGCGCGCGCGGAGACGCAGGAGACGCCGAGAAGCTCGGCGCCCGCAGAACCAAGACTCGGGCTCCGCATGACCAGCCAGGCACCGCCGTTCCAGGATTCGATTAGCGCCCGCTGGCCGGAACTGACCGCGTAGTCGCCCACGGCGACACACCACCCGCCCGAGGAACAGGACACCCCAAAAAGGGCACTACTAAGGCCGCGGTCTGGACTGGGCACGATCGTCCATGCGGTGCCATCCCAGGATTCGATCACGGTCCTGTCGCCGCGGTAACCCACCGCGACACAGGACTTGGCTGAGATGCAGCTCACGCCGTTAAGGATGCCCACGCCACCAGTGGACCTGGCTTCGGCTGGTCGGCCCGTGGCGCCAAACGCCCCCGAGAGGGTGGGCCCTGCGAGGCCGACCACCAAGGCAAACAACGCTCCCCCGAGAACCAGCCGCGCACGTGGCACGGACTTCCGCACTTCCAGAGGACTCATCGCGCCCCCTTTGCGGATCGAGACTTCAGTCAGAGCGCCAACATCGTCGATCAGGAAAGTCGAATCTTTGCGCGTCCCGATCCAAACCTGCTGATCACGCTAATTTTACTTCGATGCCTGGGCGCCGGTTCAGCGGGCTCGGCGACCGAGACGAGGCCGCAAGGCGCCTCTTCGGCTCGCCAGCACCAGGGCCCACGGCGGCTATGCTGTCAGATTCTTGTGCTGGGCTCGAGACCCAGGAGCTCGTGTCTTACGATACGAAAGACCCTGATTTGCGGCGAGGCTGCCGCATAGGATGACTTGTACGCGACACTCATTGCCCCGTCGGTCCATGGCTGTGGCCTCCGTCGTACTGGTGGCCACCTTGGTCTTCGTGCCGGCCTGTTCGAGCAGCCACAACTTGACGGCACCTTCTACGTCCACCTCGGCATCCGTTTCGCTCCCAACCACCACGACCACCGTCCCGGGCAATGGCAACAAGGTGGCGTTGGGGACGAACAATCCCGTCCAAGGGGACTGCACCACGAACACAAGCGAGGCGGCAACCTCTGTCGGGTTTGCGGTGCTAAGCCTCACGCCCAGCTCATTCCAGGCGGCGATCCAGCTTCAAGCGGGCGCCCCGAACACGACCTACGCGGTGCTCCTGCAGCAGGTCCCCGGATCGTGCCCGCAAACGTCGGACAACGGCGGCACACTGACCACCGACGCGACCGGTCGTGGCCATGCGTCCACGAGCGTGCCGCGCGTGCCCGGCGCGACCATCTTCTTCCTGCAACTCCTCCCTGCGGGATCTGGGGCGCCTCAGTACACCAGCGACCGTATGTCAGTGTCACAAAAGTGACCGTTGCATCCCTGTCGCTGTCCGTCGTTCATCAGGTGATCGAGGAATTACAGTCAGCCTAAAGAGGGCATCCAGGGCAGGGGATGATCCCGTATTGGTGGCTAGCCAGTTCGAGCCGAAACTGGAATAGGTTGACGCCAGCGCCCGCCGATGGTCGGCTTCTCCCCTAACAACGTCATCGCTGGCGGTCTGCGCGTCCCCAATGTGCTGGTCATGGGCGGCCCGGAACGGGCACGCAGAACATCGTGGTCGAGGAGCTGCCGGCGCGCCACACGGATCTGGAATTCAACACGCGTCCCCTAACGCGCGTGCCACATCTGGGTGAGAGTGTTCTCAACCGCCGGTTAGGTCCCGGCCCACGGCTCACGCCGCCAGTCGGAGATCGTGGACATCGATTCTCAGACACCAACGTTGTGCGACTGGTTACCGCCCAGACCCACTTCCGCCAAGCCGACGTTCAACCCTGGCGCGTCAGGGATCGATACCTCAAGGTGATCGGGGAACACGGCGACCCTCTCGACCAGCTCTTCCACCAACAGTCGCCGCTCCGGTGATCGGCTTGGTGGTTGAGGAAGCTGATGCGACACCAGCCACTCAGACGGTCCTGCATGACCAGGAATACGGAGCGCAGACGGTATGGTCATCTGCGGCGGGGGAGCGATGACTTCGGTCGCCGGTTCTCGTCATCATCACGACGGAACCTGTCGAGTAAGGGAGCAGATCATGACCACCCGGACCACCGTCCCAGTAGGAGCCCCGTGCTGGACCGACCTGTGGACCTCCGATGTCGAGGGAAGCCGCCGCTTCTACGGCGAGCTGTTCGGCTGGGAGGCAGGCGAACCGAGCCCCGAGTTCGGCGGCTACTTTATGTTCAACCGCGCCGGCGTGCCCGTGGCTGGCGCCATGGGCGACATGCCCGACAACCCGGCGCAGAATCTCTGGAAGATCTACCTGGCCACGGACGACATCGCGCGGACCGTCAAAGCGGCCGAGGCGGAGGGCGGCCAGATCGTTGTTCCCGCTATGCCGGTGGCTGATCTCGGCATCCAGGCCGTGCTTACGGACCCGACCGGGGCCGGCGTCGGCGTTTGGCAGCCCGCAACCTTCCCCGGGTTCAGCGTCCTCGACGAGTCGGGGTCGCCGAGTTGGTTCGAGCTCTTCGCCACCGACTACATCCGAGCCGTCGACTTCTACCGTTCGGTGTTCCGTTGGGAGACTCAGGTCCTCTCCGACACCGACGACTTTCGTTACACGGTATTGAACCCCGGCGACGACGGACAACTGGCTGGGATCATGGACGCCAAGAGCTTCGTCCCCGCGGGCGGCTCGTACTGGTCGGTCTACTGGGAGACCGAGGATGTGGACGCCACCGTCGCCAAGCTGCGTTCACTGGGTGGCGGCGTCACCCGGGAGGCGACCGACACCCCGTACGGTCGGATGGCGACGGTGACCGACCCTTGCGGGGCGGGCTTCAAGCTGCGCCAGGCGCCCACCGCCTGACCCGAAGCCAGGCAAGGGAGTGGCTAGGAGGAATCCGGGTCCGAGTCATTGAGCAAGAACGGATTGGAGCGCTTCGCCGGCGTGACTACGCAGCACCACGTCAGTCGCACTTATCTTCCCCATCCCCTTACCGTGGGTTCGCGCTGCTGCTCGACCGTACCGGAGCGCCGGCGGCGAGGGCGGCGAGCAGCACGGGCAACGGCAGCGTGGCCACGCCAATAGCGGAGTCGCCGATGCCGTAGGGGAGGACCAGAGTGCCGGCGTGCACGAGGGCGCCGCAGGAGTAGACGACGTTCGGCACATAGCCGTCCTGTTCGTCGGGCGCCGGGCTGAGCAGTGGCTCGCGGAGCTGGCCGATGATCCGGGACGGATCTTCGAGATCGAGAAGTATGGCGCCGATGTTGTAGGTGCGCATCGGGCCGACGCCGTGGGTGATCACAAGCCAGCCAGCGTCAGTCTCGATCGGCGAGCCGCAGTTGCCGAGCTGGAGCACGTCCCATGCCTGGGTGGGCACCTGGTACGGAAGCGCGTTCTCCCAAATACGAAGGTTCTCAGAGAAGATAACCGTGTTCGCCTCGTGGTCGGACCTGGATAGGGCCGCGAAGCGGCCGTTGATTTGGCGAGGAAACAGCGCGAGGCCCTTGTTGGCCGCGAGGTTGACGATGGGCGAGGAGGTGAAGGCGCGGAAGTCCGTTGTCTCCAGAAGCTGCTGAGCGATGTCGACGCCGTCATAGGCCGTGTAAGTGGCGAAATAGGAAACGGTCCGGTCCTGGTGCTCAAACCGCACGAACCGGGCGTCTTCCATGCCGTTGCGTTCGGCTCCCATGGCCGGCAGGAGGACTCGCTCGGCCAGCGACGTGTCCGTCGAGAAGCGGACACCGTAGGTCCGCTCGGCGATCTTGCGCATGAGTGAGATCGTCGACCCGTTCCGTCTGTGGGTCACCAACTGGCCCTGAAGTCGGCCCAGCCGTTCCTCGAGCTCCGCCGCGGTGAATTGCTGACCGAGCGCG
>JBEKLG010000073.1:0-8290 GCA_050010315.1 Acidimicrobiales bacterium
GACGACCGAGACCTCGGTCGGCGTCGCCCACGTCGCCGACCATCGGCTCCGCGCCCTCGCGGCGATGAGCGCCAGCCGCAAGGTCGTCGAGGCGGCAGTCGAGGTGGTCGACATCGCTGGCCTCGTCGCCGGCGCCGGCTCCGGCGAGGGCCACGGGAACCGTTTCCACGCCGGGATCCGCGAGGTCGACGCGCTCTGCCTGGTCCTGCGGAGCTTTGCCGACGACTCGGTCCCTGGGGAGCACGACCCACTCTCGGCGCTTGGCGTGCTCGAGCTGGAGCTCGTGCTCGCCGACCTCGCCTCGCTGGAGAGCCAGCTCACGAAGCAGCAGAAGGCGGCGCGTTCGAATCCCGCCCTCGCCGGCGAATCGCGTGCGATGGAGGCGGCGCGGGACGCACTCTCCGCAGGTGTGCCCCTGTACCGCTCGACGCTTTCCGAAGGTGACAGGGCCTCGCTCGCTCCTTTGTTCTTGCTCACGAACAAGCCCTTCTTCTGCGTCGTCAACCTCGCGGAGGACGAGGTCGCCCGGGCCGACGACGTGCTCGGTCCGGTCGTGGCCGAGCTCGGCGGTCACGCGACGGTCCTCGGCGTGAGCGTCGAGCTCGAAGCGGAGGCCCGCGAGCTCGAACCCGACGAGCGGGGTGAACTCCTCGCGGGCCTGGGGCTCGGGGAAGGGGCGCTGCCGCGGGTCGCGCGGGCGCTGTTCGACGCCGTCGGACGCTGGACTTTTCTCACGACGGGGGAGAAAGAGTCGCGTGCCTGGACGTTCCGCCGAGGCGCCAAGGCGCCGGAATGCGCCGGGGTGATCCACTCCGACCTCCAGCGCGGCTTCATTCGCGCCGAGGTGATCCGTTGGGACGAACTCCTCGAGATCGGCTCGTGGTCGGCGGCGAGAGCTGCAGGGCGCCTCCGCCTCGAGGGCAAGGACTACGAGGTCCAGGACGGTGACACCCTCGAGATTCGCTTCAACGTCTGATCGACGGCCCGGGGTGGCGAGATAGGGGACCGGTGTCGGGCTACCCTCCGGCGCAGGGGTAGGCGCGGGAGGTTGGGGTGGCCTGGCTGTTGCGGCGAGGTGAAGTGCTCGCGAGCATCGAGCTGGCGCGCTCCCCGGGGCGTCGCGCCGTCGGCCTGATCGGCCGGAAGCGACTCGAAGGGGGTTTCGTCATCGAGCCCTGTCGGACGATCCACTCGATCGGGGTGCGGTTCCCGATCGACGTCGCCTATCTCGACCGTTCCGGCGTCGTGATCGGCATCGCCAGGTTCCGTCCCCATCGGATCGGCCGACCGCGCCGACACGCCCATTCGGTTCTCGCGGCCGAGGCGGGAGCGTTCGAGCGATGGCGGCTCGCGATCGGGGACACCCTGGAGATCCGGGAGTGACGGGCGCCGAGTCCCGCCGCGCCCGGGTGGTGCGGCGGGGCGCGCTCAGTGTCGTAGCGACGCCGATCGGCAACCTCGCCGATCTCTCCCGCCGAGCCGCCGAGGTGCTCAGCTCGGCCGGCGCGGTCTGCTGCGAGGACACGCGCCACACGGGGAGGCTGCTCGAGCTCGCCGGCGTGCCGGCGCCGAGGCTCCTCGCCCTCCACGCCCACAACGAGGTCGAGCAGATCGGCGTCGTGCTCCGCCTGCTCGCCGCAGGCACCCCGGTCGCGCTCGTCTGCGACGCCGGGACGCCGGTCATCTCGGACCCCGGAGGGCGGCTCGTCGCCGCCGTGATCGACGCCGGGTTCGACGTCACCGCCGTGCCGGGACCGTCGGCCGCGCTCAGCGCCCTCGTCGTCAGCGGCTTCGACGTCAACCGTTTCCGCTTCGAGGGGTTCCTGCCGCGCCGCGGTGGGGAACGCCGGTCTCGCCTCGGCCAGATCGCCGCGTCGCCTTGTCCGACGGTCGTCTTCGAGGCGCCGGGACGGGTCGCGAAGACCCTCGCCGACCTGGCCGAGGCCGCCGGGCCGGATCGTCGCGTCGTCGTCGCCCGCGAGCTCACCAAGCTGCACGAGGAGGTGTACCGCGGCCGGGTCGACGAGGCGGTGGCCCGGGCGAGCGAGCGAGAGCCCCGCGGCGAGCACGTCCTCGTCGTCGACGCGGCGCCCAACCGCCGACCGCCTTCGGCGGTCGAGACCCGCCTCGCGATCGGCCGCCTCGTCGCCGCCGGCGTCGGCCTGCGGGACGCGACGACGGCGGTCGAGGTGCTGCTCGACGTTGCCCACCGCGACGCCTACGAGGCGGCGCTGGAGATACGCGCCGCGGACGCCGATTCAAAGGCCTTGTGAGCCGTGCGGGACGTCGATCGCGTCTTCGAGGCGAGCCGCGGCCGGCCGGTACGCTGAGGCCGTGGCCAAGCCGTTCTTCGTCACCACGCCGATCTACTACGTCACCGACCGGCCCCACCTCGGCACCGCCTACACGACGATCGTCGCCGACGCGATGGCGCGCTGGCACCGGCTCATCGGCGACGACGTGTTCTTCTTGACCGGCGTCGACGAGCACGGCCTGAAAGTCGCCCGGGCTGCCGAGTCCCAGGAGATGGACCCGCAGGCGTTCGTCGACGCAATGAGCGCCCATTTCGAGACGGCATGGCGCGCCCTCGACATCTCCAACGACGACTTCATCCGCACGACCGAGCCGCGCCACGCCAAGGCCGTGCAACGCTTCGTCCAGGCGATCTACGACAACGGGTTCATCCACAAGGGCAACTACACCGGCTGGTACTGCGTTGCCTGCGAGGCGTACTACGCTGCCGGCGGGCTCGCGCCCGGAGAGCTCTGCCCGGTCCACGGCAAGCCCGTGGAGTGGCTGACCGAGGAGAACTACTTCTTCGAGCTGTCTTCCTTCGCCGGGCGTCTTACCGACTGGTACGCGTCCGCTCCCGCCGCGGTCATCCCCGAGACGCGTCGCAACGAGGCGCTCGGGATCATCAGGCAAGGGCTCGAGGACATCTCGATCACGAGGACGGCTTTCGACTGGGGCATCCCGGTTCCCTGGGACGAGGCGCATGTCGTCTACGTCTGGTTCGACGCGCTCGTCAACTACGCCACGGCGATCGGCTACGGCGAGGACGGGGAGCGGTTCTCCCGCTGGTGGCCCGCGGTGCACCACCTGATGGCCAAGGAGATCGTGCGGTTCCACTGCGTGTGGTGGCCGGCGATGTGCATGGCCGCGGGTATCGACCCCCCGCTCCAGGTCATCGCCCACGGTTGGCTCCTCGTCGGCGGCGAGAAGATGGCGAAGTCGAGGGCGAACCAGATCGACCCGGTCGCGCTCGCGGCCGATGTCGGTGTCGACGCCCTGCGCTACCACCTGTTGCGGGACGTCGTGCTTGGTCTCGACGGCGATATCACCTACGAGGGGCTTGTCGGCCGCTACAACGCCGACCTCGCGAACAACCTCGGCAACCTCCTCCAGAGGGTGACGGCCGTCGTGCAGTCGAAGTGCGGTGGCCTCGGGCCCGCCCCTCGCCCGGCGGGAGCGGGAAACCGTCTGGCGGGGCTGGCCGCCACGACCGTGGGGGCGGTCCGCCGCGCCTGGGAGCAGATGGACCCCCACGAGGCGCTCGAGGTGACGTGGCAGCTCATCCACGAGACGAACGTCGAGCTCGAGCGGCGCGAACCGTGGAAGCTCCCCCCGGGTGACGAGGTCGACGGCATCCTCGGCGATGCCCTCGAGGTCCTCCGGATCGTCGCGGTCCTCGCCTCGCCGGCGATTCCGCAGACCGCCGAGACGATCTGGGGAAGGCTCGGCCTCGAGGGCGACGCCGCCACGCCGGGCCGGGCCTCGGCCACCGGCGGTGCGCTCAGCTGGGGTGGTTACCCCGGCGGACGGCCGGTCGCAAGGGCGGCTCCGCTGTTTCCGCGCCGCGAACGCAACGGCGCCCCCGCGCCGGGCGGCGCCGGGTGAGCGGCGGGTCGGTGCCCCGCTGGACCGACAGCCACTGCCATATCCAGGGCACCTACCTCGACGATCCCGGTGGCGTGGACGCCGTGATCACCCGGGCAGCCGAGGCCGGTGTCGATCGCCTCGTCTGCATCGGCACCGGTGACGCCGAGTCGCGCCAGGCGGCGGAACTCGCCAGCAGCGTCGTGGCGACCCACCCCACCGTTGCCGTCTGGGCGACGGTCGGGCTCCACCCGCACGAGGCGTCGCACGGCGTCGCCCCGATCGCGGCCCTGCTGGAAGAGCTGGCGCCGGCCCCCGGCCAAAAGCTCCCGGGGACGGTCGTCGCGGTCGGTGAGTGCGGGCTCGACTACCACTACGAGCACTCTCCCCGGGAGGCGCAGCGCGCGGCATTCGCCGCCCAGATCGCCCTCGCCAAGCGTCACGGTCTCGCCCTCGTCGTCCACACCCGGGAGGCGTGGGACGACACCTTCGACATCCTCGATGCTTGTGGCCAACCCGAGAGGACCGTCATCCACTGCTTCACCGGGGGTGCGGCGGAGGCTCGTCGCTGCCTCGACCTCGGCGCTTACCTCTCGTTCAGCGGGATCATCACGTTCAAGAACGCGAGCGCCGTCCGGGAGGCAGCAGCCCTCTGCCCGGGCGACCGCCTGCTCGTCGAGACCGACGCGCCCTTTCTCGCGCCGGTCCCCTTCCGCGGGCAGCGGAACGAACCGGCGTATGTCGCCATCGTCGGCGCGGCGCTCGCCGCGATCCGCGGCGAGGCGGTCAGCGAGCTTGCCGAAGAGACGAACGCCAACGTCGCGGCCGTCTTCTCGCTCGGCCCCTGATGCGCCCGGCGGAGTACCGGCCGCTCGGACGCGGCGAGCTGCGCGCCCTGATGAGGTCGCGAGGCATCAGCCCGAAAAAGGCTCTCGGGCAGAACTTCGTCGTCGACCCGAACACCGTGGAACGCGTCGCGCGCCTCGCCCGGGTCGGGGCGGGGGACCGGGTCGTCGAGGTGGGAGCCGGCTTCGGCGCTCTGACGGTCGCGCTCGCCCGGACCGGTGCCGAGGTGACCGCCATCGAGGTCGACCACCGCCTGGTCGGCGAGGCGGCGTCGCTCGTCCCGGACACGGTCCGCCTCGTCGAGGCCGACGCGCTGAGCTGCGACTGGGGCGCGATCCTCGGGACCCGGGCTGAGCCGGCGGCGAGATGGGTGCTCGTCGCCAACCTGCCGTATTACGTGGCGACCCCGCTCGTCGTCGAGCTCCTAAAGACGGTGCCCGCCATCTTCCGGATGCTCGTCATGGTCCAGGCCGAGGTCGGGGCGCGCTTCGCCGCTTCGCCGGGGAGCCGCACCTACGGGGCGGTCAGCGTGCGCGTCGCCTACTTCGCGACGGCGCGTCTCGTCGGGCGGGTCCCGCCCGACGTCTTCTACCCGCGCGCCCGGGTCGATTCGGTCCTCGTCGCGATCGAGCGACGGGCCGAGCCCGCAGTCCGGCCCGACGTCGCCGGCTACGGCGAGGTCGACGAGCTCGTCCGCGCCGGGTTCGGTGGCCGGCGGAAGATGCTCCGCCGCTCGCTCGCCGGGCTCGTCGCGCCCGAGGCCTTCGACGCCGCGGGCATCGACGCGCGCCTGCGCGCGGAGCAGCTCGGCGTCGTGGATTGGGGCAAGCTGGCGGGATGCCGAAGGTCGCACGCCTGCTCGCGCCCGCCAAGCTGACCCGGTCGTTCCGCGTCACCGGGCGACGCGCCGACGGGTACCACCTCGTCGAGGCGGAGATGATCGTCCTCGATTTCGCCGACGAGCTGGAATTCAGCGACGGCGAGGGCCTCGACGTCGTCGACGCCATCGCCTGGGTCGGTCCGGGCGAGTCGCCGGTGGCGCTCGCCGACGTGCCGGTCGCCGAGAACCTCGTCGTGCGGGCCCTCCGGCTCGCCGGCCGCACCAGCCACGTCCGGCTCGTGAAGCGGATCCCCCCGGGCGCGGGTCTCGGCGGGGGCTCGTCGGACGCCGCGGCGGTGCTCCGTTGGGCGGGCGTCAGGGATGCAGCTGCGGGCGCGCCGCTCGGCGCGGACGTCCCGTTCTGTCTGCAGGGTGGTCGCGCCATTGTGCGCGGCATCGGTGAGATCATCGAACCGCTCGTCCCGGTGGAGGTGACGGTCGTCCTGGTGGCGCCGGAATTCGGGGTGTCGACGAAAGCGGTCTACGCGGCCTTTGACGAGGTAGGAGCGCCTTTGCCCGGGTCCTCGAGCAACGACCTCGAAAAGGCGGCGATCGCAGTCGAGCCGCGGCTGGCCGGGATTCGGGATCTGCTCGCCAAGGTCTCCCGGCGGCGATCGTCGCTGGCGGGCAGCGGGGCGACCTGGTTCGTGGAATGCGAGCCGCAGGAGGCGCGGCGGATCGCGGGCGATCTGCGCGAGGCGGTCGTCGCCGAAGGGCTGCGCGCCGTGATCGAGGTCGCACACGCCGACGCTTGAGCGCACGCCGACCCCGACGGCAACGGCCGGGCCGGGAGCGCTTGTCTTGGCGAAGGGGTGAGACGACCTACTTCGCGCGCCGCTGCCAACGCGTGCGCTTCAGCATCTTCTTGTGCTTCTTCTTGCGCATGCGCTTCCGACGCTTCTTGATGAGCGATCCCATGGCTTCGCAGACGTTAGCTGATGGCGACCGGCCGGCGTCCACTGCAGACCCCCTGACCGGTCTCGGGGCGTGGGATCGGTGGGGCCGACGGGTCCTCCTGGGGCGCACGGCATCGAGGGGGGTAAGTGTCGTGGGCTCGACGGCCTTCCGTGGTCGCCTCTAGCGACCGCGCCGGCGCGGCGATCGTGTTCGCCAGACCTGACGGCCACCATCCGGTCGGTGACCCGACCGCGAGAGCGTCCCGGGGCGCGATCTGAGAAAAGTGGCGGCCGTCCAGGCGGGAATCGTCGGCGGGACGAGGGTCTGGCTGGCGGTCTGCCCGGAAGGGGGCTTCGCCGACGAGGCGTCGTCACGCTGACCGTACGAAGCCCGGCGGTCTCGCCTTCCCCGCGTCCGTGGCACGGGCGGAAGTACCCGCCCGTGGCGCGCCGTCCCCTCACGGGCGCTCTGGCCGGCTTGGCCATGGGTCTCGGCGACACCTTGGACACGGGTGTGACCACCCACCCGGGTCCCGACTCGTCCTGAGGCGAGCCTGCGCAATCGCCGAAGTGGACGCCGGGAATTCCCCACCGTGCTTTTCAGGTGGTGAGCGACGGCCAGATATAGAGGGATTCACCCGGGGTCGGCCTTTTCTGCGCGACCTAAGGTCCCGTCGCCTCCCACTTGTCCGTGAAGCCTTCGCCGGTGGAATCGAGCGATCCGGGGGCCGCCAACACCGTTGCTACGCTGCTGCTCACCATCTCCATCGCCGATGGAGAAAACGCCGAGATCGGCCCACTGGCCCCGTCTTCCGTCGTGGTCCCACCGGTAAAGGTCACTGACCCGAAACTGGCGAGCGAGGTGAGCGAACAACCACTGCGGTAGCAGATCTCCGGTCGCTCGACGATCCACTCCGCCGAGGACTGGACGGCGCCGGAGAAGGTGATGTCAGTGGAGAAAATCCAGCCGTGGCTGGAGGACAGGTCGGTGATGGCGAGCGTCCACTCGTCCCCAGTCACGCTCACCGTTGCGCTCATCTGGTCGCCCGGGGATACCGGGTCTGGCAACTCGACCTCGTCACCGTCGCTCTCGGCCGAATCCCCGTACATCTCGTACCAGGCGTAGTACGACGGTGTGCCGTTGTCACAGTCGGACTCTGTACCGTCCTGTTCGACCGTCGAACTGCTGTCGCCGTCGATGCCGATCCACGCCGCAGAGTACTCGGTCTGTCTCGTCGCGCAGGTCACGGTGGGAACGGTCCAGTCGCCGCTCACAGAGCTGAACGTGCCTCCGGTGTCAACGTAACCCGACCAGTTCGAGGACTGCGAAGGCTCGACCGTGAGCGTCGCGGGATTCGTTGTCGCGTTGCCCACCGAGTTAGTAAAGGCCGCCTGATACTCGTAGCCGTTCTGCGAGCTCCACGCCGTGAACGAGTAGGTGGTCGAGGTCGCGCCGGTGACGTCCTGCCAAGTATTGCCCCTGTTGCTTGAGACCTGCCACTGAACGGTCGGGGTCGGGGTTCCCGAGGCCGCGGCGGAGAAGCTCGCTTGGTTACCTGTGGCGACCGTGTCGTTCGTTGGCTGCTCGGTGACCACCGGCTGGGCGGTGACGCCGGTGACGGTGACGGTGAGGGTGTAGCTCCAGGTGCCGGTGTCGCCGAGGGTGTCGGAGTCGGTGCCCGAGACGGTGGAGCTACCTGCCGCCAGCGGGCCGCCGGAGGTGGTGACCGCACCGGTGGCCGAGACCTGGAGGTGGGCATTCGCCGTAGTGGTGACGAAGGTGACCGGCGTG
>JBEKLG010000074.1:0-8245 GCA_050010315.1 Acidimicrobiales bacterium
CTGCCCACGCCCCTTCCGGTGGACCAGCACAGCGACTCGGCGACCGTGACAGTCCCCGACCTCGACCGTTCAGCCCCATCGGTGACACCGGACTCGGTCCGAGACCTCGGACCGAGCCCGGTGCACCCAGAGGGGGCCAGCAGCTAGCCGGCTAGCTGGTCGGACTCAAGTGCAGGACGATGACCTCGTTGGTCGGCGTGTTCGGGCTACCCGACTCGTACGGGTGACTCGCCGACGGCCAGCCGGTGAAGTGCGCCGTGCTGTACTCGTCGAAAGACGCCCCGTAGAGGATCGGGATGACCGGAAGCTGCGTCGCCACGAACGACTCGATCGGCGCGAGCGCCTTCGCCTGTGCGGCCAGGGTGGTCGCACCTGCCAACGTGGCGAGGTCCTTGTCGATCGACTTGTTGACCAGACGCTCGAAGTCTCCGGTCACGGCCTTCGGGCTCGCTGTGTAGAGCGTGCTGTTCAGCCAGTAGTTGTAGAGCTGGTAGGCGGAGATGCTCGTGGTACCCCAGTGGATGTCCAACTGGTAGTGACCGTCGGTGATGTCCGCGCCCCATGCGGCGACCGACTGACCCACGAAGGTCGCGTCGATGCCGGCCTTCCGAAGCTCTGTTGCCGCGAGCGCCGCGTCAGCCGCGTAGTCGGTGTAGGCCGCGGGCTCACCGATCGTGAGGGCCACAACCTTCCCGTTCTTCTCGAAATACCCTTTCGAGTTGCGTGTGTAGCCCGCCTTCTCGAGCAGGCGCTTTGCGCCAGCAATATCGCTCTTCGCTGGGAGCGTGTCCTTTTTCACCGACGCAGAGATCAGGCTCTGGAAGTTCGGCAGCGTCAGGCCGCTGGCGTTGGTCGCAGGCGGCTCACCGCCGCCCTCGCCTGACTTGCTGAGCTCGGTGCGGTTGACGGCAAGGCTGATCGCCTGACGCACCACGAGCTGGTTGGTCGGCCACCTGGTCAGGTTCGGGTAGAACGTCACGGTGTTCACAGGAGCGAACCACACGTGGTTCGTAGCCGGGTTCGCGCCCACGAATGCCTTCTGCAGGCCGGTGATGAAGTTACCCGCCCACGTAAGAGAGCCGCTGACCAGCTGGGAGAGCACCACACTGTTCGAGGTGAGCGCCGGAAAGTAGATCGACTTGACAGCTGGCGGCGTGCCAGCGGCCGCAAATGGGCCACCCCAGTAGTTCGGGTTGACCTTCAAGGTGAATCCCTGGGGGGTCCAACTCGACACGACATAGGGGCCCGTGCCGATCGCTTGCGTATCGCTGATGACCTGCGAACCAGGAGTCGTGTACGCGCTCCACTGTGACTCCGGGACGATGTACAGCTCGCCAGCGACATTCTGCAAGTTTGTGTACTCCGACGCGGAGAAGTCGACCGTTACCGTGCTCGAAGTGGACGACACGCCGGAGATCGGAACACCGTACGTGTTAACGCTCGGGTTCTTTTCCAGCATCGTGTACGTGAACGCCACGTCCGCAGGGGTCATCGCGGTGCCGTTGCTGAACTTCACGCCAGACCGGATCGTAAAGGTGATCGACTTGCCGCCTTTGCCCCACGAATAGCCGCTCGCCAAGAAGTCGTACGGCGCCTTCGTCGGTTGTGCCACGTCGAACTGGAGCAACGGCTCGTAGATCAGCGAAGTCGCACCGAGCAGTACCGACGCCGAGGTCGGCTGGTACGGGTTGAAGTTGTTCGTGATCGAGCTCGCCGGACTCGACTCCATCGTGAGCACCGGGCTCGCGTCGCCCGATGCCGCCGGGACTCCGGTGCTCGCCATCACACCGCAGAGGAGGCCACCCACCATGAGGCCCGACGCAGCGACCGTCCAGAGCTTCCCTTGTTTGAGCCAACGTTTCATTGCGCTGACCTTTCTTCGAGCACACCCACCCGTCACAGGTTGATGAGCCGCGGGCTATGTGGATCGCTGCTTTCGCGACCCAACCGTTCACTATTTTGGTATTCAGTGTAAGCGCTTACATTACAGCATCCTGTAACCGCTTACATATTTCTGGAGACAGTGTACCCCCTCGCGAGCGATGAGAACATAGCCTTTCACCTGCGGAAACGCTGCGCGGATTCGCCATCGTCAACCAGCCACGCAACGAGGATCGCACAGGCGCGCTCCGGGCTTGTTAAGGCGCGCCTTTACCACGACGGGACGGGTCACCGGTCCCGGCGCCATCCCGCACGAGGAGCGGTGCGGCGACATCGAGACGCCAGCAGGCAGCGGCCCGTTGCTCGTCGATCGCGACGGGCACGGGCGCCTCCCGTCGGCACCGCTCCTCGGCGAATGGACAGCGCGGGCTGAAGCGGCACCCGACGACGCCCGAGATCGCGCTCCCCGCCTGGCCGGCGACGACCTTCGAGCCGGTCCGCAGCGAAGTGCCGAGCGCGTCGGGATCGGGCGCCGACGCGACGAGGAGCTGCGTATAGGGGTGTGCCGGATGCTGCGTCACCTCTTCGGAGGGTCCGCGCTCGACGATGTCGCCGGCGTACATGACAAGTGTCTCGTCGGCGAAGTAGCGAGCGGAGGCGATGTCGTGCGTGATGTAGAGGATCGCCAGATCCAGTTCCTGGCGCAGATCGTCGAGTAAGCGGAGGATCTCGAGGCGGATCGAGACGTCGAGCATCGAGATCGGCTCATCGGCGAGGAGCACCCGAGGGCGCGCTGCCAGTGCCCGGGCGATGGCGACCCGCTGGCGCTGCCCACCAGAGAGCTCGTGGGGGTATTTCGCAAGGAACTGCTCTGGCGGAGTCAGCTGCACCTCAGAGATCACGCGCACCAGCTCGGACGCGATCGCCGCCCGGCCCTTTGCCACATGATGAAGCCGCAACGGACGCTCGAGGTGGTAGCGGACGGTGTGCACCGGGTTCAGCGAGGCGAAGGGGTCCTGGAAGATCATCTGGACTTCGTGCTTGTAGGCTCGGAACTGCCTACGGTGCTGGAGATGCACTGTCTTGCCGTCGAGGCGGATCTCACCCCTGGTCATCCGCTCCTGGCCGGAGAGGAGGCGGGCGACCGTCGACTTGCCCGAGCCGCTCTCTCCCACGAGGGCCACGACGCCGCTACGGTAGAGGCCGAACGAGACATCCCGGACGGCGGAAAGCACCGGGGACCTGAGGCCGCTTCCGAGTCTGAAGTCCTTGTGGATTCCGATCGCCTCGAGCACGAGGGGACCGTGGGACTCCGCCGCGGAGCGAACATCGCCGCTCACCGCGGGCTCCGAACAGTCTCGGCGTCCTGTGGCGCCGGCGCGTCGGGAAGAACGAACGGGCACGCCGAGACGTGGGAGGGGTCCTTGGAACCCCCGACCGGGGCGAGCCGCATGTCGATGTGCTTGCAGGCGTCGGTGGCGAACGCGCAACGCGGGACAAACGGGCAACCCGGAGGAAGGTTGCGCAGGTCCGGCGGCGAGCCGGGAATGCCTGCAAGCTCCCGTCGGGGCCCACGCAATGAAGGGAATGAGTTCAGCAAGCCGCGGGTGTAAGGGTGCGCGGGCTGATAGTGGATCTCCTTGGCGCTTCCTTCCTCGACGAGTCGACCGGCGTACATGACCGCGATTCGGTCGGCGATTTCGAGCAGAAGCGAGAGGTCGTGCGTGATGAACAAGATCGAGAAGCCGAGCCGTTCCTTCAGCTCGACGATCTGGGAGAGGATCTCGCGCTGCACGACGACGTCGAGCGCCGTCGTCGGTTCGTCCATGATCACGATCTCGGGATCTACAGCGAGGGCCATTGCGATCATCACTCGCTGGCGCATGCCGCCTGACAGCTCATGGGGATAGCTCCGGAGGCGCCCACGGTCGATCCCGACGAAGTCGAGGAGCGAGCCGGCCCGCTCGCGCCGCTCATCGCCGCTCATCGGAAGGTGGGCCTCGATCACGTCGAAGAGCTGGTCTTCGACCCGCAGCACCGGGTTCAAGGCGTTCATCGCGCTCTGGAAGACGATCGCGATCTCTCGCCAGCGCAGGGAGCGCAACTGGGCATGGGTCTGGTCAAGCACGGAAACGCCCTCGAGGCCGACGCGGCGCCCTCGGTACGTCACACTCCCCGCTGTGATCACCGCCGGGGGCCGCAGCAGCCGAACGGCGCCGTAGGCGAGGGTCGACTTGCCCGAGCCGCTTTCGCCCGCGAGCCCGACGATCCCCCCTCGCGGAAACGCCAAGTCGACACCTTCCACGGCATGCACATCGCCGTCGAGTGCCCGGTAGGAGATCGACAGGCCTCGGATGTCGAGGACCGGTGAGAGCGCGTCCGAAGTCGGGGTGGGAATGACCGAAGCAGCCACAGAGGGCCCCTCAGCCTTGTGCTCGGATTCCTTCGCGCGTCTCACGGCCGCCCCCCTCCGCGAGTGCTCTCGGGATTCGTAAGGAATGCGGCGTCGGGCTCACGGCGTCGGCCGTCCCCCTCTGTCGCTGCAAGCGACGGTGCCGGTGCGGTGACGAGCTGCCGGGAGTCGCCCTGTCCGTCGCGCAACACCGGTGTCGGGTCTGCTGGACGCCAGGACTGCCCACCGATCTTCCGCTGCTGCCCGACGTTGCGAAGCCGCGGGTTGCCCAATTCGTCGAGTCCGAAGTTCAAAAGGACGAGGCCCATCCCGAGGACCGCCACACACAGCCCCGGTGGAAGGAACCACCACCAGGCGCCGAGTATGAGTGCGTTCTGGTTCTGGACCCAGTAGAGCATTGACCCGAGGCTCCAGCTCGTGAGGTCCCCGAGACCGAGGAAGGTGAGGGCAACCGAGGTCAGCACCGCGTAGAGGACGGTACCGACGAAACTCGCCGCGATGAGGCTCACCTCGTTCGGCAGGATCTCGAAAAAGATGATCCTCCAGGTCCTTTCCCCAGTCTCCCGGGACGAGCCGATGTAATCCCTGGCGCGAAGCGACATCGTCTGCGCCCGGATGACCCGAGCGCCCCACGGCCAGCCGAGCGAGCTCAGCACGAACGCCGTCACGAGGTTTCCCGACTGGGGCAGGTAACCGAGGATTACGACGAGTAGCGGCAGTGCCGGAAGGACAAGGAAGGAGTTGCTGAGCAGCGAGAGCAACTCGTCAGCGAAGCCGCCGAGGAAGCCCGCGCTCACGCCGATGACGACCGAGAGGAACGTGGCGATCACCCCCGTCGTCAAACCGATGAGGACGGTTGCTCGAATGCCGACTAACAGCTGGGAGAGCACGTCTTGACCGAACGTGGTCGTGCCAAGCAGGTGGACAGTGTTCGGCGCTAACGGTATGTCTTGGGCCGGGTTGATCGCCGACGGATCGAAGGGCGCGAGATAGGGACCGAAGATCGCGAGGAAGATGAAGATTGCGATGATGACGACGCCAATCTTGGCTTTGAGCGGCAACGAGCGCCCGAAAAGCCGGCGACGCGCCCTTGGAATCTCCGCCGGGAGGGTGAGCACTGCCATCAGTACGCCGCCCTTCTGCGAGTCCTTGGGTCGGCGATGACGTAGACCGCGTCGGCGAGGAGGTTGGCGATCAGCACCGCCATCGCGATGACGAGGAAGATACCCTGCATCAGCGGATAGTCATCCGAGGTGACCGCGTTGTACAGCGTGTAGCCAACACCCGGATACGAGAACACGAACTCCATGACGAGAGCTCCCGCGACGACAAAGCCGAGCGAGACGGCGAATCCGGCGATGTTCGGGAGGATCGCGTTGCGGGCCGCGTAGGTGAAGATGACCCGCCGGTTCGAAAGGCCCTTTGCCTGCGCGGCAAGGACGTAGTCCTCGCCGATCGTCGTGATCATGACGTTGCGCATCTGCAGCATCCATCCGGCCATCGAGGTGATGATGAGGGTGAATGCGGGCAGGATCGAGTGGTAAACGGCGCTTTGGATGAAAGCCCAGTGCCAGCCGGGTATCAGCCCATTGCTATAACCCTGGCTTGAGGGGAACAAGTGCCAGTGAATCGCGAGCAAGTCGATCAAGAGCAGCGCGAGGAAGAAGTAGGGAACCGCTTGGAGGAAGGTGAACGCGGGAAGAAGCTGGTCGAGGATGCCGCGCCGACGCCAGCCGGCGACGATGCCGAGCAGAGTGCCTAAGGCGAAACTCAGGACCGTCGCCGAGCCGACGAGGATCAAGGTCCACGGGATCGTCTCCGCAAGGACCGAGACGACCGAGGAGGGGTAGTAGTTCGTCGAGAGCCCGAGGTTGCCGTGGAAAATGTTGACGAGATAGATGACGTACTGGTGGACAAGGCTCCCTTGCTTCCCGATGCCAAACTCGATCTCGAGGGCCTTCTCTGCCGCAGGCTGCAACGCGGGGAACTTCGCCATCATCGTCGTGACCGCGTCGCCCGGCATCAGCCTCGGGATGAAGAAGTTCACCGTCACCGCCACCCACGCCGCGACTACGTAGGTGGCGAGCCGTCTAGCGATGAACTGCACAGCGCTCCCCTTCTTCCCTCTTGCCGACCCGCTGAGAAAGAGACCGCGCCAGCATTCCTGATCCTTGCCTCGTCGGTTTTCTCGCCAAGCATTCCGCTTCCATCACCGTTATGCCGAGTTCGTAGATCTTGGCGAGGGTCGGTTCGCCCGACGCTCGACAGCCGCCGTCTTAGACCTCATGCCTCGCCGACGACCGTCGGCGGTGGCGTCGGTCCCTCCCCTCTTTGACTCGGGTGATACGTCGTCTCGCGAGCTCTTGCGACGCGATCGCGAGAAAATGACCGGACGCACGGGCACGCGCCTCCACGACTCAGGCGGACAGCCACAACTCGCCCGCAGCACGAGCTCGGTCGGAAGCACCTCCAACCGCGGCGGCAGACCCGGGTCGGCGATGCGTTCGAGCAATCGAACGCACGCACGCTCCCCAAGGAGACGCATCGGCTGGTGCACCGTCGTGAGCGATGGGTCAGAAAGGTTCCCGGGGAAGATGTCGTCGAACCCGACGACCGCGATCTCCTCTGGGACGTGAACGCCACCCGCCTCCAGCACTTGCATCACGCCGATCGCCATCTGGTCGTTCGCGCACACGACCGCGTCCGGCGACGTCGCCTGGCGCTGCGCGAGGAGCATGCGCCCGGCTTCGTCACCGCTTTGCACTTTGAAATTGCCCTGATAGCTCCCGACCACACGGGCCTCAGGATGGGACCGCACGACCCGCTCCAAGGCGTAGCGTCGCTCGGCGGCATCCGGGGCATTCGTCGGTCCGTCGACGTGAAAAAGCCGGGTGCGACCATGTTCCGCGACGAGGTGGGTGACGAGCGCAGCAGAACCCGAACGGTTGTCAGCAGCCACCACGTCGACGCCATGTTCGTCGCGTGCACCGGCGATAACCATGACCGGCACGCGGGTGGCGAGCTGTGCCAGTCGCTGCGACTCGACGATTCCCTCGCCGATGAGCAGGCCGTCAACCTTGCCGGACAGCGATTGGATCCGGCGGAAGCTGTCGTCCTGCGCCGGACTGAGGAACTTGATGAGCAGCGACCACTCCTCGTCGTGCAGGCGGGCCTCGACGCCATGGAGGATCTCGTCGTAGAAGAGGAGACTCATGTTCTCGACGTCGAACTGGTCCGAGGTCCGCTCGACGCTGACGAGCCCGATGACCTCCTTGCGTCGACGCGACAGGCTCTGCGCGGCACCGTCGGGAACGTAGCCGAGCTGTTCGATCACCTCGTTCACCCGATCGCGCGTCGATGCGCGGACGAGGTCCGCGCCGTGAACCACCCTGGAGACGGTCGCGGTCGAAACCCGCGCCGAACGCGCGACGTCGTAGACGGTCGCCGTCTTCATCGGCTCCCCGAAGCGATCTCTCCGCCGTCGGTCGTCGCGGGCCGTGCTTAGCTCGCGCGTTCCTGTTGCGGGTTTCCTCCGGCGCGGACGAGTCGGCGTCTGCCCCACCTCGCGGTTCTCCTTCTCCCACGTCGACAGGAACCGCGGCATGATTCGTGCAGCGCACACACCATCGTCATCGGGCGGCGTGATGCTGTCCTATCAGAGAATCTAACCGCTTACATTCCCGTGAGGCACTTACCTTAAGGAACGAAATCGGGAACGTCAAGGGCGGTGAGCTGGCATTCGAGCGCTCGGAGAGAGCGGCCGAGACGGCCCACCAAGGAGGAGAAGATGTCGACTGCACGGGACGGGAGGCGAGGCGCCCTGTCATTCCCAGAGGGCTTCATCTTCGGCGCCGCGACCGCCGCCTACCAGGTCGAAGGTGCCGCCAGCGAGAATGGGCGGGGACTCTCGGTCTGGGACACCTTCAGCCACACGCCGGGAAAGGTCCTCCA
>JBEKLG010000075.1:0-8223 GCA_050010315.1 Acidimicrobiales bacterium
CCATCACGTTGAGGCTACCGATTCGCTCCCTCGCGCCTCGGCACCCGCTCGTCGCGAGAAGACCTTCCGACCAGAGCTAGGCGGAGATCAGTCGCCGCAGGTCGCTCCGCACGTCCGGCCAGATGTACGAACCGAGGAACTGGACCGGCCGGACGCCCAGCGCCGCGGTGAAGTAGGCGAGCACTGGGCCGATCGGGCGACCTTGGCGGACGACGGTGACGGCGCCGACATGGTAGCGGCGCAGGAAGATCCGGATCTCTCTCGCTGTCGCGGCGTCGTTCGGCGGTGGTGGGCTCGGTCGCCCGTAGAGCCAGTAGACGAGCACTTTCTCGGCGGCGTAGGGCGGCAGGAGCAGTTCCGCCTGGCGTAGCGGTCTGCTATCGGTCCGGTCCGAGACAGCACCGCGGAAGGCGATCAGCTTGAAGCGCATCGCGGAGGCGGCCTGCCAGAGCAGCGCCTGGTCGTTGAAGCCTTCGTAGCCGATGGGCAAGGGGTACGACAGGACGACCGAGCCCGACCGCAGCGGCGTCCTCGCTGCGGTGAACAGCGCGGGCACTCCTGGAGCCGCCGAAGCGTACGGCAGGTCCGGGAGCAGGGGCGAGAGAGCCAGGGCGAACACCGCGAGGCAGCCGAGCGACCTTGCGAGCTGGCGGCGCGGAGGGCACGGCACCGCCCCGGCGTCGCCGGGTAGTTGCTGTGCTGCCGCGACGAGCGGGCGCGCCCCGGGGAAACCGGCGAAGACGCCCTCGCGGTTCATCCGGTCGAGGCCGATCGCGACGACGACCGAGATCCCGGCGTAGATGAGGAAGGAGTAACGGAGGTCGAGCGCACCGTTGAGGAGCGGGATCTTCGTGATGAGGTAGTAGGGAAGCTTGACACCGTGCCGCTCGGCCCCGAGTGTGATCACCCAGGCGCCGCCGGCGACCAGCGTGAACAGCTGGACGTGGGCGACCCGCCGACAGCGGACGACGATGTAGGCGAGGAGCACGAGCAACGGGATGCCGATGTACGTCGTCGACTCGACGCCGTTGTGCAGCGTGAGCGCCATCCCTCTGGCGAGCCAGCTGCCGAACCCGAAGCGCTCGAGGTTCGTGGGGTAGATCAGCGAACCGAGGCTCGACTGGTAGCTCTCGAGCTCGGAAAGCGGGTGGGGCGCACCGGCCACGTGATATGGCCCGCGGAAATAGATCCACAGTGGATAGCCGGCGAGAACGACCGCCGTGGCGATCGACGCCGCGGCTCCCCGGACGATGTCCCTTGCTCGTTCCCGGGTCGCCACCGGATGGAGAACGGCCATCACCAAGAGCGCTAGGGCCGCGGCGAACAACGTGATGCCGAGGACCTCGGCCGAGATCATGAACTGCGCCGCGGCAACGAGGCCCAACAGGATCCCGTTGCGGACGACGTGACTTCGTCGGACGAAGAGGGCGTCGATGAGGGCCGCGATGATCGGGGGCAGCGGGATGAAAATGAGGAAGAGGTGGGATTGGGCTTGACCGACCATGAAGGGCGAGAACTCGTAGACGAGTCCGCCGACGAACGCGGCGGGCCACCACTTTGTCCAGCGTCTCAGCACAAAGCACATCGAGATGCCCGAGAGGGCGAAAGCGGCCCGCATGAGCAGGCTGTACGTCGACATCGCTCCGAAGATGAGCGTGAACGGCGCGAAGACGATGCCGAGCAACGGCGTCGACGTGTTGTTCATCAAGTTCACGCCGTAGGGGTAGTCAGCCCAGCTCGAATACAGCGGGTTGAGGCCGTGCGCGAGTGCGTACGCCGGCCAGGCGAGGAACCAGACGCCCGGGGGGATATCGCCGCAGGCGCACGTCGGCAATGTGGCGCTCGTCGCCGGCGGGTGGACGCCGTAGACGAAGGCTGCGAGGACGCAGTAGATGAGGATGCACAGCGCCGGAGGGACGTAGCGGCGCAGGCGGGCCCGGGCGGGGGCGGCCACCTCGACGGGCGGGGTGGTGGTCATCGGGCCGAAACGGCCATGCCGACGAGGCCCTGCGGCCGGTTCACGCGCGTCCGTCGTCATGCAAGTCCCCGGCACGCACTTTCGGGGACAGTACCACCGGGTCACGCGTGCCCCGTGCGAGGCGGCGTGCGGCCGATACGCTGGGGCCTCCGGAGGTGGGAGACGCGATGGCCTTTGATCTCGATGAGGTGCTGGCAAGCCACAAGGGCGAGAACTTCGAGCTCTATAGCCGGCACATCAACCCCCAACTCGTCAAGGTTCTCCGTTCGATCGGCTTCGACCGCTTCTACTCGCGGGCCGAGGGTGCCTATCTTTACGACGACACCGGGCATCGCTATCTCGACTTCCTCGCCGGGTTCGGGGTCTTCGCTCTGGGTCGGAGCCACCCCGCGCTGAAAAAGGCGCTCCACGAGGCGATCGACGCTGACCTGCCGAATCTCGTCCAGATGGACGCGGCGCTCCTTCCTGGGGTGCTGGCGAGCGAAGTGCTGAGGCGCTGCCATCCCGGAATGGGCAGGGTGTTTTTCACGAACTCCGGTGCCGAGGCGATCGAGGCCGCCCTGAAGTTCTCCCGCTACGCCACCGGGCGATCTCGGGTCCTGTACTGCGACCACGCGTTCCACGGCCTGACGCTCGGCGCGCTGTCACTGAACGGGGGGAACGAGTTCCGCAAGGGTTTCGGACCGTTCATCCCCGGCTTTGACGAGGTGCCGTTCGGGGACGCCGATGCCCTCGAGCGTGAGTTGCATTCCCGCGACGTCGCGGCCTTCGTCGTCGAACCGATCCAGGGCAAAGGTGTCAACTGCGCGCCGCAGTCCTACTGGGACGCCGTTTCCGACCTCTGCCACCGCTACGGGACCCTGCTCGTCACCGATGAGGTTCAGACCGGCCTCGGCCGCACCGGCCGGCTCTGGGCCTACGAGCACTACGGTCTCGTTCCCGACATCGTGACGATGTCCAAGGCGCTCTCGGGGGGATTCGTGCCGATCGGCGCGATGGTCTGCTCGGCAATGGTCTCCGACAGGGTCTACTCGTCGATGGACCGAGCGATGGTCCACTCCTCGACGTTCAAGAACAACCAACTCGCGATGGTCGCCGCCTTGGCCACGCTCGCGACGATCGACGACGAGGACCTTGTCGACCGCGCCCGGGTGACCGGCGACGCCTTCGAAAAGGCGCTCGCGCCGCTCATTGAGCGTCACGAGACCTTCCACGCCATGCGCGGCAAGGGCCTCATGATCGGACTCGTCTTCGGCATGCCTACTTCGTTCCGCCAGCGGGCTCGTTTCCGGTTGCTCGAGGCGGCGCGTACGGGTCTGTTCTCGCAGATCGTCGTCGGGCCCCTGTTTACGCGGCATGGGATCATCACCCAGGTTGCGGCCGATTCGATGAACGTCGTGAAGCTGCTTCCGCCGCTCGTCATCGGCCCGTACGAGGTCGACTACTTCACCGCCGCGCTCGACGATGTGCTCACGGATGCCGAGCGCAACTCCTCGTTGATCTTCGAGTTCGGCAAGACGCTCCTCAAGGGCTCGCTGCGACGCGCTGGCTGAGGGCACAGATCCGGCGCGGAAAGCCGCGCAGGCGCGCGAGGTCTCCGCTACTCGCGTTGGGGGCCATCGGTTTGCTCGCGTCTTTCGTTTCGGCCTGTAGCCAGACCGGGACGCCAGGTGCTACGAGTCCGTTGCTTGCGACGTCGACGACGCTGCCGATCATCGCCGGCGTCACGGGTTCGGCCACGACCGGTATCTTCTCGATGCTCGGTGCGGTCGATCGCGTGGCTGTCCTGCCGGTCAAGCACGGCCGGGTCGCGCCACGGCTGCTGCGCGGCGGGACGATGGGATCCGAGTCGGTCCGGATCGCGTTCCGCAGGTTCGGGTCGGGTCCGAACCTGCTCCTCATCGCGGGCGAGCACGGTTCGATGACGTCCTGGGACCCGCAGGTGCTGCTCGAGCTGGCCGCGTACTACCGGGTGACGGTCTTCGACCTGCCGGAGATCGGCTATTCGGCGCCGAGCACACGCCCGGAGACGGTGCCGTTCCTCGCCGACCTCACTGCCGGCCTGATCTGGTCGCTCGGATTGTCGCAGCCGACCGTGGTCGGTTGGGGCTTTGGGGGCGAGATCGCGATGTCCCTCGTCGAGCGTCATCCGGGACTCGTCTGGCGCCTCGTCCTCGCCGACGCGACCCCCGGGGGGCCGGTATCCCGACGGCCGGGAACCGGCGTCGCGAACATGCTCGGATCGCCGTCCGCGACCAGGGTGGAGCTGTCCCGGTTGTTCTTTCCCCCGGGAGCTGACTCGGCGCGCTCCAGCTGGCTTGCCGACGTCGCAGGGGTCAGCCCCGACGACATCACCGCCCCAGCGATCGACCAGCAGGACGCCCTAGTCGCCGAGTCCTACCGCAGCGACACGGTCGCGCGCGGCCTCGGAGCGATCGGGATCCCGACTTTGATCTTCGCCGGCTCGGACGACGAGGTCGTTCCCGTGGTCAACTCCCGCCAGCTGGCACGCTGGATCGCGCACTCGCGGCTCGACGTCTTCTCCGGAGCGGGGTACGCGGCCATCTTCCAGTACGGGTCGGACTTTGTCGCCGAGCTCACGGCGTTCACCGGTGCCTGAGCGATTGGCGAGCACTGGGTGTTCGTCGTGCGAGTCTCCGCTGGGAGGGAATTGGTGGACGGGCCCCGGCTGATCGACCCTTTGGGCCGTCGACGGGCGCCGGCGCAGAGGGATCATCGCTGTGGGGGAGGTGTGGGTGCGCCAGCGTCGTCAGTGCCGTCCCGACCTGTCGGAGAAACGGCCCGACGCAGCCCGGACGGCTGCTGCGACTCTGAAACCCGGCGAAATGAGATCCGGTCCACGGTTAATCTCTCGACGTGACCGACGCCTCCCGCCGCCATGACCCCGATTTCCACGGATTCGCGAGTGACAACTGCGCCTCGGTCCACCCGGACGTGCTCGCCGCCATTGTCCTCGCGAACGGCGGGCATCAGGATTCCTACGGGGACGACGTCTACACCGCACATCTCCAGCGGGTCTTCCAGCGCCACTTCGGGGTCGGAGCGCAGGCTTTCCCCGTCTTCAACGGCACCGGTGCGAACGTCGTGAGCTTGCAGTCGATGACGGACCGCTGGGATGCGGTCATCTGCGCGGTCCCGGCGCACCTCAACACCGACGAATGCGCGGCTGTCGAGAAGGTCGCGGGGATCAAGCTCCTTACGCTTGAGGCTCCGGACGGCAAGATCACCGCCGAGTCACTCGACGTTCACGCCTGGGGATGGGACAACCAGCACCGGGCTTCGCCGCGGGTCGTTTCGATCACGCAGTCGACAGAGCTCGGCACGTGCTACACGCCCGATGAGATCGCGCACATCTGTGAGCGTGCCCACGGCTATGGCATGAAAGTGCACGTAGATGGTGCCCGACTTGCCAATGCGGCTGCGACGCTGGGGATCGGTTTCCAGACGTTCACGACCGACGTCGGGGTCGACGTCGTCTCGTTCGGCGGGACGAAGAACGGCCTGCTCTTCGGCGAGGTGATCGTCGTACTCAACCCCGACGCGGTGCGGGGCCTGCGCCACGTGCGGAAGGCGGCGATGCAGCTTGCCTCGAAGATGCGTTTCGTCTCGGTGCAGTTCGAGGCGCTCTTGGCAGGGGACCTGTGGCTGCAGAATGCGACGCACGCCAACGCGATGGCCCGCCGGCTCGAGGAACGGGTGAAGGGTGTTCCCGGTGTCGAGATCGCCCGAACGGTCCAGGCGAACGCCGTGTTCGCGCGGCTGTCCCCGGAGGCGACGCGTCGGCTCCAGAGTCGCTTCCACTTCTACACCTGGGACGCGGCAACCGGTGAGGTCCGTTGGATGACGGCGTTTGACACGACCGAAGACGAAGTCGACGCCTTCGCGGCGGCGATTGCCGAACTGCTGAGGTCCCCTTGAGCGATGCCGGCGCCTCTCGGCGATTGCGGCCTGATCTCGCCCGACATGACGTGCTCCTGGGCATCTCGAACACCTCGTCAGCGTGGCTCGTCGGGGCGGACCCCTCCTTGCCAGCCGCCCGACACGGGGCGCATGACGCGCCGCAAAGTAGACAGGGGAGGTGTCGATGACGCTACGAAGGGCACGGAGACGTGCCACGGCGCTTGAGCCCGACGGCGTTCCGATCATCGAGGAGCCGCCGGCCTTCGTCCGGGAGGACGCCGCAGAGGTCGCGTCCCGCGACAGCGAGATCGACTTCGACGATGAGACCGAAGAGGAAGTTCCCCCGCTAGATGTCGTCGAAGCCGCCGAACTCGGCGCGCTCCTCGACGACCCCGAGTCGCTCGACGACGAAGAGGCGTGAGCATTCGCCACCCGTCAGTCGGGCCGACGGGGAGGTAGCTCGAAAGTTGTCACGGGTGCTCCGACCCACCCCCGCGTGCGTCTCGCCCGGAGCGCCCTCGGCCGGTGTCAGGCGATCTCGAGGCACGTCACGTCATTGTCGACTTGCGGCGACCGTCCCCAACTCCATCGGCGACAAGATTGGCGTGAAAGAGGGCGGTCCAGGGCGACGGCGCCGTGAGGCGCCTTTGCGCCGTCAACGGGTAGATGTCGAAACCCTAGGGCTGGCGGGCCCTGGCGCTTTCAGCAGTCGCGCCCGCCCCAGTCGGCGCTTTGTGGCGCCGCCGTCGCCCGCGGGCTCGCCGGCCTTGCGGCGGGTCGGGCGTGGCGTCTCCGGCTGTTGAGCTCTCGGGTTTCCCTGCGAGGCTGTTTCGTCCCGCTCTGAGTCCCTCCCGGCGCCCTTCCGGAGGCCGTTTCCGCTGGTCCTCGCGTTCGGCGTCCGCGCTCGGGTGCGGATCTCCCTTTTTAGACAGGTTCTCGTGGCGCGAGGCGGACAACAGCCCCTTCGTGGCGCTATCCGCGACAGTTCCTGGTCGGTGAGCTAGGGCCGGAGGCGACGGCGGCCCATTAGGGCCGGCCGGCGGCCTCCGGGCCGCGGGTGTTGGCCCACTTGTACATCGTCGTGGACAAACATGCCCTGATGCGACCGACCCGAGAGGTCACTTCCACCGGCGGGCGATTTCGAGGGCATTCTGCCGCCGATGGTTGGCAAGTCCTGTCGGCGAACCGACAGGTGTAAGAGCGGGCGAACTGGCTGGAGCGAGGCGGGGACAATCGCAAAGCGACCATGAATGGAGCAGTCGTCGCGCATGCAGATGGGCGAATTTGAACGCGAAAGCGAGCCGTGTCGTCATCAATCAATCTAAGTGCGAAGTTCGCGTCCCCCCCGAGGCGACGCGCTCCGGTTCAAGCCGCTTTGGGCGCCTTGCGGTTTCGGCGTCTCCAGCTGTGGCCACTGGAATGCTCCGCGTCGCCCAGACGGTGACGCAGCTGCCAGATCCGCAGTGAGCCGACCACTCCTGCGAACAGCACACCACCGATCGCGGCGAGTAGGAGACCCACGCCAAGTGGCAATGCCCCGTGGGCTGTGAAGTACGAGATCTTCACCTGCTTCGTGTTCTGGAGGATGAACACCAGCAACAGCGTGAGCACCAGAGTCGCGATGATGACTCCTACCCACGTCCCTGAGATTCGAGTCCGCAGAGTCGGATGTGGTGGGGCAGTCTCGGCGAGGCTGGGCGACAATTCGCTCGGGGTCTCGTGCTGCTGAGGATCCTGCGGAGCTGGAGGTGTGTCCGCCATCACAATTCCTGGTGTTCGTCCGTGGCCTCGAGTCCGGGCGCAGTCGACGTGTCAATGAGGTTCTGCGCGGTGAAGTCGCGGTCGGTTGCTTGATGCATCATCACTTCTAGCCTTTCAGGAAGGAGGGCGAGGAAGCCTCAGCTTTCCGCTACGGTTCCCAACCCGTCAAGGTCCCGCGACCTTTCACGGCGTGGTGCCGGCGTCGTCCGAGAAAGCGGGTGACGACGCACCGCGATGATGATCCGCCGAAGCCGTGCCGTCGACGAACGCTCGGCCGTTCCTCCGAGCACCTTGCCAGTTACGTCACGCGATAGATCTTGAAATGAACCCGGAGGCTGCGCTCGACCCTTGTCGTCCTGCCGCCAGCGAATGGGCTTGCGCCCGTATTTCGTCATCGTTATCCTCCTCCGTCTCCCTCGGCGTCGTTCGTGTCGACCAAGATCTCGAGCACTTCGCCGATCGTCCGTTCTCGGCCGATCGCTTCTCGCAGTGGCAGGTGGGCTTGAATCGCGTAGCGGTTGCGGCGTCCTTCTTTGTTCTTGACCACGTAGCCAGCTGCGGCC
>JBEKLG010000076.1:0-8152 GCA_050010315.1 Acidimicrobiales bacterium
CACTTTCTGTCGTACGACGAGATAGTGCGCACGACGAGGGCCGACCGACCTTTCTGAGGGCGCACGGAGGGAGGTCCGACGATGGCCAACGGTGTGGACATGGGCTCCGGCCCGCCGGGAGGTGGGTCGCCGATGCTCGGTGGCGAGGTGGCGGAGGGATACAGCGCCTTCAAGCTCGAGCAGCGGGGCATCGAGCACGTCGCCGACGCCGACCGGCGACTGCGCCCCGGGGGCCTGTTCTGGATGTGGGCCGGCGGGATCTGGAACGTCGAGTTCCTCGTCTACGGCGCCCTGATCGTCGCCTTCGGGCTGACGTTCTGGCAGGCCGTCTTCGCGATCCTCCTCGGGAACGTCGTCTACGTCTTCCTCGGCGCGGCGAGCCTTGCCGGGCCGAGGTCAGGGACGACGACTTTCATGGTGAGCCGCGCGGCCTTCGGGCGAAACGGCAACCGCGCGCCGTCGTTGTTCAACTGGATCACCCAGGTGGGCTTCGAGGTCGAAGGTCTCGTGATCGCGGTCTTGATTGCCGTGGCGATGTTCAGCCACGAGGGGATCCACCTCAACGACACCGGTAAGACGATCGCGATCATCATCGCCGTCCTCATTCAGTTCGTCGTGCCGTTCCTCGGGCACGCGACGATCACGAAGGTCCTGCACTACCTGTCCTACGTGTTCGTCGTGGTCTTCGCCATAATGGCGTGCCTGGTCCTTCCCCACGTTCACCTGTCCAACCTGCACACGCACGGCACGGACTCGTGGTGGCTGTGGACCACCGGGCTCGTGCTCGTCGTCTCGGCAGGGGGTCTCGGCTGGACTGAGAACGCGGCGGACTACTCCCGCTACCTGCCGGCTGACACACCCCCGGCGAAGACGTTCTGGGCCGCGACGCTCGGCGGGGCCATCCCGTCGATCCTGCTCGAGCTCCTCGGTGCCTGCGCCTACCTCGTCAGCACGTCGCTCCAGAGCAACATCTACGGCCCCGGTGCCGCCGCCGCTCTTCCGACGGCGTTCGCCAGCTGGTTCTTCTGGCCGTTCCTGATCCTGGCGCTGCCGCAGCTGTTCGCGATCAACACGCTCGACATGTACTCCTCGGGGGTCACCCTTCAGGCGCTTGGCCTCCCGGCCAAGCGGTGGGTCTGCGTCGTCATCGACACCATCATCTCCGGTGGCGTGACAGCCCTGGTGATCTTCAAGGGGAACTTCTACACGGACCTTGCCGGGTTCCTCGACTACATCGTCGTCTGGCTCGGTGCGTGGTTCGGCGTCTACATCGTCGACTACTGGCTCCGGCGCGGCCGCTACGAGTTCAAGTCGTTGGCCGCCAAGCACGGTGGTTTGTACTGGCGTGACGGCGGCTTCAACTGGAAGGCGCTGTTCTCGCTGGCAGCTGGAATGTTCGCGGCGATGATGTGGATCGACGCGGCGTTCTACACGCCCTCGTACTCCTCGCCGTTGTCGAACTGGAGCCACGGCGCCGACTTCAGCTGGGCCTTCGGCTTCCTCGTGAGTGCGATCATCTACTACGTGCTTTCGTTCCGCTCCGTTCCGAGAGAGGTCAGGGCGGGCCGCTCCTAGGTGGCTGCGGTGGCCCCGCGCCTTGCGCGGGGCCACCGCCTCGCCCGGGTCTTACCCGTATCCGGGACTGGCGAGCGCGGTCGGCTTAGGGTGGGACGTGGTCGGTGAGCCTGTCGGCCGCTCGATAAGGCCGCCGGAGGAAGCGGCGAGCGGTCTGCGGACGGCGGCTGAAAAGAGCCGGCGGCCCGCCCGGGAAACGGATCCGACCGGCAGACGGGGCGTCGCGCCCCGCGAGTTAAGGAGAGCGGATGCCGGGCCTGGGACTCGGAGGTGAAATCGTCGACCGGGCGGTCTACGCCCGCACGGTTGAACGGTTCCGGGATCGCCGGATCGTTTTGCCGACCTTCGCCGAGCTCGCCGAGCCGAGCCTCATCGCCCCTGCGATCCGCCAGGCGCTGGCGGCGGTGGACCCGGATGCGGCCGACCCCCTGAACCTGTTCCGGGTGCACTGGTACAACGGCGCCGACCGCGCCCGGCAGGCGGCGTCGCCCGGCCACGCCGTGCTGCCGGCACAGCTGACCGGGGTCGATGCGCGCATCGTCGTCCTATTCGGCGACCGCTTCCCGCTGATCCGGGCCCACAAGGTGCTCGCGGCCTACGGCTGCCTCGTGCCACGCCTCGTCACCGGGCGGTTCGACCCGACGTCGCAGCGGGCGGTGTGGCCCTCGACCGGCAACTACTGCCGCGGCGGGGTGGCGATCTCCCGTCTCATGAGCTGTCGCGGCGTCGCCGTGCTGCCGGAAGGGATGAGCCGGGAGCGCTTCTCGTGGCTCGAGGACTGGGTGGCCGACCCGGCCGACGTCATCGCCACGCCGGGGAGCGAGTCCAACGTGAAAGAGATCTACGACCGCTGCGCCGAGCTCTCGCAGGACCCGGGGAACGTCATCTTCAACCAGTTCTCGGAGTTCGGCAACCACCTCGTGCACTACTGCTGCACGGGAGCCGCCGCCGGCCGTGTCTTCGACGAGATGCGCGAACACGAGCCAACCCTGCGGCTTTCCGCCTTCGTCTCCGCCTCGGGCTCGGCCGGCACGTTGGGGGCGGGCGATTACCTGAAGGAGTCCTACGGGGCGCGGATCGTGGCCGTCGAGGCGCTCGAGTGCCCGACGATGCTCTACAACGGATTCGGCGAGCACAACATCCAGGGGATCGGCGACAAGCACATCCCGTACATCCACAACGTCTACAACACCGACATCGTTACGGCCGTCACCGACCGCGCCACCGACCAGCTCGCCGTGCTCTTCGCCTCGCCGGCCGGCAAGGCGTTCCTGGCCCGCCGGGGCTGTGCACCCGAGATCCTCGCGGTCCTCGACCACTTCGGCCTGTCGAGCATCTGCAACGTCGTCGCCGCCATCAAGACCGCCAAGTACCTAGGACTTGGCCCCGATGACGTCGTCGTGACCGTCGCCACCGACGGCGCCGAGATGTACGGCAGCGAGCGGAAGCGCATCGTCGCCCGGGACTATCCCGCGGGCTTTACCGGGGCGTGCGCCGCCGAGGCCTTCGGCCGCTTCATCCTCGGCGCGACGAGCGACCACCTCTTGGAGACGACGGAGGCTGACCGCGCCCGGATCTTCAACCTCGGCTACTTCACCTGGGTGGAGCAGCAGGGGGTGGCGGTCGACGCATTCAACGCCCGGCGCAGCCAATCCTTCTGGCGGGATCTGCGCGCCGAGCTATTGATGTGGGACGAGTCGATCCGTGAGTTCAACGCGGCAACGGGGGTGACCGTTTCGTGACCGCACCTTTAAGCACCCTCGTCTGTGGCGGCTGCGGCGCCTCGCCGGAGCCAGGTGACCCCTACCCCTTCCGCTGTCCGAACAGCGGGCGCGACGACGTCGACCACGTGCTCGTGCGGGTGCTCGACACGGCCGAGGTCCGCTTCCCGGGCGATGACGAGCTCGACCGGTGCCCGTTCGTCTCCTACCGGCAGCTGCTCGCCAGCTACCACCGCGCCATCGCCGGCGGGATGGGCGACGCCGCCTTCGTCGAGCTCGTGCGAAGTTTCGACGCCGTGGTCGGCGGGGTCGACGGCCGGCGCTTCGTTGTGACGCCGTTCGGGCGCAATGCGGCCCTGTCCGCGGCCCTTGGCTTTGTCGAGCCCGGCGGGGTCTGGGTGAAGGACGAGACCCGCAACGTCGCCGGCTCGCACAAGGCGCGGCATTTGCTGGGTGTGGCGTTACATCTGAAGGTGTCCGAACTCCTCGGCCTCACCGATCGCGAGCGCCGCCCGACGCTCGCCATAGCGAGCTGTGGAAACGCCGCCCTCGCCGCCGCCGTGGTCGCCGCGGCTGGCGGCTGGCGGCTTTGCGTCTTCGTGCCGGCCGACGCCGGCAGGGCCATCCTCGCCCGGCTCGGCGAGCTCGAGGCGCAGATCGTCTTCTGCGACCGCCCCGCCGGCAGCAGCGGAGACCCGACCTACGGCCGGCTCAAGGTCGCACTGGAGCGCGGTGCCGTCGCGTTCACCTGCCAGGGGAACCTCAACGGCCTTGCGATCGAGGGCGGGGAGACCCTCGGCTACGAGATCGTCTCGCAGGCCTCGGCGGCCGGGCTCACTCTCGACCACCTCGTCGTCCAGGTCGGTGGGGGCGCCCTCGCCAGCAGCTGCGCTCAGGCCTTCGCAGAGGCGCGCTCGTTAGGTGTGCTGGAGCGGCTGCCGAGGCTCCACACGGTGCAGACGTGCGGCGCCCACCCGCTGGCACGGGCCTACACCAGGGTGCGCGGCGAGCTGCCGGAATCACCCGACGCCGCAGAGATCGACCGCGTGCTCCAGGCCGCGGCCCTCCGGCGCTCCCGTTACATGTGGCCGTGGGAGGACGAGCCCAAGAGCATCGCCGAGGGCATCCTCGACGACGAGACCTACGACTGGCTGGCGGTGGCGCGCGGCATGCTCACAACGGGGGGACGGCCCGTCGTCGTCGGTGAGGAACGGCTGGCAAGCGCCCACGAGCTCGGCCACCAGGCGGGCTATCCCGTCAGTCCCACCGGTTCGGCGGGACTCGCCGGGTTAATCGAGCTGCTCGCTAAAGAGACGGTGCGTCCCGACGAGCGGGTGGCTGTGCTCTTTACCGGCGTCGAGCGCTAGGCGATGGCCGGGCCGGGTGCCGACCCCGCGGCGTCGGTGGCGCTCTGCGGGGCGACGGTCGTCGTCGCGCTGGCGCCGCCCGAGATCGTCCGTGCCGACCTCGTCTTGTCTGGCGGGCGTGTCCGATCTCTCGGCACGCCGCCGGCGGGAGTGGCCCGCCGGGACTGCAGCGGCTCGCTGATCGTGCCGGGCAACGTCTGTAGCCACCACCACCTCTACTCGGCCCTGTCCCGGGGCATGCCGTACGCGCTCGAGCCACCGAGGGATTTCACCGAGATCCTCCAGCGGGTCTGGTGGCGGCTCGACCGCGCCCTCGACGAGGAGTCGGTGCGCGCCTCTGCGCTGCGGGGCGGTCTCGACGCCCTCGCCGCCGGGACGACGACGATCGTCGACCACCACGCCTCCCCGAACTTCATCGACGGCTCGCTCGATGTGATCGCCGAGGCGCTCGGCGCTCTCGGGGTGCGCTCCGTGCTCTGCTATGAGGTCACCGACCGGGATGGCCGCGAACGCGCCGTCGCCGGTCTCGAAGAGAACCGGCGTTTCCTCGGCCGTCCCCGAGCTCTCGCCCGTGGCATGGTCGGCGCGCACGCCTCGTTCACCCTGTCCGAGGAGACCCTTGAAGCCTGCGCCGGCCTGGCGGCTGGTGCCGACGTCGGGGTGCACATCCACGTCGCCGAGGACGAGGTCGACGAGCGCGACGCCCTGGCGAAAAGCGGGCGACGGGTGGCCGAGCGGCTCGCCGCCGCCGGCGTGCTCAGCGAGCGGGCGCTGCTCGCCCACTGCGTGCACGTCGACGGGGCCGAAGCGCACCTGATCGAGAGGGCGGGCGCGACCGTCGTTTGCAACCCGCGCTCGAACATGAACAACGCCGTGGGGTACTCGCCTTTCAACCGGCGGGCCGCGCACGTCGCCCTCGGGACCGACGGGCTCGGCGGGGACATGTTCGCCGAGTCGCAGGCGGGGTTTTTCCGTGCCAAGGAGTCCGACCCTGCCACGCCGCCGGAGTGGCCGCTCGTCCACCTGGCGCAAGGCGCCCGCCTCGTCGGCCTCGTCTACGACGAGCCGCTCCTCGGCACGCTGCGTCCCGGCGCGCCCGCCGATCTCTGTGTGCTCGCCTACGACGCGCCGACTCGGCTTGAAGCCGACAACCTCGCCGGGCACTGGGTCTTCGGCCTGTCTGCGGGCAAAGTCCGCGACGTCTACGTCGCGGGCCAGCTCGTCGTCGAGGCGGGGCGCTCGACCCGGGTCGAGGAGGGAGAAGCCGCGGCATCCGAGCGGCGCGTGAGCGAACGGCTCTTCCGACGCCTGGAGGAGACACCGCCGCACACCTACGATCCGCGCCGGGGGTCGTGATGAGGGCCGCTTTGTACCTCCAGGACATGCACCCGATCCGTGACGGGATGGCCTACGCCCGCTACGCCGAGGAACGCGGCTTTGAGGCGGTCTGGCAGGCCGAGAGCCGCCTCGTGCGCGAGGCGACCGTGCCGATGGCGGCGTACGCCGCGGTGACGAGCCGGATCAAGGTGGCCTCCGGGGTGATCCCGATCTGGACCCGCAACGTCGGGCTGCTCGCCGCGACGTTCGTCACGCTCGACGAGCTCGCGCCGGGGCGGGTGATCCTCGGGCTGGGGGCGTGGTGGGAGCCGCTCGCCACCAAGGTGGGTGTCGACCGTCGCCGCCCGCTCACGGCGATGCGCGAGGTCGTCGAGGCGACGCGCAAGCTGCTCGCGATGGAGCGTGTCACCTATCACGGCGAGTTCGTGCACCTCGACGGCGTGGAGATCGACATCGTGCACGGCGACCGTTCGCCGAAGCACGTGCCGATCTACGTCGGCGCTACGGGCATGCAGATGATGGAGCTCGCCGCCGAGATCGCCGACGGGGTCGTCCTCAACTACATGGTGAGCCCCGAGTACGACCGGCAGGCGATGGAGCACCTCGCCGCCGGCGCCGCTCGCGCCGGGCGCACCGTCGCGGAGATCGACCGGCCCCAGCTCGTCGTGTGCTCGCTCGACGAGAATCGCGAGTTCGCCCTCGACCGGGCGCGCGAGCTCCTCACCCAGTACCTCGGCCAGCAGCCCCACATCATGGCCGCGAGCGGGGTCGACCCGGCGCTCATTGCGGCAATCGGCAAGGTCCTCACCTGGCCGGCGGGACCCGAGGAGATCCACGAGGCGATGCGGCTCGTGCCAGACGACGCCGTCCAGGCAATCACCGCCTCCGGCACGCCGGAGGAGTGCCGCGCCAAGGTCGACGAGTACCTTGCCGCCGGCGCCACCTGCGCGATCCTCTATCCGCTAGGCAGCGACGTGCGGAGCATGATCGACACCTTCGGCTCGTAGATGGTGGGAAGGAGAGCGAGAATGAGGAGCTTCGCCGGAGCCGACATCCTGTCGCTGCGGGAGTTCGAGCGCGACGAGTACTTCGAGGTCTTCCGGGTCGCCGACGAGCTACGGCCGATCGCCGAAAGCCGTGAGAATAGCGACTTGCTGGGATCGAAGACCCTGGTCACGGCGTTCTACCAGCCGAGCACGCGGACCCGGCTAGCGACCGAGGCGGCGATGCACCGCCTCGGCGGGCACGTGCTCGGCTTCTCCGACGCGAGGATGACGCGGGCCGGGGACTTCTACCAGGAGAGCATCAAAGACACGGTGAACATGCTCGAGTGCTACGGCGACGTCATCGCGATGCGCCACTTCGAGCAGGGCGCGCCGGCGGAAGCGGCGAAGTGGGCCTCGGTGCCGGTGATCAACTGCGGCGACGGCTGGGGCGAGCACCCCACCCAGGTGCTCACCGACCTCTACACGATCTGGAAGGACAAGGGCACGCTCGACGGGCTCAACGTGCTCTGCGTCGGGGACATGCGGATGCGCACGATGCACTCGATCCTCTACGCGATGTCACAGTTCGACCTCACTGCCTTGCTCGTCCACCCGCCGGAGATGTCGCTCACCCCGGAGTTCGCCGCCGAGCTCGCGGCGCGCAACGTCTCCTACGCCGAGTGCGAAAGCGTCGAAGACGGCCTTTCAGTGGCGGACGTCATCTACATGGAACCGGTCGTCCAGGCCGACTACACGAAATCTCGGGAAGAGGTGGCGGAGCACGGGCTCACCCCTCCCGCCTACCGCGTGACCCGCGCCCTCATGCGGGAGAAGGCAAAGGCCGAGGCGATCGTCCTGCACTCGCTGCCGAGGATGGACGAACTCGCGACCGACGTCGACGACACCCCCCACGCCCGCTACTGGGTCGAGGCGTTCAACGGGGTGGTGATGCGCATGGCGCTGCTCGCCCTGGTCCTCGGGGCCGTCTAGCTGCCGAAAGCCACCGAGTCGGAGGAGAGGGAGAATGCAGACAGATCTCCGGGGTCGAGACGTCATCGACTTTTGCGAGTGGACGAAGAACGAGCTCGACACCGTCCTCGATGTGGCGTTCGAGCTGAAGCGCGACCGTGCGCTCGGCCGGCCGCATCCGTATCTGCGCGACAAG
>JBEKLG010000077.1:0-8117 GCA_050010315.1 Acidimicrobiales bacterium
TGAATCTGGCGCGTCGCATCGCCACCCTTCCCGAGGTCCGTGCCGGCCATCGGCCGCCTGGAGCTTAAGGACGCGCCCCGCCTTAGGGGACGACGAATCGCGGACCGGCTGCCCGGTCGGCGGGGAGAGAGGGCGGCCGCAACCGGCGCAGCAGGAGAACAGGGCGCTTAGGGCGGGAAGCTAGAGGGCCAGCGGACAGGTGCCCACGTTCGCCCACGTGGCGGCGTAGGGGCTGGGAGACAGGAACCCCCCGGCCCTAGCCATGACGCCGGGCACACACGGGTGCGGAGGGGCGCGGGTCTGAGTCGGTGCCCTAGGTGTTGTGCCGAACCACGTTGTTGACGCGGTTGATGGGCGGACCAGATCCAAGATTGCGAGATGCCCGACGCCACCGATCCACCACGTGGGCTATGAGTGCCTCTAGGTCCCGACCCGTGTAGGCACTTGCTTTTGAACGGGTCAGTTCGATGAGGTGAGCCCGTTCGACGGTGTACTGATCAACGATTTGGCTGCAACGGTCAGCGTCGTTCGGCACGGGGAATGGTGGCCGAAATCCGAGATCAAGGAGCATCCCGGCATACCGCACTCGATCCCAACTCCCTAGGTCGACGGTGGTTTGTCGCGGCCCGAAGGCGTGTCCCGCGTTGACAAGAGGCTGCTGAGGACCGGGACGCCATCGAGCATCCACATGGACAGTTGCCATCAAATCTGTTGACCGGAGGACCTGGCTTGGTATGAGCCCGACCTGAGGAGCCAGCTCATCCCAGATCCGTGAGGCAGCATGCCGGATTGGATCACCTCCGCGAGTCACGCCGGAACGATTCATCGCTGAGCGGTTTTGCTCCATTAGTAGCTGCATTGACCGAAGTGCCTGTCGCCAGCGTCCGTACGCCTCGTAGCAGCGTCCGGTCAGTGCCGATGCTTCGCCAGCCGTCAGGCCAAGCACCATGAGCACGGAATGATCTATGTGTTGGCGCAGCGCTGGCGCCGCCGAGTTCTCGTCCGGGCTGGGCGGCATCCAGTCCGCTCTGCTCACATCCCCCGGACTCTGTCGGCGCGATGGATCAACCTGGGGCAGACGTCGCTGAGCGCGCACTCACCACAGCTCGGGTCGACCGGGTGACACCAGCGTCGACCGATGTCCCACGCGGGGAGATCCAGACTCCCCGGGCGAGCGGGATTGAGCGTTCGGGCGTCTGCGACCATCTCGCCGACGTCGTCAGTCTCGGCCAAGCCCGTGCGTAGGAAGACCCGCCGGACGTGGACGTCGTATGCCACATCACTTCCGGCGAGATCACTGATCGGGACACCGCGGTCCCGTTCGAGGATCTCGACCGCCATCGCCGCCTTCTTCTGCCCGATGCCCTCGAAGGCGAGGAGCCTCGCCTGCAGAGCGACCGCGCTCGGGCTGTCGGCCCAGATGCGGCCCGCATCCCCCCCGTACTCGGCCACTACCCGGCGAGCCGCGTCCACGATCCACGTCGGCACGACGTTGACAAGCCGGTGGAGCATAGGCCGCCGACAGAACGCGGCAACGACGCTCTCCGGTTCATTGGCGAGTCGATACGGGTCGAGGTGTCCGAGACGCTGCCTTAGCTCCCACGGCACGGCCCAGGCGCGCTCGGCTTTGATGCCCTGGTCGCAGATGACGCCGAGGAGGAAAGCGAACGGATTGTCGATCACGAACTGATTCGCCTCACTGACCGGCTGACCCGAGGGGCGCGCCGCGATCAGGGCACCGTGGTCGAGCAGCGCTTCGACGATGGCGGTCGTATCAGCCGGGCTTCGGTTAACCACGGGCCGTTGCGACGGCTCCGATTGAGGGAGCGCCGTTGTTGTGGCTGGCCTGGCGCCGCCCCAGGAACGGCGAAGCGCCACGCGGAGAAGAGCGTGGCGTGCCCACCCTTCGAGATCGTCCTCGGCGAGGCGAACGACCAGTGACGAGCGCGCGGGCGGGGCGTCGATCGCGTCCTTCTGTCGGCAGATGTCGAAACCTTCGTAGCCGGCAGGCAGATCGGTGCGTTCTCGGACGTCTCGGCGATCGGCCCCCTTGATGAGACTCACGAGCTTTCGGGTCTGCTGATAGGCGTCCTCAGCCGCGGCCTCCACCGCCGGCTGGCCGTCGAGGAACGTCACCGAGTGGGGACGCCACGAGCCGAACACCACGCGCCCGCCAATGCCGTGCCGGAGGAGGTGGCGGGCTCCGCCGGCAACGATCGTTGCCTCCCAACCGCGATCGAAGGTTTCCGTTGCAACTGGCCAGCGATAGGTGAAGGAGGCGATCGGATGAATGTTCTCGAGCTGAATGTCGTCACGCGCTGCCGGGCGTCTTCCGTTTGGCACTTCTCCGTTGATTGTGTGAAGTCGAGTTCGTTCCTCGGCCCGGCCTGCGTGTCGGCTCTGTCGGTCAAATCGGACTTCCTCGTTAACCATGCGAATCCGCCCCACTCGCCATCCGAAGGCGAGCCACCCTCGGCCTTGGGGTGAGTGATCGGTATTCCCCCACCACGACGGGTATTTCCTTGCCGATGCTGGGAGGGGTCTCCCGAGAATGTCCTCTACTTCGGCGAACGAGACCGTGACCGATTCTTCGTTGCTTTCGTCGAGCATTTCTCCGATCCGGCCGTAGCTGGCACGGGGCCGACCTGGTCCGCGGGTCGAAAGGTCGAAAGATGGCGCGGGGCGGCCCCTGTAGAACGCGAGCTGCTGACCGCGGTTCAGACCTTCGGTCGGGTTCTCAATCGTCGCCCCTGCGGCCTTGAGTCCCGAAACGAGACCGTTGTTCCGATAGGCGGAGCCGGCATGAATTTCGAAGACCTCTCCAGATAGGTCGCCGAAACGGCCGAACAGGGCATCGAGTACTTTCCTTGACCACGCCCGTCGGGCATCCGAAGGCAGATCCTTTAGGGCGACGTCGTACGGCTCGATGACTTCACTCGGATCAAGCAGGCCGTGTTTTGCGGACAGCACGAACCAGGTGTCGCAACTTGACTCGACCGCCTCCATGCGGCCGCGGAACAATGGCGACGTGTACATGTCCCGGGCGGGAGACGGGCGTGTCTGTTTGGACTTCACGCACCCGACCAGGCCGATCCTCAGCGAACTCATCGTACGCAACGGCGCTGTCGGCGTCGTCCGAACGCCTCGGTCACCAACCGCGATTGCCACGCTCGTAACGCAGCGCTCGCGGGGGGCTCGTCGGCGTCCGGGTGGTCCATGGTCCCGGCCGCGTTGTGGTGCAGGGCCCAATGGTGTCCCCGGCGACCGGGCTGTTTCCAGATGTCTTTCCGAAGTTGCTCAACCGGGAAACGCACGGACCTGAGCTCGGCTTCCTGGGCAGCAACTGCACCGGCGTCCTACACCTCAGCTTGGCGCTGTCCAAGGCGCGGGCCAGGGCGAGTGGCGAGCAAATACCTCGCTAATCAAGGCCCATCAGCCCTGGCACAGGCCCTCCACCAATCCTAATGTTGCACTTATGAGGACCATATTTCATGCTCGTCGAGGAAGGCGAGCAGCACGGGCTTCGATCTTTTGTTCGGCTGCAATCGCGATGCTATGCGTACCGGGGATCCTCGCCGGCCCGGCGCTGGCACCTGCCAAGCACCATCCCACCGTCGCGACCGGGACCATCACCTGCACGCAGGTGGCCGGGATCATAGGGCTCAGCCCTCCGGTCCGCTCAAAAGTCGTGCAGAAGGACACGCTCACCATTTCGGTTGACGTCGGCGGTTGTAAGACCCTGCACTCCAACGTGGCGCACGTCGCCGGAGGGAAGCTGACCCTCACGGTGTCCACCGTGGTCCACGGTTGCCCGGTCGGGGGGGTCGGCGCCGACCTGACTGGTACCGAGACGTGGCAGCCCAGTTCGATCGCGCCTTCGAAGGTGGTTTCGCAGGACTACACCTCTCGGGCTTACACGGGCGGCAAGGGCCTCGTTTACACCAGCAAGACGTCCGGGATCTTGGTGATTGTCTTTCCGGCGCCTGGCAACTCGTTTTCGGTGACCGGGTCCTTTGCCGGGAAGGCTCACTATCACCCCCAGGAGAACCTGGATGGGAGCTTGATCGCCTACACCAACATCATGACCGGCGCCTTTCGCACGAAGGAGTGCAAGACCGGAATTTCCACGGTCAGTATCGTCCACGGTGTAGAGACGCTTCCCTAGCCGGCCGGGGCACTTGCCGCGTTAGATCTGGGTTTCGGGGTGCCCTTTGCGCTTCGGGAACCCGGCGTGCCCCGCGCCGCGGTCGCAGCGGGTGTTGCCGTGCCAGTGGCGGTCGGAGAGCTGCCCCGCCGGCGTGGGGCGACTTCCGGTCTCTCCTTCAGCTCAGCTTGCGGCCGAGGAAGGCCGCGACTCGATCCGCTGCTGGGCGCTCGTCGCCGCAGGGCTGCTCCTCACCGTATGGACGACCATCACCGCGGAGACCAGGGCGGCTCATCATTTGCTTCGAGAACGAGAGCACGTATTCCGCCAGTTCCGGGTCGAGGTCGGTTGGCTGTCCGGTCGCGATGGCGAGGTCCCAGGCGTGGGTAAGAAGGTCACTTGTCCGCAACTCGATGAATGCGGTGCCGGGAATTTCTCCGATGGGCAACTGGTAGTTGCGCGTAAGGGCCTCGGGCTCAGCGAAGGTCTCCTGCGCCGCCTTGGCAGAGGCGCGGTGGGCGGCGCCGAGGTCTTCGGGGAGTGGCGCCACTTGGCCACCGCCTCGCTCTACGACTCGCTGGTTGCCCCATATGACATGGTCGATGAGGGCCTTCACATTCCATTCAGGACACGGCGTGGGTGACGACAGCTGATCGGATGTCACGGCGACAAGCACATGGGCGAAGGTGTCCTGCGCCCGCTGGTGGGCGACCAGTGGGTCCATGCCCATGGACCATACAGTGCATACCGTCGCCACGGTCGGTCCTCGAGGCAACCGAGGCATTGGAGGCGACTCCCGCAGATCTGACCAACGCGTACCAGGGTCGCCCAATAAGGCGCTGGTCTCGGACGGCCAACGCGACCCATACCGCCGGGTCGCTGACGCGAGAGGGTGACGCTCGGCTGAATACACTCGCCGGTAGGGCCCCGTCGTTCTCCCTTCGATCGATCGAACGGTGACTGTCGTAGTCGATCGAGCAGGTCGCTATTCTAAAGCGACAACTCAAAGTCACCGCTGTGATATTCGGCGCCAACCGGGTTGACCCATCGAAGGAGACGTCTAATGGCAAAGACCGTCGAGCTCACAGGCGGCCGCGTAGCTAGCTACGAGGTTGTCGGGTCGGGACGGCCAACGTTGATGTTCCCTGGTGGCCCGGGGTTCGCAGCAGCGTATATGAGGACCGATGCGGACCTCTTCGCCGACGTCTTCGAAAGCTATCTGATCGATCCCCATGGCTCCGGCGCTTCTACGCCACCGAAAGATTCGTCAAGATACTCGCCCGAAGGTCATGCCGCCTTTTACGACGAGATTCGTAAGGCACTTGGCCTTGATCACGTTCTCGTCCTCGGCCATTCGTTCGGAGGGACCACGGCGCTCGCGTACACTGCTCTCTTTCCGAGCGCTATCGACGCATGCATCGCGGTAGCGGCGTTCGGCATCGGAACCGAGGTCGACGAAGACGAAGGGGGAACCGCCGAAGAGGAGTTCGACCGTGCCGTCAGCCGCCATGAGGGAGCCGCCTGGTTCCCTGAGGCGAAGTCGACGATGGACTCGTGGACCGAGAGCGTCCTTGCCGCCGAAGATGCTCATGAAATTGAACAGATGATGGCGACGGTGCTCCCCCTGTACACGGCACATCCGGATCGACCGGACGTCGCGCGTCGACTCGCTGAGATGAAACAGCACCTCACCGCGGATCTCGCCGCGGCGAAGGCTTGGGAGGGTGGGCTTTATCAGACGATTGATCTGCGCCCGCTCGCCTCGAAGATCGCTCGCCCGACGCTTGTCGTCGCCGGCGAACTCGATTTCATCTGCGGACCGGCCCAGGCTCGCCCGATTTCTGACGCGATCGTGACATCAAACCTCGACGTGATACGGGACTGTGGCCACATCCCAAGCATCGAAGCGCCAGACGAATACCGCAGCGCCGTTCTCCGTTTCATTGAGACGAACTGACCTAGGGTTCTCTCAGCTCTGGTCTTGGTAAGCAACTACGGATCAGGACAGATCGAGCCCGTAGTTGCGGCGTTCTTGCCTTGAATCGAATACGCGACCCGAGAGCAAACGTTTGAAGCAATGCCCCCAAACGTTCACACGAGGAACGGCTCGCAGGTGTCCCTAACCGCCGGGTAGGTGCGGCAGTACGGCACCTTGGGGCGTGGGCGAAGGCTCGATCGCGCTTCGCGTTCTGGGGCACCCCCGCGGTCGCCGATATTTGCTTGTTGCGCCCATGGCGTTGCGCCGAGGGACGCGCCCAGATTGCCCAATTATGATGCGATGTACGGGCGGTCGAGCCGACACGCCAGCCGGCGCAGGTCCCGTGACAGGAGCGTGCGTGACGCGGCCTACCTGCGCCGCGGGGTTGCGGACCTCACAAGGCGATGGGATCGCCCAAGGCGCTGGAGACCCGGTCGTCCCCACGCGCAGGTCGGCTATCTGAAGGAGGGTTGATGCAGAGCGGGATCTATCCAAGGCGCCTCACTGGCTCAAGGCGAGTGTGCCTGCTCGCGCTCGCAGCAGTCGTGTTTGGGGTCCCGACCGCGGTGATCCGGGGCGGCGCGACCGGCGCGGCCACGACCACGACCACGATTCCACTGCCCAGCTCCACGTTGTACTGCTTGGATGACCCTTGCTACTCCCCGCAGCAGATCCAGGTCGCGTACGGGATCCAGCCGTTGCTGGAGCGCGGGATCGACGGCCGTGGCGAGATCGTGACGGCCGTCGTCCCTGTCCCTGTCCCCAGCCAAGGACCCACCGACATCCATCAGGACCTGGCGGCCTTCGACAGCAGGTTCCATCTGCCCGCCGCACGCATCGAGGTCGTGACGAGCCTCGTTCCTTCAGCCTCGCGATCGCAGGCGACGGGGGAGGAGATCGGCGACCTCGAGATCCTGCACGCGGTCGCGCCTGGCGCGACCCTCCGGGTGGTGCTGTTTCCCGCGTCCTGGGACAAGAGCCCCGCAAACGCGACTGCGGACATGCTCGCCGCGTTGCCGCTCGTTGTCTCCCACACCGACGTGGCCTCGATCAGCTGGGGCTTGGGATCGCACTACTTCACCCCGGCTCAGGTAGCCAAGATGCACTCCATCCTGCTCGGGGCGGAGGCTCACCACGTCACGGTAGTCGCCAGCTCCGGCGACAACGGCGTGTACCCCACCGATTGGGGGTGGGGCGGGCGGCAGGTCAAGGAGGTCGAACTCCCGTCCTCCGACCCGCTCGTGCTCTCCGTCGGCGGCACGCAGCTCAGCGCGAATCCCAAAACCGGCGCCTACATCGGCGAGACCGCCTGGACCGGTTCAGGCGGCGGCTTCAACCGCCTATACGCCCGCCCCGCCTATCAAGATGGCGTGCCGGGGATCTCCAAGACGAGGGGCGTGCCCGACGTGGCCGCCGACGCTGCTGCGCCCGGCGGCATGGCGCAGGTTTACACCTCCGATGGCGCGAAATACCTCATAACGGAATCCGGCACGAGCGGTTCCGCGCCGCTCTGGGCGGGAATCATGGCGCTGGCCGACGAGTACGCCCATAGAGACCTCGGCTTCGTCAACCCCGCCATCTACGACATCGGCCGCAGCTCCAGCTACCACAAGGCCTTTCACGACATTACGACCGGCTTCAACGGTTACCAGGCGACTCCTGGATGGGACCCGGTGACAGGCTGGGGATCCCCCAACGCGCACGTGCTCACCCCTCTGCTGGCCCGCTTCGCCAGTGGCAGCAACACCTAGCCGGACCCCCTCACCCGGCGTGTCAGCGCTCGCTGGGTACTCGCGTTGAGACAGCCAGTGCCCCGAGCCGACCAGAGCCGCGCTGAGCCAGGCTTCCGCTCCATCCACCGAGCCACCGTTTCACGTCGCCACATCCGATGGCCCAGCACGTACTCGTCACGTCTCGGGAAGTCTTTGCCGCGTGCGGCCAGCCGCTAACAACTGCTCAGGTTGCCGAGCTGGTAGGCGGCGAGGCTCGCTGGCG
>JBEKLG010000078.1:0-8104 GCA_050010315.1 Acidimicrobiales bacterium
CCATCGGAGCCTCGACGACGAAGCTTCCCCACAGCCGCGCGATGCCCTCGAGAGCCTCGTCCGGCGCACGGTCAATCCACTGGAGGACCTCGTAGCCCGCCGCCAATGACAACGCCTCCCGCTCGAGAGCGTGGAGAGCGCCTCGGTCGATCGTTGCCAGTTTCAGCTCGCTGCGGATTCCCTCGAGGACAGCTCGCGCACCGACGGCGGCGGCGAAGGACTCCCCCGCCGACGTGCCATCGAGCGGAGCGCCTACCTGGCCAACGAGCACCGATCGGCCGGCCGCACGGCATTGCTCGCGCAAGAACTCGAACATCTGACGTCCATAACTGCGCCGACGAAGCTCGGGCGGCACGATGAGCACGAGGCTCGCGAGGTGCAGGTTGTCGGCCATCGGGAGTTCGGTCGCCCCTGCCGCGACGGCCACACCATCGACATAGGCGACGTAGAAGGCTCTCCTCTCAGACGGCGTACCGTCCGGCAGTTGCGCGACAAGTTCTTCCAACGGGTCGGCAAGCAGCCCCGGGTGGTCGAACGGCTCGGCAACCTCGTCAATCGCGTGCCAGGCGCCAGCGCCCGCCGCGTCGACGACCCTTTCGACACGAAGCTCCATACTCGATGTCTACCGGCCGCTTTTCGGTCCTGCGAATTGCCCCATTCCCAACGGATGTCTCCTCGGCTGACATGACCTTGCGCCACGCCCGTCTCCATCTGGAGGCCGGCTCGGATCACGGTTCCCTGACAGCGGGCAAGGCTGCTAATACATCATTTCATGATAGCTCCACTTATCTCTATGTATACTAACCGTTCACAGCACGCGATCCGCCGCACCCTAGGTGGGAGCGCGATCCCGAGCCCGGATACACCCGGGACCAGGACACCTTCGTCAACAAGGACCTCGGCCGTCGCTAGTCCCGGCCGAAACCCGGTCCTGCCGGGTGAAACCCACCTCGCCAAGGCCGGTCGCACCTGCGACCGACGGGGTCCCGCCGACTCCCCTTTTCCTCGCCAATCCGCTCATTCTCACCGGGACCTTCGCGGCTATTCCCGGCTGATCATCCGATCCGTTCCCTAGTCGGCTAACGGATCGTCCGCTGGAAACGGCCGGTCGCCGACCACGGGGTCGTTACCGTCGAGAGCGATGGCAGTTCACCACCCGACGAACGACCGATTGGAGCCCGACGTGACGAGATACGTGCAGATCATGGAAATCAAGACCTCGCGAATCGACGAGGTTCGAGCGCTCATGGACAGAATGCACGAAGAGAACCGAGGCACGCTCCGGTCGACGCGGGCTCTCTTGACGGCCGACAGGGACCGCCCCGGGCACTACCTCAGCATCATCGAGTTCCGCTCGTACGAAGAGGCGATGGAACAATCGAACGATCCGGTCGTTGGCGGTTTCGCGCAGAAGCTCGGTGCCTTGCTCGACGGCCCTCCCACCTTCTACAACCTCGACGTCGCTCAGGAGTTCGAGGAGTAGGTGCCGCACCGGCGATCGGCGGGACGAGAACGCCTCCCCTCCCCCGCCGGGGCGTGCCTCGGGAATGGGGCTAAGCCCGTTGCCCTGCACGCCGAAGCGGCAGCACGACCGACCTGGGCGCCGGCAGGCGGATCAGGGGCGTGACCATCGCGGCGAACCTCTCGGCAGGTCGAGACACGCGCGTTTCTCGCCACCGGATGACACGCCGATTCCGGAGAGAACGCTGACTTGGGGCATGAAAAGATGGCGGTCGCCCGACAGAGCTAGCCAGGCGAGGACCTCCATCGTGGAATCACTTCCGTGCCCTTTTTGCGGTCAAGGCCTCGGTGCTGACGCATCGTTCTTCTCGACTCAGGCGCAGCTTGCGGCGTATTTCCAGATCTCCTGCCCGGCGTGTGGCAGGGCGATACGCAGAAACGACATTGCCGACGCCTTCGGAAGCCTCCAGAGAAGTCGGGCTGTGCGAGATGAGAGCCAATCTCGCGAGCCGGTCGTCACTGACGACTGGACGTGCATCTGCGTCCTCGCGGCCGACAATGACTCGGTATTGGCGGTCGCCTTCCATCCCGCAGGGACGCTCCTCGCCGCCGCGAGCCGTGACGGCAAGGTGCGCATCTGGGACCCGGCGAGTGGTGAGTGCCTGCGCACACTTACCGGGCACACGGACGCCGTCTGGAGCGTCGCTTTCCATCCCGGGGGGAACCGCCTCGCCTCGGCGAGCCGTGACGGGACGGTGCGGATATGGGACCCGGCGAGTGGCAAGTGCCGGCGCAAGTTCGCGGGTCACCCCAACGGGGTGTTCAGCATCGCCTTCGACCCCACGGGACAACTTTTGGCGACCGCAGGCTGCGAGAGGGCCGTGCGGGTCTGGGATCCGGCGAGCGGGCGCTGCCTTCGCGTCCTCGGGAAGCACAGCGAATGGGTGTACGGCGTCGCTTTCCACCCCCGGGAGACGATGCTCGCTTCGGCGAGCGAGGACAACACGATAGGACTCTGGGATCCCGAGAGCGGCGGCTGCCTGCGCATACTCTCGGGGCACACCCTCCCGGTGACGGCTGTCGCCTTCCACCCCGAAGGGACCGTGCTCGCTTCGGCGAGCGAGGACACGACGGTGCGTATCTGGGACCCCGAGAGCGGTGACTGTCTCCACACGCTCTGGGGGCACACAGACCTAGTACGGAGCATCGCTTTCCACCCCGCGGGGGCCCTCCTCGCTTCCGCCAGCTCCGATGCGACGGTGCGGCTCTGGGATCCTTTGGGTGGCGAGGGCCTGGCGACCCTCGCGGGGGTCCACATGGACGCCGTGACAAGCGTCGCCTTCCACCCCGAGGGAGGCCTCCTCGCCTCCGCCAGCTCTGATGCGACGGTGTGCCTCTGGCGTTCGCCCTAGGTGGCCGCCACCATCGAGGCGAGGGCTTTGCTGCGGCTGTCGTTCGCGCCGCTTCGACGCCGGCTTCGGTGCAAAACTGTGCCCATGGTCCTTGAACATGCCGTCCTAAATGTGATCAGTGGCGAAGAGCAACGCTTCGAAGAGACCTTCGATCGCGCCAAGTCCATCATCGGTTCCATGCCGGGTTTTCGGTCACTGCGCCTTGAGCGGTGTATCGAGACCCCGTCGCGCTACCTCCTCCTCGTCGAGTGGGAACGGATCGAGGATCACACCGAGGGATTCCGCGGATCCCCGCAGTACGAGGAGTTCCGACGGCTGATCCATCACTTCTACGACCCGTTCCCCGTTTTCGAGCATTACGAGCCGCTGATCAAGCTCTGACGCGACTGCCCCCGGGCGGCCGGCCCGAGGGCCGATTCGTGGCCGAACCCCCTCAATTCCCCGGCCGCTCGCCCGAGCGGCGCGCCAACAACCTCTGGAGGTGGACTTCGCCCGCCTAATCGAAGCGGCGGATGAAGTCAAGCGTCCTGTCTGCGACCTCTCGCCAGCCGCTGTCGAACGTGAGCGAATGACCGCGGCCGGGGATCTCGAGAATCTCGGTCACGTTGGCGTTGCGCCTCTGCCGCCGGCACGAGGCGTGGGCGATCGATCCCGGGATGAAGTGATCCCTCTCTCCCGAGATGATGAGAAGCGGCCCCCTGCGGGGATTCCTCGTGTCGACTCTCACCTCCGTAAAGGGGTTGAGGTTGGCCAGGGCCGCCTGGAAGAGCGCCTTGCCGCTCGCCGGCACGGCGTGGGCCGCGTAGAGCTCGCTCGCCTCGCCTTCGCTCGTCGTGTTCGCCACCGCGTAGCGGAACTGGCCGCAGCTGAGCGTCACGGCACGCCGGCGATTGGCCGGATTGCGGATCACGGGCAGGACGGAACGCACCAGCGAGAGCGGCATCGCGACCACGCCGCGAAAGGGCGCGGGACTGATCGCGACCGACGTCCGGGCCATCCCGCGGCCGGCGAGGATCTCGGTCAACAAGCCCCCGAAGGAATGACCGACCAGGACGGGCTTCGTCTCCAGCCGACCGATGATCCCGCTTAGGTAGTCAGCCATCTGCGCGACGCTCTTGTTCGCGAAGACCTCGGGACGGTCGTTCGCCGCCGCCACGGTCTCGGGATCATCCGGCCAGCCGGGCGCCAGCGCGGCGTAACCCGCCTCCTCGAAAGCCGAGATCCACCGGTCCCAGACGCTCGGCAACGCCCAGAGCCCGTGGATGAAGACCACCGGCGTGCGGCCTGACGCGTTCGCCAGCTCAACCTGCTCGGCTTCGCGCCCGGTCATCGTCACCCTGCCGATCGAAACGGAGCCGTCACCGCTTTGACGTGAGTTCACCTTGCGGCGACCATACGCCAGCGTCACAAGGCGATGCCACGGCCGACGCGGCCGCCCTGGCGCGCCAAGGCCCGCGGCGGCCATTCCCCGGCGCGCCTTCCTGGGCGCGGGCCTTGACGGCCCTCGTTCAGCGACCCTCGTAGCAGGCGTCGACGACCACTAACGCCTCGTCGAGGATCGCGAGGCCCTCGTTCGCCTCGCTTTCGCTGATCGTGCAGGGCGGAGTGACGTGGAGCCGGTTGTCGTTCGTGAACGGTAGGAGTCCGCGCTCCAGGCACGCCGCGACAAGCTCCTCCATCACAGGCGACGTCCCGCCGTAGGGGGCAACGGGCTCTTTCGTCTCGCGGTCTCTCACGAGCTCGAGCGCCCAGAACACGCCGAGCCCGCGCACCTCGCCGATCGAGCGATGCCGTTCGGCGAGGGAGCGCAGTCCCGGTCCCAGCACCGCCTCGCCAATGTGCGCCGCGTTCTCGACGATTCCCTCGGCGCGCATCACACTCATCGCCGCGACGGCAGCGGCGCACGCCAGCGGATGTCCCGAGTAAGTGAGCCCTCCCGGGTAAGCGTGCTCCGCGAAAGTCTCCGCGATCCGTTCGGAGATCATCACACCGCCGAGGGGGACGTAGCCGGAGTTCACCCCCTTCGCGAAGGTGATGAGGTCCGGCGCCACCGCCCAGTGGTCGACGGCGAGCCACCTGCCCGTCCGTCCGAACCCGCACATCACCTCGTCGGCGATGAAGACGATCCCGTGGCGGTCGCAGAGCTCCCGCACCCCGGCGAGGTAGCCGCGAGGCGGCACCATGATCCCGGCCGTGCCGGGAATCGTCTCGAGCACGATCGCCGCGATGGTCGATGGCCCCTCGAAGCTGACCACCTGTTCGAGGTGCTCGAGAGCGCGGGCGCATTCCTCGTCCTCGCTCGCCGAGTGGAACGGCGACCGGTAGAGGAAGGGGCCGAAGAAGTGGACCACACCGGCGCTCCCGTAGTCGTTCTCCCACCGGCGCGGGTCGCCGGTGAGATTGATCGCGGTCGTCGTCGACCCGTGGTAGGAGCGATAGGCGGCAAGGACCTTGATGCGCCCCGTGTGGAGCCGCGCGAGGCGCGTGGCATTCTCGATCGCCTCGGCACCGCCGTTCGTGAAGAACACCCGGTTGAGATCACGCGGCGCGATCTCGGCGATGAGACGCGCCGCCTCGCCGCGGACGTCGTTGGCGAACTGCGGCCCAATCGTGCACAGCCGGACGGCCTGGGCCTGGATCGCCGCGACGACTGTCGGGTGCTGATGACCGATGTTCGTGTTGACGAGCTGGGAGGAGAAATCGAGGTAGCGGTGGCCCTGGTAATCCCAGACGTAAGACCCGCTCCCGCCGGCGATTGGCAACGGAGCGACCAGGCTCTGCGCCGACCAGGAGTGGAAGACGTGAGCACGATCGTCGGCGCGCACGCGGGCCTCGGTCGCCGGATCCATCAGGTGCTCCATGGGGCGTCCTTCCCTGGCTCGTCGACGGCCGATCCTCGCAGTACGAAGGATCGGTCGTTCAACACCTAGGGCCCGGCGCAACCTTCGTCAACGCGGCGCCATGGGTCGACGAGTCGAGGGCTCTCGCCCTAGCGCGACCCTTCGCGTCCGGGATCACTCCTTAGGTGGCTTTCGCAGAGCGCGGCGATCGAACGCGCCGCCTCCTCGACAGACGCCACGGCGTCGTTCACGCTGTCGAGCACCTGCGCCAGGCGCTCGTGCATCTCGGCGATGCGTCGGCGCGCGTCGGAGAACTCCCGGTTCGCCGATTCCCAGAACGCCCGAGACTCCTCGCGCCCCGTCTCCCGCAGGCTGGCAGCCTCGTCGGCGGCCTCCTGCAAGCGGGCCGCCAGCACTCGCGCCGTATCCTGGCGGAGCTGCGTGACCTCCTCAGTCGCCTTCGTGCGCATCGCCATGATCTCTTCCTCGGCGGCCTGGAGCTTCACCGAGACGAGCCGCACGGCGTTGGCGCGGATCTCGTCGGCAGCGTCCTTCGCCTCGGCGACGATCCGATCGCGGGTCTGGTTGGCGTCAAAGAGCGCCGTCTGATGCCGCAGGCCCGCGGTCTCCGCCTTCAGGGTCCCGTCTTCGGCGACGGGTTCCCGCTCCACCCCCGGAGTGAGCGGTTCGAAGGCACCGGGATTATCGGGCGAGGCGGGCGTCTCGGGGGGCGATTCCTCCTCCACGACTTCCTCCACCGGCGCCTTCGCCTCCCCGGTCAGGGCCTCAAGGTCTTCAATGGAGACGCCGAACGACCGCAACTGCTTGATGAGGGAATTCTCTTGTTCGCCCACAAACGGGAGCTTAAATCTGCTCACCTTCTCACACAACACCCCACGTCCCTCACTGGACCTTCCCACGCTCGGTGGCCGCGCATTCGCTTGCTGTGGCAATGGCTCATTTATGTCCTAGGCGACGATCATTCCGATGCCTTTAGCCACCCGATTCCCCGACCATTCAGTCAATGTCACCGCCAGGAAACGCCGGATTCGGCGGAAGGTCACGCCGGAGCAGGGGTCCGAGCAGCGCGGCGACCTCGGATGCGCTCGCGACCGTGAGCCACGACTCGGGGTCACTCGGCTGTTCGCGGTACTCCCCCGTCAGGACCCGCACCGCCCGCATCCCCGCCGCCCTCGCGCCGGCCACGTCCTTGTCGGGCCGGTCGCCGACGTAGACCGCGTGCTCGGCACGCACGGCGAGCGCCTCGAGCGCCGCGGCGAACGCCGCAGCGCTCGGCTTGCGCCAGCGACGACCGCCGAGCTCGTCAGCGTAGATGACGACCGCAAAACGGGATTCGAGTCCGAGCGCCGAGAGCTTGTGCGCCTGGATCGCTGGATCCCCGTCGGTGACCAGTCCGAGCGGCACCTGCGCCGCGAGCGCGGCGAGGCAGCCATCGACCCCCGGGTAGGGCGTCAGCGCATCGGGTCGGAAACTCCGGAACGTCTCGACGTAGGGCGCGACGGGAACATCTTTGCGGCCGAGCGCCGCGAGAGCGCAGTCGATGATCCCGCCACGGTCGGAGCCCTCGGCCGCGGCGGCACGCAGGGCACGCAAGAACGCCCTTTCGCCGATTCCCGGCACGCCGAGGCGGGCGACGGCGCGCCAGGCCCCGTCGAGCCACTGCGACTGGGCGTACAAGGTGTCGTCGAGGTCGAACAACACGGCGTCGACCGGGGGTCCTGTGGCATCGAACCTCACTCCGCCCACCTCACGCAGGCGGCGGGCGACCGATGAAATCGGGCTCCTCGAGGCGCAGGAGCTCCCAGGTCCCCTCCTCGGCGAGCAGAGTCGCCACCCGCTCGGCGGTGTGCCCGTCGCCGTAGGGACAGGGGGTCGCCGCCACAGCTTCCTGCGCCGCGGGGGTCGTCAGCTCGTCGACCGCAACCATCGCCCGCTCGACGTCCATCCCGACGAGCTGGGACGTTCCCGCGGCTACGCCCTCCCAGCGCGGTGTCGACTGACGGAGCACGACGACCGGCACACCGAAGTACGACGCCTCTTCCTGCAGCCCGCCGGAGTCGGTGACGACGACGCGGGATCGCGCCACGAGTTCGCTCATCGTCCGGTAGCCGACGGGGTCGCTGAGCACGATCCCCTCGGCGGCGAGTTCGGCCCAAAGTCCGTGCTCCTCGAGCCGACGGCGGGTACGGGGATGGACGGGGAAAGTGACGCTGCCAACTCGGCCGGCGAGGCGGTGGACGAGTTCGACCAACACCCCGAGGCGCACGGGGTCGTCGACGTTCGTCGCCCGGTGCGCGGTGACGACCGCCCCGGATCGCTTCTCCGGCGCGACCCTGGGAACCGCCAGCTGGCGCAATACGTCGATCACGG
>JBEKLG010000079.1:0-7964 GCA_050010315.1 Acidimicrobiales bacterium
AGTTATCGACTTCGACCCGCATCGCGACGTACGTCTCCACCTCGGAGTGCGGGTCGACACCCGGTTCCTCGCGGTAGCCCGGCACCGTCTCTCCGTCGATCGAGCCGGCGCCGTACTGGCCCCGTACGACCTGGGAGACGGCTTCTTTGTCGTCGAAGACGACGACCGAGCGCAGGAGCTTCTCCTTTTCGTCCCGGATGACGTCGCCCTCGGCCGCCGCCGGCGGTTCCATGAGGGTCAGCGCGAGCACCTCCATCAGGTGGTTCTGGACGATGTCCCGCAGGGCGCCGGCTTGCTCGTAGAAGGCGCCGCGGCCTTCGACGCCGATGCTCTCGGCGACCATCACCTGAACGTGGTCGACGTGCCGCCGGTTCCACACCGGCTCGAAGACCGAGTTCGCGAACCTCAGGGCGAGGATGTTCTGCACCGTCTCCTTGCCCATGTAGTGGTCGATACGGAAAACCTGTTGCTCCCCGAAATGGGCGTGGATGTCGGCCGAGAGCTGACGGGCGCTTTCGAGATCGGTGCCGAACGGCTTCTCGACGACGAGACGCGTGAAACCGCCTTCCCGGCCGGCGACGTTGAGGCCGACCTGGCCGAGACCACGCACGACGGCGGCGAACTGCGCCGGGACGGTCGCGAGGTAATAAAGCCGGCTCCCCGCCGTCCCCACCGTCTTGTCGGCGGACGCGAGCCGCTGTGCCAGGCGTTCGAACGTCGCCGGATCGGAGCCGTCGCCCGAGATGTACGAGAAGTGCCGAACCCGCTCCCGCCACTCCGGGGAGCTGTCGGATCCTCCAGCCTGCAGAGCGCGGTCTTGGAACTCCTCGTCGCTCAACGGGGTGCGGGCGACGCCAATCACCGTGAACTCGCGGGGGAGCGCCCCTCGCTTGGCGAGACGGCTGAGCGCCGGCAGGATCTTGCGATGCGTGAGATCGCCCGACGCCCCGAAGATCACGAGAGCGAGCGGGTCCGCCTGGCGCGTGCTCTCGCCGGCAGCTTCGGCGACGTCCATGCCGGCGACTGCGGTCCCGGGTCCGTTCGCCGACACTTCGCCCGTATCCACGACACCCTCCTTCCGCGCCGCTCAGCTTGTCGAACGGATCGTCGCAGCTTTCTCGGTAAGTCGCGCCAGAAGCTCGTCAAAGGACTTCGCGAAGGCAGCGACACCTTCGGCCTCGAGCTGCTCGGTCACGTCCTCGAGGTGCACGCCGACCTCGGCGAGGCCGGCGAGGACCTCTCGCGAGCTCGCGACCCCGGCATCAACGGTCCGGGCCACCGTGCCGTGGTCGTTGAACGCCTCGGCGGTCTCCGGCGGCATCGTGTTCACCGTGTCCGGCCCGATCAGGCCATCCACGTACAAAAGGTCGGCGTAGGCCGGGTTCTTTGTCGACGTCGAAGCCCACAGCGGACGCTGCGGCCGGGCGCCCTTTGCAGCGAGCGCGGCGAACCGGGGCGACGAGAAACGTTCGCGGAAGACCTCGTAGGCGAGCCGAGCCTGGGCGAGGGCGGCCTTGCCGCGCAGCTCAAGGGCGCGGCGGGCCGTCGCGGTCTCATCGGCGCTCGCCGCGATCGCCTCAAGCCGGCGGTCGACTTCGGTGTCGACCCGGCTTACGAAGAACGAGGCAACCGAAGCCGACGTGGCGAGGGAGCCTCCCGTGGCAGCAAGCCGTTCGAGACCGTCGAAATAGGCGTCGATCACCGCCTCGTAGCGCTCGAGGGAGAAGATCAACGTGACGTTGATCTTCTCGCCGGCGGCGATCGCCTCACTGATCGCCGGGAGGCCCTCCGGCGTCGCCGGGATCTTCACGAGCACATTCGGCCGCTCGACACGCTCGCAAAGGGCCCGAGCCGCGGCGACCGTGCCCGCCGTGTCGTGGGCGAGCGCAGGCGCGACCTCAACCGAGACGAAGCCGTCACCGCCGTCGGACTCCTCGTAGAGCGGGCGCAGGATATCGAGTGCACCGACGACATCGGCAAGGACGAGTTCCCAGTAGGCGTCCTCGACGGCCACGCTCGCCCGGACGAGCTCGCCAAACTGGCTGTCGTAGGCCGTGCCACCGGCGATCGCCCGCGTCATGATCGTCGGATTCGAGGTGACGCCGCGGATCCCGAGCCCGACGAGCTCCTTGAGGCCGCCTTCACGCACGTAACTCCGCCTCAAGTCGTCGATCCAGGGGCTCTGGTGCTGCTGGGAGAAGAGGTCCTTGAGCTTGCTCACCTTGGGCGCCTCCAGCCGTCGCGGACGGCGTAGCTACGTCATGAACACGACGAGACTACGGCAAGCCGACCCGGCGCCGGTGGACGGCAATCCTGCCCGCGCGTTGACCGGCGCCCGGACGAGACAGCGGGAGGCGAGCCTCGGCAACGGGCGCGCGGTAGCCTGCGACAGTTCGCGGCGGACCTTCGTCGCAACACCGACGAGAAAGGAGCAACCGTGGCGGAAGCGGCCGAGAGCGACCGACGCCGGAGCCACGCCGCGATCGGCGAAGCGGCCTCCGTCGTCCGCCGATACGTGATCCAGGAGACCGTCGCGCCCCTGCGCCAGCTCGGACGGCGTCTCGTCTTCGGGGTTGCCGGTGCCTGCTTGATCGCCCTGGGTGCCCTCATCGCGCTCGTCGGGATGCTGCGCGCCCTCGAGACCGAGACCGGGCGCACCTTCGCCGGCAGCTGGTCGTTCGCGCCCTTCCTCCTCACCGCGGCCGCCGCCGTCGCCGCCCTCGTCGGCTTCATCGCCTTCGGCTTTCGCGGAGTCCTCGCTCGTGGGACCACGCGCCCGCGAGCCGCAACGCGCAGGCACGAGCGATGACCGGCTCACCCGAGGCAAAACGCGGTCGCGACGACGCCGACGTCTCGCTCGCTGAGGTCGAGAGCCAGCTCCGTGCGCTGCTCGGAGCGAACGGCGGCGAGGCGAAGATCGCCGCCGTCGCGGCCGGCGTCGGCGCCTTGGCACTCGGCTTCGCCGCGGTCTACCTGCTCGGTCGGCGCAAGGGTCGGCGGCGCGTCAGCGTGCTCGAGATCCGCCGCGTCTGAGCCGTGGCCTCCCTCGTGCGCGTCGTCGCGGGCAAGCTCGCCCGGCGCGGGCTGCGCCGGGGCCTCCTCGAGGGGAGCGTCGCCTGGATCGTGATCGGCGCCGCGGCCTGGGTTGTGCACTTTGTCACCCGACCCGAGGCGCCGCTCGTCGCCAAAAAGGACCTCCGCCTGGGTGAATCCCTCCTCGTCACGCACGTGGGTCCGCCCGACACCGCCTGCCGGCGCCACGGCCGCCGCGCCGCCGGGGCCGTGGAGCACCCGGGCGCTTCGTGACGGACCGCGGGCCGGACACCGCTCCGCTCCGCGGGCCGCTCGTCGCGGGCGAACGGGTCCTCTTAGTCGATCACCACGACCGGCGCTACCTCATCCGCCTCGCCAAGGGGGCGTCGTTCTCGACGCACGCCGGCATCGTCGAGCATGACGCGCTGATCGGACAGCCGGCGGGATCTGAGGTCGTCGCTTGGCGCCGCGACGGCGGGTCAGGGCCTGCCCGGCGCTTCCTCGCTTTCCGGCCGACGCTCGCCGACGTGATCGTAAAGATGCCCCGAGGCGCCCAGGTGATCTACCCGAAGGACCTGGGCGAGATCCTTTTCGCTGCTGACCTCTTCCCCGGGGCGAGGGTTCTGGAAGCCGGTGTCGGCTCAGGGGCGCTGTCGATGACCGCCCTGCGCGCCGGTTGCCACGTGACCGGTTACGAGTTGCGGCCGGACTTCGCCCAGCGAGCCCGGACGAACGTCGCCGAACTGCTCGGCGAGGACGCGCCCTTCGTCGTCCAAGAGCGCGACGTCTACGAGGGGATCGACGAGACAGAGCTCGACCGGGTGCTCCTCGATCTGCCCGAACCCTGGCGGGTCGTCGAACACGCCGAGCGGGCGCTCACCCCCGGCGGCATTCTCGTCGCCTATGTACCTTCGGTCACCCAGACCGCCGAACTGCGCGACTGCCTCGCCCACCGGGCGTTCGCCCTCGCCGAGAGTTTCGAGGTCCTCCGGCGCACGTGGCACATCGAGGGGAGGTCGGTCCGACCCGACCACCGGATGGTGGCGCACACGGGCTTCATCACCGCGGCACGCCGCATTGCGGCGCGGTGATGCAACCGGAATCAACGAGGAAGTGACTCGCGGGACTGCCGGTTCCCCCTAGGACTGCTCAATGAAGATGCACTCCCCTGGGCACTCCTCGGCGGCCTCCGTGACGGCGTCCTCCAGCCCGTCCGCGACGACGACCATGCCCTTCACGCCGCCGGGGTCGGTCATCACCGTTGCGCCGTCCTTCACGTAGGCGAGACCGTCGTCTTGCAACGTGAACACCGCAGGGCAGATCTCCTCGCAGAGGCCGTCACCCGTACACAGATCCTGATCGATCCAGACCTTCATCGCGTTTGCGCGCCCCTCCTCGGGATCCTTCGGCACCACCAGCCTAACGGCGCCGCAAGCGACGAATGCCGCAGAGAGAAGAATTGGAACCGGCCTGGTCTTTCGCCAAGCGGGGTCGACCGTACCGAGCGGGCCAGGAGGTGTCAAGGAAGCGTCGGCGCGATCGGATCCCGCCCCACCCGGTGTAGCGTCCGAAACATCGCGGTTGCAGTGAGGAGGCCTCCGGGAATGGACGAAGAAACGACCGCCGAACTGCGGGCACGCCTTCTGGCCGCTGAGGAAAAGGTCGCCGAGCTGCGCCACCGGCTCCACGAGGCGCCGCAACGGGTCCGCGTCCTCGAAGAGCGCCTCCTCGAGGTGAAAGGTCAGCTCGCCCAGGCCCTTTCGCACAACGAGAAGCTCACCTACACGCTTTCCCAGGCCAAGGAGAACATCGCCGAACTGCGCGACGAGGTCGACAAGCTCACCCAGACCCCGAACGCCTACGGGACGTTCCTGCAGCACAACGACGATGGCACGGTTGACGTCTTCGCGAGCGGGCGCAAGATGCGGGTCGCACTCCACCCGGCGATCGAGACCGACAGCCTGCGCCGCGGCCACGAGGTCGTCCTCAACGAATCGCTGAACGTCGTGCTCGCCCGCGCCTTCGAACGATCCGGCGAGGTCGTGACGATCCAGGAGATCCTCGAGGACGGCCGACGTGCCGTCGTCGTCGGCCGCGGTGACGAAGAGCGTGTCGCCGAGCTATCCGAGGCGCTCGCCGGGACGCGCCTGCGCGCCGGCGACAGCGTCCTTTTGGACCCACGGTCGCTGCTCCTGCTCGAGAAACTGCCGCGTCCGGAGATCGAAGAGGTGGTCCTCGAGGAGGTGCCGGACATCACCTACGCCGATATCGGCGGCCTCGACGAGCAGATCGAGGCGCTCACCGACGCGGTCGAACTCCCGTACCTCCACCCAGAGCTTTTCGCCGAGCACCAGCTGCCGGCGCCGAAGGGAATTCTCCTGTACGGACCGCCGGGCTGTGGCAAGACGCTGATCGCCAAGGCGGTGGCGAACTCCCTCGCGAGAAAGGTCGGCGAGCTCAAGGGCAACGAGAACGTCCGCAGCTACTTCCTCAACATCAAAGGGCCAGAACTGCTCAACAAGTACGTCGGAGAGACCGAACGCCAGATCCGGCTCGTGTTCCAAAGGGCGCGGGAGAAGGCCGACGAGGGCGTGCCGGTCATCGTGTTCTTCGATGAGATGGATTCGCTGTTCCGGATGCGCGGCAGCGGCATCAGCTCCGACATGGAATCGACGATCGTGCCGCAGCTCCTTGCCGAGATCGACGGCGTCGAGGCGCTGCGGAACGTCATCGTCATCGGCGCGTCGAACCGCGAGGACCTGATTGACCCGGCGATCCTGCGGCCCGGCCGGCTCGACGTGAAGATCAAGATCGAGCGTCCGGACGAGACGGCCGCCCAGCAGATCTTTGCCCGGTACCTGACAACGGACCTGCCGCTCAAGCACGCCGACGTCGCCGAGCTCGGCGGCGGCGACCCCGCCAAGGCCGTCCGGGTGATGATCGAGCAGACCGTCGCCGAGATGTACCGGGCGGATGACGAGAACCGCTTCTTGGAGGTCACCTACCAGAACGGCGACAAGGAGGTCCTGTACTTCCGGGACTTCGCCTCGGGGGCGATGATCGAGAACATCGTGCGCCGGGCGAAGAAGCTCGCGATCAAACGCGCCCTTGGCGGCGAGGTACGCGGGATCTGCCTCGCCGACCTCACGGAGTCGATCAAGCAGGAGTACAAAGAGAACGAGGACCTGCCGAACACGACGAACCCCGATGACTGGGCGAGGATCTCAGGCAAGAAGGGCGAGCGTATCGTCTACGTCCGCACCGTCGTCGATCACGGCGACGAGCGGGGCGGCCGGGCGATCGAGCGGGTCGGCACCGGCCAGTACCTCTAGGTCCGTCTGGCGGCCGCGGGCGGGCGCCGATAGCGACGATCGGCGGCGCAGCAACTCCACTAGGGTCGGCCACATGGCGATCCCGAAGGTTCTCGGCGTCGAGACCGAATATGGGGTGCGCGTCACCGGCGAAGCGGATGCCGACCCGACGGCGACCTCCTCGCTGCTCGTCAACGCCTACGCCGCCGAGGCGGCTGCCCGGGTCGGCTGGGACTTCGGCGACGAGTCCCCGGGCAGAGACGCCCGCGGCTTCGTCCGCGAGGGGGCGGCAGCGCCTGACGTTGAGATGAACCTCGTGAACACCGTCTTGACGAACGGGGCCCGCTACTACGTCGACCACGCCCACCCGGAGTACTCGACGCCGGAATGCTCGACGCCGCTTGAACTCATCGCCCAGGACAAGGCCGGCGAGCTCGTCCTCGCCGCCTCGGCCGCCGCGGCCAGGCACCTGCTGCCCGCGGCCGGGGAGATCGCCGTCTACAAGAACAATTCCGACGGCAAGGGCAACTCCTACGGTTGCCACGAGAACTACCTCGTCGACCGCGCTGTGCCCTTTTCCCGGATCGTCCGCGACCTCACCGCGCACCTCGTCACCCGCCAGGTCTACACGGGCGCGGGCAAGGTCGGCTGTGAGGAGATCGGGCGCCACTCGGCCGATTTCGAGATCGGCCAGCGAGCCGACTTCTTCGAGGAGGAGGTCGGCCTCGAGACGACGATCAAACGGCCGATCATCAACACCCGCGACGAGCCGCACGCCAACGCCGAGCGCTACCGCCGGCTCCACGTGATCACCGGCGACGCCAACCTCGCTGAGGTTGCAACGTTCCTCAAGGTCGGCGTGACGGCGATCGTGCTGGCCCTCATCGAAGACGACGCCTTCGGTGCCGAGCTCGTGCTCGCCCGTCCCGTCGAGGCGATGCACGCCGTCTCGCACGACCTTTCCCTGCGTACCCCGCTCGAACTCGCCTCCGGCGAGCACATGACGGCGATCGAGGTGCAGTGGCGCCTGCTCGACCTGGCACGCAAGTACAACGAGGTGCACGGGCTCGCCCTGCTCGGCGCAGACGACGCTGGCGAGCTCGTCCTCGACCGGTGGGAGTCCGTGCTCGCAGCACTGGAGTCGAACGCCTCGACGCTGCATCGCACCCTCGACTGGATCGCGAAACTGGATCTCATCGACGCCTACTGCGCCAGGCATGACTGCGGCCTCGACGATCACCGTGTCCAGGCCCTCGATCTGCAGTACCACGACGTGCGCCCGGGGCGCTCGCTTTACCGGCGCCTCGGCATGGAGCGAATCGTCGACGACGCGACGGTCACCCGCGCTGTCACCGACCCACCGCGCACGACGCGGGCGTACTTCCGCGGCGAGTGCCTGAGGCGCTACCCCGGATCGGTCGTGGCCGCCAACTGGGACTCGGTCGTCCTCGACCTGGGGGAGGACCCGTTGCGACGCGTACCGATGCCCGAGCCGCTGCGAGGCAGCGCCGCGCACGTCGCTACGCTGCTTGATGAGTGCAACAGCGCCGCCGAGCTCGTCGGGCGGCTCGCGGGTGGGGAGGATCGCAATGGCTGAACGGGAGCTCAAGCGGCGGACGG
>JBEKLG010000080.1:0-7842 GCA_050010315.1 Acidimicrobiales bacterium
GCCATCGACCCCGCGACCTTCGAGATCATGCGCTCGGTCGACGCCAGCAAGACCGAGATCTTCCGCCGCCTGCGGGTGCCGCACAGCCTCCCGTACCTGCTCGCCGCGACACGGGTCTGCGTCGGCCTCGCCCTCATCGGCGCCGTCGTCGCCGAGTTCTTCAACGCCTCGGCGGGGCTCGGTTGGATCATCGAGGTCGCCCAGAACTACCAAGAGGCGAGCGTGGTCTGGGCGGCGATCTTCACCCTCATCTTCCTCGGCGTCGTGCTCGTCGGCCTTGTGACGCTCGCCCAGCGCCGCCTCTTGCGCTGGGCTGAGGTCGACGCGGCGAACCCCTAGCCGGCTTGTGCGAAGCAACGCTCCCTGCGACTGTGGGGACCAGCCCGACGAGAAAGGACCCCTCGTGCCGAGACTCACCGCTCGTCGGCTCCACGTCCTCGGCAAGCTCGCGCTCGGCTGCGGCGCGCTGCTGACGGTGACCGCCCCGGCAAAGCTGCCGGCAGCAACAGGGCTGGGACGGCCTTCGCCGGCCTCAGCGGCTGGTGGCGTGAGCGAAAAGGGAATCTCGGCGGCAGAGTGCACGGCGAACCACCGAACAGGGACGATCGTGTTCGCCACGAGCTACAGCTACGCCCCCGCGGCGTCGATCGCCGACGTCGTCGTCGCGGCCCGGCGGGGTTATTTCAAGGACATGTGCCTCGACGTCTCGTTGCAGCCCGGATTCAGCACGGACAACGTCGCCCTCGTCAGCGCCGACCGGGTGCAGATCAGCTCGCTCGGCTCCGACAGCGAGGTCCTCGCGGCCCGGGCCGAAGGCGCCAACCTCGAGGGCGTGCTCACCTACGGCCATACCGCGATCTCCGAGCTCATCACGCCAGGCGACGCGAAGATCACGAACCTGAAACAGCTCGACGGCACGACCGTCGGCATCAAAGGCGCCCTGCCCTACGAGGTCTCGGCGATGCTCACCAAGGCCGGCGTGGACATCGCCTCCCTCAAACTCGTGCAGGTCGGCTACAACCCGGTGATCATCGACCAGGGCCGGATCATGGCGCTGCCGGTCTACAAGTCGAACGAGATCCGCGAGCTCAACGTGCTCGGTTACCGCTACAAGGTCTGGGACCCGACGAGTTACGGCGTCGCGGCGTCGTTCGCGTCCCTCGTCGCCAACCGGGGGTTCGCCCAGGCACATCCGACGGCGGTCGCCGATTTCCTGCGCGCCGACATCGCCGGCTTCTGGTGGGCCTACCGGCACCAGGACCAAGCCGTCGCCTACTGCGAGCAGCTCGTTCCGCCCCAGCTCGGCATCACGCGCCCGGTCGGACGCTTCCGCTGGCGAGTCGAGTCGGGCCTCGTCATCCGGTACACTCCGACGAAAGAGCCCATCGGCGCGATCGACCTCAGCCTCGTCAAGGTCGAGTACGCGCAGGATGTCCGCCTCCACCTTGTTGCCGCGGGTGTGAACATCCACACCGCGTTCAACTTGACTTTCATCTCCGAGATCTACCGGGGAACGACGCTCGTTTGGCCGAAGAACTTCGCCTCGTAGAAACAAGGGGCGGATTACTATCGCGGGATTGATGTGGTTCGCTCGCCGCTCGCGGGTCCCCGGCGTTCGCGACGCCCGACGTGACGAGCAACTCCGCTATCTCGCGCTGCACGACCCGCTGACGGGGCTGGCGAACCGGACGCTCCTCATGGACCGCGCCGAGCACATGCTCGCCCGCGTCCGACGCGAGCAGACGCCGACGGCGGCTTTCTTCCTCGACCTCGACGATTTCAAGGACGTCAACGACAGCCTCGGCCATCGCGCCGGAGACGCGGTCCTCGTGGAGGTCGGCAGGCGGATCACTGCGGTGCTGCGCGCGGGTGACACCATCGGCCGGCTCGGCGGCGACGAGTTCGTCGTGCTCGTCGAGGGGGATTCCCTTTCGAGCGGCGTCGAACCGATCGCCAACCGCATTCTCGAGGTCGTGCGCACGCCGATTTCCTTGCGCGAGAGCGAGGACTCCGTTCAGGTCACGGCGAGCATCGGGATCGCGGTGGGGGAGCGGGACTCGGCGGAGGACCTCCTGCGCGATGCGGACATCGCGCTCTACCGCGCCAAGACCGCCGGCAAGCGGCAGTTCGCGCTCTTCGCGCCGGAGATGGAGATGGCGGTCCGCAGACGTCGTGAGCTTGAACTCGATCTGCGGCGCGCCATCGTCGCCGAGGAGTTCTTCCTCGTCTACCGGCCCTCGCTCAAGCTCACCGCGAGCGAGGGGATCGGGTTGGAGGCGCAGCTGCGCTGGCGCCACCCGGCGAGGGGGGTGCTCGAGCCGCCACAGTTCCTCAGCGAGCTCGAAAGCTCCGGCCTCATCGTGCCGCTGGGCCGCTGGGTCCTCGAGACGGCCTGCCGCTCGGCGGCGACCTGGTATCGCCACGCCCACCGCTTCACGATCTCGGTCGCGATCTCGCCCCGGCAGCTCGAGCGACCGACGTTCCTCGACGACGTCCGCTCTATCCTCGTTGAGGCGGCGATCCCACCCGACCTGCTCATCCTCGAGATCGCCGAGGCGGCCCTCCTCGCCAACGACGCCGCGCTGCCCGGGCGCCTGCGCGCCCTCCGAGCCCTCGGTGTGCGCCTCGCCGCCGTCGACCCCGGACACACCTCCCTCGCCTACCTCCGCCACCTGCCGATCGACACCGTGCGGATCGACCGCCCGGTCCCGGAAGACCTCTCGCCGACCAAGGAGGCCAAGGCCTTCATCGCCGCCCTCGTCCAGCTCGGCGTGGCGCTCGGGCTCGACGTCATCGGCGAGGACCCGGACCTCGACACCGCCCGGTCGCCCGCTTTCGCCGCCGATGGCGGCCCGCTGCACCCGTATCCGCTCGACGGCGACCTCGTCGAGGCGTTCCTCTCGCGCCTCGACGACACCCGGCTGCGCTAGAAAGCCCCGGCGATCGCCGCTAGGAGGCTGCGACCCTGCGCTTGGCGAGCTTGTCCGTGAGGTGCGCCGGCAGCTCGGCGTAGTGGTCGAAGTTCGCGCGGAACCTCCCGCGTCCTCCGGTCAGGGAGCGGAGCTCCGTCGCGTAGCGACCGAGCTCGCTCTGCGGGCAGAGCGCGACGATCGTCTGCACGCCGTCGGCGTCGGCTGAGCTCGACAGCACGCGCCCGCGGCGGGAGTTGAGGTCACCGAGCACGTCGCCTTGGTAGCGCGCCGGGCAGAAGACCTCGACGCGGTCGATCGGTTCAAGCACCACCGGGGCCCCCTGTTCGAAGGCGAGGGCGAAGGCGAGCGCCCCCGCCATCTCGAAGCTCGCCTCGGAGGAGTCGACCGTGTGGAACTTGCCGTCGTCGCAGATGACCCGGGTGTCCACAACCGGATACCCGTAGATCCCACCCTGTTGCATCGCTCGGCGCACGCCCTTCTCGACCGCCGGGATGAACTGGCGGGGGATCGCGCCGCCGACGATCTTGTCGACAAACTCGAGGCCGGAGCCGCGTTCGAGCGGCTCAATCCTCAGGTGCACGACCCCGAACTGGCCGTGGCCGCCGCTCTGCTTCTTGTGCCTCCCCTCGGCTTCGGCCGGCCTGCTGATCGCCTCGCGGTAGGGGACGCGGAGGTCCTCCGTCTCGAGATCGACGGAGAACTTCCGGTGGAGGCGCTCGCAGATCACCTGGAGGTGGGTCTCGCCCATCCCCGAGAGCACGGTCTGGTGGGTCTCGTCGTCGCGGCGGACCTCGAACGACGGGTCCTCCTCGCGCAGCCGGTGTAGACCGGTCATCATCCGGTCCTCGTCCCCCGTCGTGCGAGGCTTGACGGCAATCGAGAAGGCCGGCGGGGTCATGACCGCGAACTTCACGCTCACGGGAGAGGACTTCGGCGCCAAGGTGTCGCCGGTGCGAGTCTCGGCGAGCTTCGGGATGGCGACGATGTCGCCTGCCACGGCCTCAGACACTGGCACGGCCTCCTTGCCTCGCATCGCCTGGAGGACATGCAGGCGCTCGTCGCCGCGCGTCCTCGTGTTGAAAAGTACGACGTCCGGCCGCAGGATCCCCGAGACGACCTGGAGAAGCGAGATCCGCCCGACGAACGGGTCGACGATCGTCTTGAAGACCCGGGCGAGCGGCGGGGCGGAGGCGTCGTCTACTACCTCGATTTCCTGATCACCCGCCCGCGCCTTCACTCGCCGTTGCGGGGGGATGGCGCAGATCAGGTCGAGGAGCCGGTCGAGGCCCACGCCCCCGAGCGCCGAGCCACAGAGCACGGGGAACACGGCGCCGGTGGCCACGCCGGCCGCGAGGGCCCGGGAGAGCTCGCTCGGCACCGGGATGTCGCCCTCCAGGTAGCGCTCCATCAGCGCGTCATCGGCGACGACGATCCCCTCGACGAGCTCGTCCCGCAGCCGGCTCGCGAGCTCGGAAATGTCGGCGGGCACGGGTCCGGTCGAGGGCTTGCCGGCGTCGTAGCTGGTCGCCTCGTCGGCGAGGAGATCGACGAGGCCGTGGAAGGCCGCCTCCGTGCCGACCGGCAGCTGGAGCGGCGCGATCCCGCCGCCGAAGGTTCGGCGGAGATCGTCGAGCGTCCGGGCGAACTCGGCGCGTTCCCGGTCGAGCTTGTTGACGAAGACGATCCGGGGAACGCCGCGCTCGGCGGCAAGGCGCCACACCGCCTCGCTCTGCACCTCGACACCTTCCACGGCACTCACGACCAGAACCGCGAGATCGGCGACGTCGAGGGCAAGCTCGACCTCGCCGATGAAATCGGCGAAACCCGGCGTGTCGATCACGTTGACCTTGTGGTCCGACCAGGTGAGGGGAGCGATCGCCATCGAGACCGAGATGTGCCGCTTGACCTCCTCGGGTTCGAAATCCGAGACGGTCGTCCCGTCCTCAACACGGCCCTTGCGCACGATCACGCCCGTTAGGTGCAAAAGGGACTCGGCAAGCGTCGTCTTGCCGCTGCCACCGTGTCCGATGAGGACGACGTTGCGGATCTGGCCGGGCGACAGGTTGCTCAAGGACCGCACCTCCTAGTCACGGGTTGGCGGGGTGACCGCATCGTAGGCGGAGGGTCGAGGCTCGGCGAGACCGACGGCCGACCGGGTCTCGCTAGCCTCGGGACGTGCGTCCCGGCGACCCCGCCTTCCCGTTCAGCTTGCCCGACGAGCAGGGGGTCACCCGCACCCTCGGCGAGTTCCTCGTCCGGGGCCCGGTCGTGCTCTTTTTCTACCCCGCGGCGATGAGCCCGGGCTGCACCGCCGAGAGCTGCCACTTCCGCGACCTCGGTGCCGAGTTCTCCGCGCTCGGAGCGACCCGCCTCGGGATCAGCCGCGACGACCCGGCGGCCCAACGCCGCTTCTCCGACCGCCACGGCTTCGACTTCCCCCTGCTTTCCGACGCCGATGGCGAAGTCGCCAGCCACTATGGCGTCCGCCGACGCCTGAGGGTTCTCCCCACGAGACGCTGGACGTTCGTGATCGGCACCGACGGCCGGGTCGCCGCGGTGACCAGAAGCGAGACGCGCATGGCGGCGCATGCCGATCGCGCCCTCGCGGTCCTCCGGGAGATGGCCGCGACCTAGCCGTCGCTAGCCTGCGCTCGTGCGCCGGCGGTTCATCATCGACACCGGCCCGCTGAGGACGAACCCGCGGTACCGGCGGCTGTGGTCGGGCTATCTCATCAGCACCTTGGGCAGCGACGTCGCCCTCGTCGCCGTCCCATTCCAGGTCTACCGGATGACGCACTCCACCCTGGAAGTCGGGCTCGTCAGCCTCGCCCAGCTCGCTCCGCTGCTCCTCGGCTCCTTCGGGGGTGGCGCGATCGCCGACACCTTCGACCGTCGGCGGCTGCTCGTCGTGACGCAGGTTCTCTTCGGGACGACGAGCCTCGGCCTCGCGCTGAACGCCAGCTCGGCGAAACCGGCGTTGGCGGCCGTCTTCGTCTGCAGCGCCGCCGCGGCGGGGATCTCGGGCCTGGACAGCCCGACGCGTGCCGCCCTCGTCGCCGACCTCGTCGAACGGAGCTCCCTCACCCAGGCGATGGCGCTCTGGCAACTGATGTTCAGCCTGAACGTCGTTGTCGGCCCGGCACTCGCCGGTGTGCTGATCGGCCGGTTGGGCCTCGCTTCGGCCTACTGGGTCGTCCTCGCGACCTCCGCGGTCTCGCTTGTCAGCATCCTGCGGATCTCCTTCCCGCCGGCGCACGCCCCGCGCCGGTCGCTCACGGCCGCTGACTTCGTCGCGGGCCTGCGGTACCTGGCACGCCACCAGGTGCTCCAGGCGGTGTACCTCGTCGACTTGAACGCGATGGTGTTCGGGATGCCCCGGGCCCTGTTCCCGGCGCTCGCCGTCCTGCGCTTCCACGGCGGCGCCGAAACCGTCGGGCTGCTCTTCGCCGCCCCCGGGGCGGGGGCCCTCCTCGCTGCCTCCTTCACGGGCTGGGTGACGACGATCCGGCGCCAGGGGCTCGCCGTCCTCCTCGCCGTGGCGACCTGGGGCTGCGCCATCACCGCCTTCGGCTTCGCGACGCCCCTCGCCCTCGCCCTCGTGCTGCTCGCCGTCGCCGGCGCGGCCGACGTCGTCTCGGCGATCTTCCGCTCGACGATCCTCCAGCTCGAGGCCCCCGAGGCGCTGCGCGGGCGCCTGCAGGCGGTACAGACCGCGGTCGTCACCGGCGGCCCGCGCCTCGGAGACCTCGAGTCCGGCGCGGTCGCGTCGGCGATCGGCGTGGTGAACTCGGTGATCGCCGGGGGTGCCGTCTGCCTCGTCGGCGTCGCCGTCCTCGCCCGGAGCATGCCGCGCTTCGCTGCCTTCGTCGGGCACCACGCCATGCCGTCGCCAGCGGCGTTGCCCGGGGGCGATGTGGCAGGGTAGGGGCGTGGACGTCGGCATCATTGGCGGAACGGGTCCCGCTGGGCGCGCCCTCGGGGCGCGCCTCGCAGCTGCGGGCGCGACGGTCGTTCTCGGCTCGCGGGAGCCGGCGCGAGCGACTGCCGCCGCACAAGACGTCGCCGCCCGCTGGCCGGCCCGCGACCTCGCCATCACCGGCGCGGCAAACGTGGTGGGGGGGGGGGGGTAAATGGTGGTGCTGGCGACGGTGTGGGAGGCGGCCGTCGCGACCGCGATCCAGCTCGCGCCGGTGCTCGAGGGTCGCGTCGTCGTGTCGATGGCGAACGCCATCATCCGCGTCGGTGACGAATTCCAGGCCCTCGTCGCTCCGCGTGGCTCGATCGCCGCGACCATCCAGGCCGCCGTGCCCGGCTGCCGAGTGACCGCCGCCTTCCAGCACCTCCCGGCGGGACGGCTCGCCGAGCTCGACCAGCCGCTGCAAGCCGACGTGCTCGTCTGCGCCGACGACGACCGAGCCGGCGAGGCGACCGTCCGCCTGGTCGAATCGATCCCCGGGCTGCGCGGCCTGCGCGCTGGTTCGCTCGCCGCGGCCGGCGCCGTGGAGTCCTTAACCGCCGTGCTCGTCAACTTGAACGTCCGCTACCGGGCACACGCGACGCTGCAGCTCGCCGGGGTGCCGAGGCGAAGCGAGGAAACCCGGCGGTGACGATGCGGCTTTACGAGACGGCCCGACGCGCGGTCGTGCCATTCGAGCCGGGCCAGGTCGTCACGATGTACACCTGTGGGATCACGCCGTACGACTCGGCGCACCTCGGGCATGCCACGACGTACCTCATCTACGACATCTTGCAGCGGCGGCTGCGCGATCTCGGTCATGAGACGCGCTGCGTGCGCAACGTCACCGACGTCGACGACGACATCCTGGCCAAGGCCCGCGCCCTCGGCGTGCACTTCCTCGACCTCGCCGACGCGGAAATGTCCCGCTTCGACGAGCAGATGGGGGCGCTC
>JBEKLG010000081.1:0-7799 GCA_050010315.1 Acidimicrobiales bacterium
GATACTGACCGGCGACCCGTGGGTGAGGTGACCGCCCTGGTCGAGGCGCATCGCGAGGATCGTCTCACCCGGTTCGACGAGCGCGAGGTACGTCGCGAGATTCGCCGGCGCCCCGGCGTGAGGCTGCACGTTCGCGTGCTCGGCCCGGAACAGCGCCTTCGCCCGCTCGCGCGCCAGCTCCTCGACCTCGTCGGCGAAGATGTTGCCCCCGTAGTACCGCCGGCCGGGGTAACCCTCGGAATACTTGTTCGTGAGCACCGACGCCGTCGCGGCGAGCACCGCGGGGGAGGTGAAATTCTCCGACGCGATCAGCTGGATCGTGGTCCGCTGCCGGTTGAGCTCGTCGGCGAGGATGCGGGCGACCTCGGGATCGCCGGCGAGCGCGTCGAAGGCGAACCTGGTCACGGGCTCTCTTCGAGCTGTGCGATCTTCTCGAGCCGGGGGATGTGACGCCCGCCGCGGAAAGCGGACGAGATGAACATATCCAAGGCGTCGGTGGCCACGACGGGCCCGATCAGCCAAGCCCCGAAGCAGATGACGTTGGCGTCGTTGTGCTCGCGGACGAGGCGCGCCGACGTGACATCGTGGACGGGAGCAGCGCGCACACCGCGGATCTTGTTCGCCGCGATGGCGATGCCGACGCCTGTCCCACAGACGCACAGACCGAAGTCGGCGTCACCGGCAATGACGGCGCGGCCGACGGCGGCACCGAAGTCCGGGTAGTCGACCGCGGCTTCCGAGTGGGTGCCGAGATCGACCACCTCGTGCCCACCCTCGGTGAGGTGCCCCCCGAGGAGGTTCTTCAGATGGAGGCCGGCGTGATCAGAACCGATGGCGAAGCGCACAAAGGCGCAGTCTACGCGGCTCGAAGGCCGCGCCTTCTCGCAAGGTGCCGCCGCGACCGGTGTGACCCGCGACGATCGTCGCCATCACCTTCCGGCCAGTGCCACCTGCACTTCAGCGAAGGGAATCGCGCCTTCCCGCACACAGCGCGGCGCGCCCTCGGCGATCGAGACGACCGTCGAGGGGGGATTGTCGCGCACCCCGCCGTCGAGAACGGTGCCGACGCCGGCGCTGATGAGCGAACGGAACTCCGCCGCGCTTGTCGCCGGGGGTTGCCCGTGATGGTTCGCGCTCGTCACCGCCAGCGGCCCGACGCGCCGGCACAACGCCCGGATGACGTCATCGTCCGGGCAACGCACTCCGACCGTCGCCGGGTCGCCGCCGAGAGCGGTCCCGCCCGCCCCTCCCCGGCGCACGACGACCGTCAGGGCGCCCGGCCAGAAACGGTCGGCGAGGACTGTGAGCCGGGGATCGGCGCCACCGGCGAGGGCCTCCGCCTGGGCGAGATCGGCGACGAGAACAGGGATGGCCAGGTCACGGGGCCGATCCTTGAGGGCGAAGAGCTCGTCGACGGCGCTCGGATCGGCCAGCGAGACGGCGAGCCCGTAGACGGTGTCGGTCGGCAGCCCGACGACTTCGCCACGCTCGAGGGCGCGGACGATCTCGCCCACGGAGGTCGACGCCGGCACCGCGGTCACCAGCGGGCGACGATGACGCGGTCCCGGCCGGCAAGGTCGCGCCGGACTTCGATCTTTCGTGCCCCGCAGCGGGAGGCGAACGCCACCGCTTCTCGCGCCTGGTGCGGCGCGATCTCGACGACGACCGCCGCGTCGTTCGACAACCACACTGGCGCGCCGCGCAGGATCTCCTCGATCGCCTCTCGCCCGCTCGGGCCGGCAACGAGAGCATGTGCCGGGTCGTGATCGCGCACGACCGGATCGAGGCCGTGCCACTCGGACGCCGCGAGGTAGGGCGGGTTGGCGACGATGAGGTCGATGTGACCCGCGATCGCGGGGTCGAGCGCCCCGTACCAATCTCCCAGCCGGAGCTCGAGCCGGCTCGCGTCGGCCGGATCGAGTCGTGCCCGGTTCGCCGCCGCTACCTCAAGCGCTCCAGGTGAGCAATCCGTCGCGACGACGCTGACCGTCGCGAGCTCCGCGACGAGCGAGCAGGCAATGGCGCCGGACCCGGTCCCGAGGTCGACGCCGAGCACTTGCGCAGCGGGCGACCGCCGGGCGGCGAGCGCGGCGAGCGCCACCTCGACGGTGAACTCGGTCTCCGGCCGCGGCACGAGGGCGCGGCCGTCGACGACCAGGTCGAGAGTGCGAAACCCCCAGTGCCCGACGACATGCTGGAACGGCGCGCCGCGTCGGCGGGCGTCGACGAGGGCGCGAAAACGTGCCCGCGCCTTTGCTCCGGGGCAGCTGTCGAAGGCGAGCACGAGACTGGCCCGCGGCACGTCCGCGGTTTCTTCAGCGAGGATCAGCGCCTCGTTCATGTTGTCGAGGGCCGTTGCCGCGGCACGCACGAGAGCGCGCCACGTCGGGGCCTCAGCTCGTCGCGCTGAGCTGTTGCGTTCGTTCATCGGCGAGGAGCGCATCGGCGAGCTCATCGAGATCACCCTCGAGGACGCGGTCGAGCTTGTGGAGCGTGAGACCGACACGGTGGTCGGTGACGCGGTTTTCTTTGAAGTTGTATGTGCGGATCTTGTCGGCACGACCGCCGCCTTTCACCTGCTCGCGCCGTTCTCGGGAGAGCTCGGCTTCGCGGCGGTCCCGTTCGAGCTTGGCGATCCGCGCCCGCAGAACTTGCATCGCCTTGGCGCGGTTCTGGATCTGGCTCTTCTCGTCCTGCATCGCGACGACGATGCCGGTCGGCACGTGGGTGATCCGCACTGCCGAGTCCGTCGTGTTCACCGACTGTCCGCCGGGACCCGTCGAGCGGTAGACGTCGATCCGCAGATCCGCGGGGTCGATCCCGACCTCAACCTCGTCGGCCTCCGGCAGGACCACGACCGCGGCCGATGAGGTGTGGATCCGCCCCTGCGACTCGGTCACCGGCACGCGCTGGACGCGGTGGGTCCCGCCCTCGTGCTTGAGCCGCTGCCAGGCGTCGGCGCCTTTCACGAGGAACGTCACCTCGTCGATGCCCCCGAGCTCGGAGGCCCGCACGCTCAGCATCTCGACGCGCCAGCGGTGGCGGTCGGCATAGCGCAGGTACATGTCGAGGAGATCTCGCGCGAATAGGTTCGCCTCGTCGCCGCCTTCCGCGCCGCGGATCGTGACGATGACGTTCCGGCCGTCGTTCTCGTCACGAGGGACAAGCAGCCGGCCGAGCTCGGCGCGCAGTTCGGTCTCGTGCCGTTCCGCCTCGGCGAGTTGCGACCTCGCGAGCTCGCGTTCCTCGGGCGGGGCGTCGTCGATGAGCTCGCGCGCCGCGGCGACATCGCCCTCGGCGTCGCGCAGGGCGCGGATCGTCCGGACGACAGGCTCCAGCACCTTGCGGCGCCGCGAGGAGTCGAGGAAGGCCTTGCGATCCGCGGCGACGCCGGGTTGCGACAAGGCCACGACGACATCCTCGTACTCGCGCTCGAACTCCGCGAGCTGGTCGACTTCCCGCACACGCCAAGGCTACCCGCAGGCCAGATGAGCCCCGGTCTCGAGGGTACGGCGGGGCCGTCTGACTACCTCCCATTCTCCCGACGCCCCGCCAACCGATTGCGCGCGGCCTTTTCGCCTCTGTGCCGTGGTGACCGCGCCTTTGGCATGGCCAGAAAGACGGTGTCACCACCGCGTGCCAACGCCAGCGCCCTGGCGAGCGTGCACTGCTCGGGCCTGTCGCCCGTCCGGGGGCAGTGCCGCGCTATGTGGCGGTGCCCTGGCATGGGCGTAATAAGCGTGCCCTCCCTGCCACTGCCATAGCGGTTCCCGGCTGCGGCCATCGCCGCTTGGGCGAGCACGAGCAGGCTCAGAACGCCGGCCACAAGGCAGAAGGCGCAGGCGCTTGCGCCAACAGCCGGCCGCGGGCGGTGCCCTACTCGATTGCCTATACCGCGACCAAGCATGCGATCACGGGCCTGACGAAGTCGACCTCGCTCGACGGGCGAAAGTACCACATTGCCTGCGGCCAGATCGACATCGGCGACGCCAAGACCGAAATGACATGCGGTTGGACCGCTGGGACCGAGCAAGCAGACGGCTCGTTCCGATCGGAGCCGAGGATGAAGGTCAGCGACGTCGCTCGCGCTGTCTCCTACATGGCGAGCCTGCCCCTTGAAGCAAACGTGCAGTTCATGACTATCATGGCCACGGCAATGCCGTATATTGGGCGCGGGTAGTTTGTCATGCCGGAGCATGTCGACGAGCGGGAGCAGGGCTCTCTCGTCTGAGGGTACCATCGGTAATCGTGTTAGTGCCCAGGTACGTCGGATGAAGGTCATCGTCACCGGGGGTACGGGCTTTCTCGGTATGACGCTGGCCCGCAACCTGCTCGATCGAGATGGGCTCACCGGTCCCTCGGGAACGATTGAGCCTATCGACAGTCTTGTTCTTTTCGATGTGGTCGCGCCACTCGAGTCACTCCGCGATCTAGGCGATAGAGCGACGGTCGTGGTGGGCAACGTCGCCGACGGCGAACTTGTCCGCTCGATCATCGACCGGGACGATGTCAGCGTGTTCCACCTTGCGTCGATGGTGAGTGGGGGTTGCGAGCTCGACTTCGATGGTGCGCTGTCAACGAACCTCGACGGCGCAAGAGCGGTGCTCGAAGCGTGCAGGGCTCGGCCCTCGCGGCCTCGCCTCGTCTTCTCAAGCAGCATCGCGGCCTTCGGCGGCGCTGCAGTCGCTGGTACTGTCTCTGATTCGACGAAGCTCACACCCGGAACGACGTACGGCACCACGAAGGCAATATGCGAGCTGCTCGTGAACGACTACACGCGCAAGGGCTTCCTCGACGGCCGCTCGGCCCGACTTCCGACCGTCGTCATTCGACCCGGTCGCCCCAACGCGGCCGCGTCGTCATGGGTGAGCGGCGTCTTCCGTGAGCCGTTGAACGGGAACGAGTGCGTCGTGCCAGTCGATGCGGGGACGAGCGTCCCGCTGTCCGGCTACCGCACGGTCGTGGAGAACCTCGTGCGCGTTCACGAGGTGGCCGGCGAAGCGCTCGGTGCCGATCGCGCGCTCAACTTGCCCGCGATCGACGTCACTGCCGAGGAAATGATCACGGCTCTACGGCGGGCCACCGATCGGCCCCTCGGGCCGATCCACATCCGGCCCGATCCGACCATTGTGGGGTTCTTTCGCGGATGGGCGAAGCACTCGTCCTTCGAGCGCGCGACGGCGCTCGGCTTGGCGCGCGACAGCGATGTCGAAACGATCATACGCACGTACATCGAGGACTTCCTCGATCACAAGTGAGCAACACGTCAGCAGACCACGTTCCGAGGCGGCAGCGTCATCTCTGTCGTGCCAGAACCCCTTCGCTCGGGCCGGTTGTGCACGAGCCTCATACAGCTCGGCGATACTCGCTGATCAAACCGCCGAGTACCTGTCGTCGGCGGATCGCGGCAGTCAAGTCGATCACCTGACCCGGATCGTGGATGGGCGACCGCTGTTCCCGATTCTGGTGTGGACGGTGGCCGTTGTAATGAGTTGGGTGTGGCTATTCTCGGACGACCCGCCAGGAACCCTTCGGATGCAATCTCTCCTGATCCCGCCGGGCATGGAACTCCCAGTAGGAATCGAAGTCGCCTGAGCTGAGAGGTAGACAGCACGCAACTTGAGCATCGCTTCGGCCATGGCGGGTGACCAGCGCATGCAGGAGCGCTCGAAGCGCTCTCGCACCAGATGCTTGCACGCGGTCAAGTCCGCACGCCCATGCAAATCGCACTCGCCCGAGCGTTATGCCGCCTGTCGCTCTGCCGTTCTCCTTGGTCGCGTTGCCTGACCGGACTTCGGCGGCTCACGGATGAAGCTCCTGGTCACGATGTCGCGATAAGGCGGTCTTTAAGGGATATCGGGTTAACTGCGCGAGCACAAGATATGGTAGTCAACCCAATGGGATGCCCCTTGTGAACTTGGCTGCCTGCTTGGCGCGGTAACGACGCGATCGACCTGCGACGTACCGGTCGATTTCGAGTGCGAGTTGGCAGTCGGACGCAACCAGCTCGGCTTTCCGAGCGGCGATCTCATCCCGTCCAACTGGTTTCGTCTCCACGAGCGCGCAGACAAGGCGCCAGAACAACAGACCTCGACTTCTCGAAGCCCTGCGGTTGAAGCGGAAGACGAACTCCGCCAGGTAGTGATCGATCTGGTGCGCGCTCACCGATCCCTGGTGGGTGCCGAGCAGCCAGCGCTTGAGGAGCGAAGCTGCCCGGTGAACGCCGAACAGGTAGTCGTGGTCGTGACCTGCGCTGCCCATCGCGACCGGTCGGCGTTCGTAGCGGAGTCCCTCGAGGGCGAACAGCTTGAGCGCGGGCTCATACGAAGGCCAGCCGTCGGTGTGCAAGATCGCTCCGGATTCGACGTTGTCGCTGATGAAGCGCGTCAGGCACAAGACAGAGGAGTCGAGACTCCTCGCCATTTTGATGCGACCGATGGTCGTCTCCGTCGCCCGTTCTGCTGCGACGATCACCGTTGTTATGTTGCTGGAACGAGCGTGCGCACCGCCCGAGCCCGTGCCTTCGGCGAAACCGCCGACGAAGGTCTCATCGAGCTCGACGTCACCGCGGAGCCGGTCGTGACCAACGAAGCTCATGGCTGCGCGCAACTTGTGCAGGAGGTACTAGGAGGTTTCGTAGCGGAGGTCGAGCGACCTCGACAAGCTGACGGCCGACACCCCGGTCTTGGTGTTTGTCAACTGCCAGGCGGCAGCAAGTCACGTCCCGAGTGGCACATGGGTGCGCTCAAGCAGCGTCCCGGTGGTGGCCGAGAACCGACGACGGCACAACCCGCACCAGAAGACGCCGTCACAACCCCGACGCACATCGATCAACCCGCACCGGACACACACCAGTCCGTGACGGAATCGCACTGCCTCGATGTAGGCCGCTGCATGGGGCTCACCGGTGAACCAGCTGGCGAACTCGGTGAACGACGCCGGGTAGTGGCAGCCAGCGAGCGGGGGGTCGCCCTCGACGTTCCATGGCGCGCGCTTCACGCCACCAGTATCGGCTCCGGGTATGACCCCCCATCTTGTGCCCGCGCAGTTAACCCGATGCCCCTTAAAAACCGTCTCATCGCGCCACCGCTACCAGCACATTCGTGAAACAGACGCTGAACTCCGGTCGGAGCCATTCCCCTTTTGCCCGCGCCGCAACACCGGACGCCGCTCCTGACTATTAGTCCGGTCACTCCCGGTCACGCCAAGGAAACTACTTATTGCTCAATTCGCCCGTTGGCCTTCTCAGCTGGACCTGGTGCTCGTCGCCTCGAGCAGGCCACCCTCTTCAGGCTCGAGAGGGCGCCCCGTATTCCCAGGACATCTCGGGCCGGTACATCTCAGCGTAATCCGGGTACTTATACCGGCCGATGTCCTTGTCATCGGGGTATACAAACCGCGCGCCGGGCTGCAGGATAACGGTCTTTATCCCCGGTGCCTGCCTATGAACGAGCCACTCCAGGACACTGGGATCTTCCTGCGAGTTAGCCCAGTTGTCGTAATGGTTCGGCACCAGGACCTCAGTTCTCACAGCCTGGGCGACACGCATAACGTCGTACGGGCTCATTTTGTCAGTAGCACCAGGTGCGGCATGGCCCATATTCATGCACGCAATGTCCACGCGATATTTGGCGCCAATGTTAACGTAAGCGTTACTATAGAGAGTGTCTCCCAGGAACAGGACGCTGCCGCCATCAGTCTGGAACAGGTAGCTGACCGCGACTTCCTCATAAGGTCGGATCCCGTGCGGGTCGTCGACCCCCGTCATGGCAGCCATGATGTCATAGTTCATCAAGCAC
>JBEKLG010000082.1:0-7790 GCA_050010315.1 Acidimicrobiales bacterium
AAGCCCTTGTTCGAGGCCGACAGCAGAAGGGTCTGTCCCATCGCCGCGAAGCGGTCTATCGCCATGAGGAGCTCGAGCGACTGCGGCGTCGTCTTGCCGAGGTCGAGCCCGACGTCGAAGAGCACCCTCGCCCGGGGAATGCCGGCGAGGAGCGCCATCTCCCGCCGGTCGGCGAGGAAACCTTCGACCGCGGCGACGACGTCGTTGCCGGGGTAGTGGGGGTGAGGGTCGTCGACGCGGGGTCGCAGGCGGATGTGGGTCGCGACCACCGAGGCAGCGTGGCGCGCCGCGACCGCCAGGTAGCGCGGGTCGGCGAAGCCGCTGATGTCGTTGCCGAGGACCGCCCCGGCGGCGAAGGCCGCCTCGGCGACCTCGGCGCGCCAGGTGTCGACGGAGATCGCGACGTCGAACCTTGCGGCGATCGCCTCGACGACGGGGACGACCCGGTCGAGCTCCTCGGCGACGGTGACCGGCTCGCCGGGCCCGGCCCTGACCCCGCCGACGTCGATCGCGTCGGCGCCGGCGGCGACGAGGCCTTCGGCACGCTCGAGGGCGCGGTCGAGCTCGAAGGTCGCCCCGTGGTCGTAGAACGAGTCCGGCGTGCGGTTGACGATCCCCATGACGAGCGCCCGCGACGTGACGTCGTAGCGTCGCGGCCCGAGCTCCACGGCGCCGGCCGCGGGAAGCACGACGCCGGGGCCGTTAGCCGGGGTTCCCATCCCGGTCAGAACAGCTCGGAGGCGAGGGCCCGCCGGTAGCGGTCCCGGCGAGGGTCCTCGGGATCCATCGTCTCCAGGAGGTCGAGGAACTCGCGACGGGCGTCTTCCTCGGAGCGCACCTTGGCGAGCAGGCCGTCGAGACGCGCCTCTAGCGACCCCGCCGTTGTGTCGTCGCTGCGGGCGAGCCGGGCGCGCGCCGCCAGCCGACGGGTCCGCACGCTCTCGGGGATGCGCGCGAGCAAGCTGAGTGCCTCCTCGGCCTCGCCGCCGTCGACGAGCAACTCGGCGAGGGCGACGACGGCGCCGGGGTGGGCAGGCTCGAGCTCGAGGGCCGCCCGCAGCGACTCCTCGTCGCCGCGCCCAACCAGGCGGTCGGCCTCCGACGGCGCCGGCGCGAGGCGGGCGACGAAGGCGCGCGCCCCTTCCTCGTTGACGGCCCCGATGAAGCCGTCGACGACCTCGCCGGCGCGCATCGCGTAGACGGCGGGGATCGACCGCACCTGGAATGCCGCGGCGACCTGCGGGTTCTCGTCGACGTTCACCTTGACGAGCTCGACCGCGCCACCCGTTGCGCCGACGACCGTCTCGAGGAGCGGGCCGAGGACCCGGCACGGTCCGCACCAGGGCGCCCAGAGGTCGACGACGACGGGCACCTCGGCGGAGCGGGCGATCACGTCGGTCGCGAAGGTCGCGTCGGTTGTCTCCCGGGTCACGATTCGACGCTACCGGATGGCGCTACCGGCCTCGGCGACGGGTCAGACGACGAAGTACTTCGCCTGGGGGTGGTGGCAGACGATCGCGAGGGTGGTCTGCTCCGGTTCGAGCTGGAAGCCCTCGGAGACCGTGACGCCGATCCGGTCGGCGCCGAGCAGTTCGACGACCTTGGCGTTGTCGGCGAGGTCCGGGCAGGCGGGATAGCCCCACGAGTAGCGGCCCCCGCGGTAGGCCTGGCGGAACAGCCCGACGAGGTTCGGACCGTCCTCGCCGGCGAATCCCCACTCCTCCCGGATGCGCCGGTGCCAGCACTCGGCGAGGGCCTCGGTCATCTCGACCGACAGCCCGTGGAGCGCGACGTAGTCGAGGTAGCGGTCGGCGGCGAACAGTTCGTGCGCTCGCCGCGAGGCGGCGGCGCCGATCGAGGCGACGAAGAAGGCGGCGTAGTCGACCTCGGCGCCGTCGGCCGGGCGGAAGAAGTCGGCGATGCACAGGTAGGGGTGCTCGCGCTGGCGGGGGAAGCTGAAGCGGGTGAGCTCGGCCTCCCGGGTCGCGTCGACGAAGACGACGAGGTCGTCGCCCTCGGATCCGGCGGCGAAGTAACCCCAGGCGACCTGGGGGACGAGAACGTCTGCGGCCTTGGCCTCGTCAATCCGGCTGCGCAGCTCGGCGCGGACACGGGATTTGAACTCCTCGTCGGCCTCGCCGGGGTTCGGCCGGTAGCCCCACTGGTTGCGGAACAGCGCCGTCTCGTTGAGGTAGGCGCGCACCTCGTCGAGGGGGATCCCCTTGCCGACCCGTGCGCCGAGGAAGGGCGGCGAAAAAACCGGGTTGTCGGCGGCAACCTCCGGCGAGCGGCGAGGCAGCGTCGCCGGGTCGATCCCGGCTGCGACGGCGCTCCTGCGGGGTGGGAGGCGGCGCCCCGACGGCGTGGTGCCAAAGGTCGGGTCGATCTCGCCGCTCGTCTTTTCCGCCATCAGCCGGTCGAGCGTGCGCAGGCCCTCGAAGGCGTCCTTGCCGTAGAAGACCCGGCCGGCGTAGATCGACCGCAGGTCGCGTTCGACGTAGCTGCGGGTGAGGGCGGCCCCGCCGAGCAGGACCGGTGTCGCCGCCCGCTCCTGCCGGTTCATCTCCTCGAGGTTCTCGCGCATGACGAGCGTCGAGCGGACGAGAAGGCCGCTCATGCCGATCGCGTCGGCGCCGGTCGCCGCCGCGGCGGAGAGGATGTCGCCAATTGGCACCTTGATGCCGAGGTTGTGGACCTTGTAGCCGTTGTTCGTGAGGATGATGTCGACGAGGTTCTTGCCGATGTCGTGGACGTCGCCCTTCACGGTCGCCAGCACGACGGTGCCGCGTCCTTCGGCGCGCTTTTCCATGTGCGGCTCGAGGTAGGCGACGGCGGCCTTCATCGTCTCGGCTGACTGCAGGACGAAGGGCAGCTGCATCTCGCCGGAGGCGAACAGGTCGCCGACGGTCTTCATCCCCGGGAGCAGGATCTCGTTCACGATCTCGAGGGCCGGGTGGACCTCGAGTGCCTCGTCGAGGTCGGCCTCGAGCCCGGTCCGGTCGCCGTCAACGATGCGCTGGCCGAGGCGCTTTTCGACCGGCCAGCCGCCGCGGTCCTCGGCCGGGCCGGCGCCCGGCGCCATCCCGGCGAAGGCGCCGGTGAGCGCGGTGAGGGGATCGTAGCCGGCGCGCCGCCGGTCGTAGATGAGATCGAGGCAGATCTCGCGGTGGGCCGGATCGATCTTGTGCAGCGGCGCGATCCGGCCAGCGTGGACGATCGCCGCGTCGAGGCCGGCTTCGACGCATTCGTGGAGGAACACGGCGTTCAGCACCCGGCGGGCTGGCGGGATGAGGCCGAACGAGACGTTCGAGACGCCGAGGACGGTGTGCGTGCCGGGGAGCTCCGCTTTGATCGCGCGAATTGCCTCGATCGTCTCGATGCCGTCGCGCCGGCTCTCCTCCAGGCCCGTCGACAACGGCAGCGCGAGGGGATCGAACAGGAGGTCCTCGGGGCAGAGTCCGTAGCGCCCGACGGCGAGGTCGTGGATCGCGCGGGCCGCGGCGAGCTTCCACGAGGCGGTGCGCGCCTGACCGCGCTCGTCGATGCAGGTGCAGATGACCGCGGCGCCGTACTCGACGGCGAGCGCGAGGAACGAATCGAGCCGCGTGCCGGGCCCGTCGCCGTCCTCGAGGTTCACCGAGTTGATGACGGCGCGCCCGCCGGTGAGCTCGAGAGCGGTGCGCACGACCGCGGTCTCGGTCGAGTCGATGACGACCGGCGCCGTCGACTGCGTCGAGATCCGGCTCATCACCTCGCGCATGTCGGCGACGCCGTCGGCGCCGGTGTAGTCGACGCAGACGTCGATCAGGTGCGCGCCCTCGCGCACCTGATCGCGCGCCATCGCCGTCGTCACCTCGAAGTCGCCGGCGAGCATCGCCTCCCGGAAACGCTTCGAGCCGTTGGCGTTCGTGCGCTCGCCGATGACGAGGAAGGAGAGCTCCTGTTCGAAGGGCACAAAGCTGTAGAGCGAGGCGGCGCCCGCCTCGTGTGCTACGTGGCGGTGCCCGGGGGCCATTCCCATGCAGCGGCGCACGACGGCGTCGAGGTGCGCTGGCGTCGTGCCGCAGCAGCCGCCGAGCACCGCCACCCCGAGCTCGCTCGCGAAACGGTGGAGGTGCTCGGCGAGCTCGCCGGGAGTGAGGTCGTAGTGCATCCTGCCCCCGAGAAGCGTTGGCAGGCCGGCGTTCGGCAACACCGCCAGCGGCTGCCGGCAGTGCGTCGACAGGTAGCGCAGCGGTTCGGACATTTCTGCTGGGCCGGTCGAGCAGTTCAGCCCGATCACGTCGGGGCGCATCGCCTCGAGCGTGCAGAGCGCGGCCGCGATCTCCGTCCCCGGCAGCATCCTTCCGGTGGCCTCGATCGTCACCTGGACCTGGAGCGGCACGGTGCGGCCGGTCGCGGCCATCGCCCGCCGGCAGGCGACGATAGCGGCCTTGGCGCCCAGAGGGTCGAAGGCCGTCTCGATCAAAAGGAGGTCGACGCCCCCCTCGAGGAGGGCCACCGCCTCGACTACGTAGGCATCGCGCAGCGCCGCGAAGGAGATCTGACCGAGCGACGGGAACTTCGTCCCGGGCCCGATCGCCCCGGCGACGAAGCGCGGGTGGTCCGGTGTCGAGTAACCCCGTGCCACCTCCCGGGCGAGCTCGGCGGAGCGGCGGGCGAGCTCTGCCGAACGCTCGGCGATCTCGTACTCGGCGAGGACAACGGGGAAAGCGCCGAACGAGTTCGTCTCGATGACGTCGACGCCGACGTCGAGGAACGAGCGGTGGAGGTCCTGGACGACGTCCGGTCGCGTCGCGACCAGCACCTCGAGGCAGCCTTCGAGCGCCGGGCCGCCGAAGTCGTCCGGCCCGAGCCCGCGCGCTTGCAGGTTCGTTCCGGTCGCGCCGTCGAAGATGACGACGCGTTCGGAAAGGAGATCGAGGTACCCCGCCACTTGCACCCCAGGCTATCGGGAGGAAAAGCGCCGCCGGGTGGCCGCCCCCGCCCGACTGGCGTTCTCGCCAGAGTCCTCCGGCGATCCCCGGGCCCGGGCGAGCAATACTTTCACCGCCGCGGCGAAGGTGGCCGGGCTCCCCGGCTTGTAGCCGAGGTACAGCCGCGGTTCGGTCAACTCGAGCTCGATAACGACGGGGTTGCCTCGGGTGTCGGGGACGAGGTCGACGCGGGCGTAGAGGAGGTTTCCTCGTCCGCCGGGGATCGCGGCGAGCGCCGCCTCGGCACAGGCGCGCTGGCGCGGCGTCGGCTCTGCCGGGCGCACGGCCGCGGGGCGCGGCGCGCCCCCGGTGTACGGGCCGCGCCGGGAGAGCAGGGCGGGCTTAGCGATCGTGTGGCTGTAGCGGTCGCCGAGGTAGACGAGGCCACGCTCGCCGGCGGACTCGACGGAGCCGTAATAGGGCTGGACCATCACCGTGCGACCTTCGGCGAGGAGGCGTTCGACGTGGCTCGCCGCCGCCGCCCGATCCCCGGGCCCGTAGCGGCCGGAGCCCCGGCCGCCCGCCCCGACCGAGGGCTTGACGACGATCTCTTCTCGGGGCAACTCGATCGCCGCGCCGGGCCGGCACCAGCGCGTCGGGATGGTCGCGACCCCGACCTCGGCGAGGTCGCGCAGGTAGGTCTTGTCGGTGTTCCAGGCGATCACGCCGTGCGGATTGGCAAGGCGCGGGACTCGCTTCGTCCAGGCGAGGAACTCCTCGCGCCGCACGGCGTAGTCCCAGGTCGCGCGGATGACGACGAGGTCGAAAACCGACCAGTCGAGCCCTGGTGCGCCCCAGATCTCGGTCGTCGCCGCCACGCCGATCTCGTCGAGCGCGGCGATCATCGCCGGCCCGTCCTCGTCGAGTTCGGGCCAGGAAGCGCTGGTGGCGAGGGCGACCCGGGTGATCATCACCGCGGCCGCGGGTTTCCGCTCATTGCGCCGAGGCTAGTGAACCGCCTCCGCGGGACACGGTGCGAAGCGGTTCCCGACCGCCTCGCTCGCCGCCCAGGCGGCGCAGGCCTCGGCGAGCGGGCGGTCGAAGCGCCACGACAGGAGCTGGTGCTCGATCTCGTCGCGCCCGGCGCCGATCGACGCCAGGCTGAGCGCGAGCTGCCGGCCGCGATCGCGCAGGCGGTCGGCCGGGTCCACCTCCCCCGTCGACCCGGCGGCGAGACGGTGCGCGGCCCGCAGGGAACTCGGGAGCCTGGAGAGGTGACGCGCCGACAGTGGCGGCAGCCTGACGCGGGTCGCAAGACCGTCCGGTGGATCGACCCGGATCATTCCGAAGTCGGCGGCCCGGGCGAGGGTGCGCATGAACGGCGCGTGACGCCCCGGCCGCTCGCCCAGGCCGAGGGCGCGGGCCGTCTCGGCGACGTCGAGCATGCACCCCGCCGGCGAGCGGGCGAGGCGGGCGGCGAGGTGACGGAGGAGGCACGTCGTCGAGGGGCCTAGGACGGGCAGCCAGAAACGCTCTACGTACTCCGAACGGGCGTCATGGCCCACCTCCTCGGTCGCCGGGTCGACCCAGCGCGAGACGCGAACCCACCGTCCGAACGCGATGGTCTCGGGAAGATCCGCCACCCCGTGGCCTCCCTCCGGGCTCCAGGTCGGTCAGGACCCGACCTCGCCGGGCGTTGGCACGAGCGTGCCGGCGGTGGCTACCCGCCGGGCTACCGGTGAGCGGGCAGGGACCCGCCGGTTCATCAGTCGGGGTGGGGGACGACGAGGACCGGGATCCGCGAGCGGTGGAGGAGCTTGTGGGGCACGGACCCGAGGATGGCGCCGAGGATCGGGGTCTCGCCCATCGAACCGACGACGATCAGACGGGCGGCGCGTTCCGCCGCCGTCTCGATGAGCGCGTCGAGCGGGCGTAGCCCGACGACCAGGGGCTCGACGGCGACACTGGGGTCGATCCCACGGGCCTCGGCGGCGGCCGCGGCGGCGAATCCCTCGCCGAGTTGCTTCAGCCGACGTTGATAGTCGGAGGTCTCGCCACCCATCGGGTTCGGCTCGTAGCCGAAGACGATCGAGAGCCGAGCGTTGAAGGCCCGAGCGAGGGCGATGGCGACGCCGAGTGCCACCGCGCGCCGTCCGTGCCGTCGTAGCCGAGGACGATGTCGCCGGCCATCAGTCCGGCGGCGCGGCCGCGCCCGGAGTGAGCGGCGGCGCCGATGCCGCCGCCGCGCCCGATGGAACGGAAGGGACCGGGCCTTGGGCGGTAGTGCTGGAGCCTCCGATCTCCCGCCGTCTACGCCAACCAGGCCACGCAGAACGCCGTTCCTGGCCATCTGGCGGTTGCTGGCACTAGATCATCAGTTATGTCGTCGAGCAGAAGGCCTGAAGGCACCGTCGTCGGCGCGGTCATGGTGACCGGGCCGATGAACCTCCAGTTAGCGCACGTTGGTCTTTGAAGGACCTTGTCCGGCCTCGGTCGAGTGCCGGTAGCTGCCCAGTCTCCTGGTCGGGCCCTGGCGTTGTGCGCGAGGTCAGTCGCGGAGGAACGCCAGGAGCTTCGGCCACTGGTCAGCACGTGCCAGCGGGTCTGCCACAGCGCTATCGCCGCCTAGCCCAAAGAACGCCTCGGCGGTAGCAAGGCCGGGGTAGTAGGGCAGCAGCATTCCAAGGCCGTGGGCAGCATCGGGGTAGTCGAGCAACTCGTGGGGGTAGGTGTCGTGGGCGGCGGCCAGCTCGGCCATCATGGCTTTGGAGTGGGCGCAGGATGCCCAAGTGGTGTCTGGCTCCCCGCATTCCAAGAGCACCGGCCCATGGATCCTCGCTACTGGGATCACGGCCGCCGGGTTGTCCGTGGGGT
>JBEKLG010000083.1:0-7736 GCA_050010315.1 Acidimicrobiales bacterium
TTACCCAGTGGTTGCCCCGCCGTCGACCGGCTGTGTTCTTCCTGTTGAAAAGCTATATTGGCACAGACTGCCAATAGTTGCGCCGCTCGTCGCCGGCTGGCCCGAACCCTCAGGCCCGGCTTGAGGGTTCGCCGATCATCAACCGGTAGATCCGCTCGAGGTCCTCGAGATTGGCGAACTCGACCGTCACCCGGCCGTGGTTCGTCCGCATCTCCACCCGCACCCGCGTGTTCAGGAACTCAGCGAGGAGCTCCTCAAGCTCGAGCACGCCCGGTGGACGAAGAGGCGGCGACTTCGCCTTCGCCGACGGCGACCCCCCTGGTCCCTGCGCCCCTGGTGGCTCGGGGGCGGGCGCCTCGCTGGCGTCGTGGACGAGTTGCTCGAGCGTGCGCACCGACAGGCCTTCGGCGGCTGTGCGGTTCGCCAACGCCTCCTGCAGCTCCCGGTCCGGCGTCATGAGCAGCGCCCGGGCGTGGCCCGCCGAGAGCTGGCCGTCCCGGACGAGGCGCTGCACGGACGGCGGGAGCTGGAACAATCGCAGCGCGTTCGAGATGGCCGCCCGGCTCTTGCCCACCCGGTGGGCTACGGCGTCATGGGTGAGGTGGAAATCCTCGATGAGCTGCTGGTAGGCGGCCGCCTCGTCGAGCGGGTTGAGATCCTCCCGATGCAGGTTCTCGACAAGCGCCTGCTCGAGGCTCAGGGCGTCATCGGCGACCTGTACGAGCGCCGGGATCGCCAACAATCCGGCACGTCGCGCCGCGCGGCAGCGCCGCTCACCGGCGATGAGCTCGTACTCGTCCTCCCCCGCCTCCCGCACGAGCACCGGCTGGAGCACGCCGACTGCCCGGATCGAGTCGACGAGAGCGGCCAGCGTCTCCTCGTCGAAGTGCGTGCGCGGCTGATGCGGATTCGGCCTGATCCGCGCCAGGGCGATTTCGCGCAGCCCTGACGCCGGAACACGGACCACCTCGGCGGGGATCAGCGCTCCCAGCCCCTTGCCGAGCCCGCTACGCCGGGCCACCGCTCAACTCCCCGGCGAGTGCCCGGTAGGCAACCGCCCCGGCCGAATGCGGATCGTGCACGGTCACCGGCTGGCCGAACGACGGCGCCTCCGAAAGACGAACCGACCGCGGGATGACCGTCTTGCAGACCTTGTCGCCGAAATGGTTCCGCACCTCGGTGGCGACCTGATCGGCAAGTTTCGTCCGCCCGTCGTACATCGTGAGGAGAATCGTAGACAAATCGAGACGCGGGTTGAGGTTTGCCCGTACGAGGTCGACGCTCCGGAGCAACTGGCCGAGTCCCTCCAGTGCGTAGTACTCGCACTGGATGGGAACGAGAACCTCCGAGGCTGCAGCCAGGCCGTTGACCGTGAGCAGGCCGAGCGAGGGCGGGCAGTCGATCAGGATGAAGGCGAAATCCTCGACCACGGCGCCGACCGCCCGCCGCAATCTCAGCTCGCGGCTCATCGCCGCAACGAGTTCGATCTCCGCGCCGGCGAGGTCGATCGTCGCCGGAACGATGAAGAGGTTCTTCAGGTTTGTCGGCTCGATGCAGTCCTCCATCGGGAAATCGTGAAGCAGGACGTCATAGATCGAGTTGTCGAAATTCCGGGCCTCGACCCCGAGTCCGGTCGTCGCGTTCGCCTGAGGGTCGAGATCGACGATGAGCACCCGCCAATCGAGCTCGGCCAGCGCAGCGCCGAGGTTGACCGTCGTTGTCGTCTTGCCGACCCCGCCCTTCTGGTTGGCGACCGCGAACAACCGCGCCCCGCTCCGACCTGAGTCGCGGCGCCTCCCGACGGGCCTGGTCTCCCCTCTCCGTGCGTTTGCGATGCCAGGCTCCTTCCCTCCCCAGCCCCGCTCCCGGGCCAGGAAAGCTCGTACGCTGGCGCGCTCTGCGATCCTCCCGCCGACCGGACTGCATCCTCCGTCCTGCGCGCCCGCTGGCAGCGCCTGACGTCGCACCGCGGGCTCCTATCCTCCACGTCCGCAATCCGCAGGTCAAGGGTGAGCGGCGGCAAATCCGCGAACTGGCCTCTCCAAGAATCGGCCGGCTCCGGCAGAATGTTCCACGGGAAACAAGTTCCGCTGTGGTACATATTCCTCATGGCCAGCGACGAGGAGTGGGCTTGGGCTGCCGGGATCTTCGAGGGAGCGGGCAGCTTCGTCACGATCAATCGTGGCCGGGACCTCCGGATGGCGCTCAATCTGACCGACGAGGACGTCGTGCGTCGCTACGCCACGATCGTCGGGTCCCGAGTGCTCGGGCCGTACGTCACACCGCCCGGATCCGACGGGACGCCGCGGCGGCCGACCTTCCGTTGCAACCTGAACTGCCGTTTCGCGCTCGTGGCCCTCGCCCGGATGTGGCCATGGCTGGGAAGCCGCCGCCGGGGTCGCTGCCGCGAGCTTGGCTTCGCGCCATCCCGCCCGACCGCTCGCTGAACCCGGGCCCGTCGACCGCCCTTTCACAGGATCAGCCACTCGCTGCGGAGCACGCCCGCCGCCCGCCGTCAGGCGGCCTCCCGTTGCCCCGTCCCGGAGATCCACCTCAGAACAGTGGGCGGCGCACGGGAACCCCGAGACGGCGGGGGTAGGTCTCCGGGCATGGTGCCACGCACCTCAGGATTGCAAACGACCTCGGCTCCACCGTCACCCGCACGAGCTCGAGTCCTAGAGCGACGAGCGGGCCAGCAGGCCACCGCTCCGGGCGACCTCCGGGAGGACCGGACACGACAAGAGCGCCAGCCGGCGCGAGGAAGCCAGCTCCGCATTCCGCCGTCGTCGCGGGACGCCCGAAACCCCGTGCGACAACGCCGGAAAAGGCGCCGCGCAGCTCCGGCCGATGCGCCGCCACCTCGGCCCGCTCGGCAATGACGTACACCCGGTCGGCCCAGCCGAGCTTCTCCACGGCGACCTCGAGCAAGCGCGCCCGTTCGACACTCCCGTCGAGAAGACAGAACCTCACGTCAGGCAAGCGAGCAGCGAGAACGAGGCCAGGCAGACCACCGCCGCTGCCCAAGTCGAGAATCGCGGCTGATCCCTCCAGCGCCGGCCACGCGACAAGAAAGCCCAGGGCATGCACGATCTGCTCGCCGAGCGCCGCCGGGCCAATCGCGCCACGCGACCTTGCCGCGGCCAGCACAGAGAGGAGATCGCCTTGTGGCGACCACCCAGCACCGCCAACGCCCTTCGTCACCGCCGGCAAGCTATCGCGCCCACCGCCGACGACGCGCCGGGTCTTTCGACCGTCTCAAGCCGTTTCCGGGTCAGACTCCGGTTCGCCCCGGGCTGCAGGGCGGATGACAACATAGCGTTCCGGTTCGACCCCCTCCGAGCCGGTCTCCAGGCCTCCGATCGAACTCACCGTATCGTGGACGATCTTCCGGTCCGCAGCCGACATCGGCTCAAGGGCCTCGGGGATTCCCGTTTCCAGCACCTCGGCGGCACGCCGCCGGGTGAATTCCTCGAGCGCCGCAGCACGACGAGCCCGGAACCCGGCGACGTCGACGATGACCCGCATCGCTCGCTCGTCACCACGCCGCTGGACGACCGTGCGGGCGAGCTCCTGCAACGCGTCGAGGGTCGAACCGCGGGGACCGATCAGCAGGCCGAGATCCTCGCCGGCCACGTCGATGTAGAGACGGTCGTCCTCGACACGCGTCGTCGTCGTCGCGTCGTAGCCAAAGCGCTCGACCACACCGCGCACGAACTTTCCAACCAGTTCGACCTGCTCTTCGACGGTCATCGCTCCCTCCTCAGTCACACCCTCTGGCCGCGCGGCAGACCCGCTCCTTCCGCCCCTGCGACCACGGCCTCCTCGACGACGCCGCGCCCGCCTCGGCCCCGCTTCGCCAGCTCCCGGTTCCACCGACCCGGCGCGTTCGCCGTCCCCGCCCGTGCCCGACTGGCCGTCAGTCGGCTGGTCTCGTCGCGTCCCGGTGGCAGCCGGGCCCGTCGTTCGGGAGCCGCCGCGGCGGCGCTCCCGTCCGCCGGCCTCGGGCCCCGGCGCGGCCCCACGCGTCGTTCGGAGGCGGTCCCGTGGCGATCGCTTGGGGCGCGGTCTCGTCGGGCGGACTCGAGCCCGGATGCGTGCCTCGCTCCGCCTGAGACCGAACAGCCCCGCCTTCGCCTCGGCGATGATGATGAACTCGGCATCCTGTTCGTCGACGCCAAGCTCGTCGAGGGCGGCGTCGAGGGCTTCCGCCACGCTCCTCCCGGTCGTCTCGACCCATTCCATCGTCTAGCGGGGCTTGCGCGGCCGTTTTCCGCGGGCGCGCGGCTGCGAGCGGCGGGGTGAGCCCCCCGGTCCCCGTCCCCCTTGGGGAACCGTGCGCGGAACAGCTGGCGGCCGAACGTTCGCCGGCGCCTCGCCGTCCCCGGTGCTCCGGACCGGCCCGGGCGCCGTCTTCGTGTCAGCACCCGACTGGAGTGCCGCTGGCGTGACCAGCCGCTCGAAGAATCCCATCTGGCTTCGCTCCCGACCTTCGCTCGCAACGACAGTCGGTGCCGCCTTCGCCCGGGCGTTCAGCTTCGCCAACGACTCCCGGATATGGGGGTCCCGCCGGTACATGTACTCCTGCTGCCCGATGCGGAACAGACTTGACACGATGAAGTAGACGTTCACGCCGGCGGGGATCGCGATGTAGATCAGAGCAAAGACGATCGGCATGATCCTCTGCATCTGCTGCATCTGCGGATTCGCCGCCGCGGCGGCGGCGTTGCGCCCGCTCACCTGCCTGATCTGGATGTACTGCAGGGCGATCGCGATGAGGATCAGGGCAATGAGCGGCATCTTCGCGCCCCAGGAAAGCCCGGCCGAGCGGACCGAGTTCGCCATGTTGATGCCAAACGCCATCAGCTTGCCGTTGGCGTGGATGACGGCGTGGTAGAGGCTTGACGCGTGATTGATGTAGAGCGGCTGCACACACGCCTTCGCCGACACCGGGTGCTTGCACCAAGCTCGGGCGGCCGCGGCGGTCGGAAAGGTCTTGAGGTGAATCAGCCCGCGGATCGTTCCGTAGAGGATCCAGAAGATCGGCAACTGGAGGAGCATCGGCAGGCAGCCGCCGGTCGGGCTGACGTTGTTCTCCCGGTACAGCGCCATCATCTCGTCGTTGAGGTGCTGGCGGGCCTCCTGGCGTTCGGCGACCGGTGTTCCGGGTGGGACCTTGTAGCGTGTCTGTATTTTCTTAAGTTCTGGTGCAAGAAGTTGCATCTTCATCATCGAACGGGTCGCTTGCCGGGTGATGGGGAAGACGATGATCATGACAACGATCGTCAGCAACCCGATCGCGATCGCGTAGTTCGGGATCAGGCTGTAGAACCGTTCGATCAGCCAAGCGAAAACGATGAAGAACGGGTGAGCGATCTCTCCTATCGATGAGGCGAGGAGCATGGCTGCCCCCTAGCCCGGTACGGGGTCAAAGCCCCGCCCGCCGGCCGGGCGACAGCGCCCGAGCCGCCGGGCTGCAAGCCAGCTTCCCCGCAGCGCACCATGTTTGGCGATCGCCTCGACCGCGTATTCCGAACACGAAGGCACAAAACGACAGGGTGAAAGACGGTTGAACCGGACAGCTTGGTAAACGCGGATCGCGCCGACGAGTAGACCACGGGCCATCAACGAGACCCGTTTCATCGGGATTCTCCGCTCGCTCGCCGCATCGTTTCGATCACTCGTCCCCTCAGTTCGTCGAAGCGAATGTCAGCAACCCCACGGCCGAGACTGACGAGATACGTCCCGAAAGCGAGCTCCGGCGAGATCTCGGCCGCGATCACGCGCAGTCGGCGACGCCAGCGGTTGCGGACGACGGCTCCACCGACGTGCCGGCCGATGGCATACGCGACGAGCACCTCGGCGAGATCCCCGTCCGACGGCAAGAAGTGTACCGTCACCGGGCCACTCCGAAACTGCCGCTCGCTGGCTGCGAGCGCAGCGAACGTCGTCCGGCCGCGCACCCGCCCCGGGCTCCCGGTCAAGCGGACAGTCGCACCCGCCCGCGACGGCGACGGGCCTTCAAGACGGCGCGACCGGCGCGCGTCGACATCCGTTGCCGGAAACCGTGCCGCTTCGCCCGCTTGGCGTTGTTTGGCTGAAACGTCCGCTTCATCGAACCCCTCAATCGGAGCGCACATGCTAGCGCGTCGGCCGCGCCGTATTCGCCCGGGAATGGCTTTCGCCCCAGAGCGATCCACCAGAGCGCGCTATACGATGCTCGCCGAGGGGCCCAGGCGTCGCCCGTCTGTCGCGTAATCCACAGATGTGGACCCTCCTGTGGAGAACCTACTGGAAGGCGCACGACGTTGCTTGACGCGCAACAAGTTTGGGACGGCTGTGCGGGCACCATCCAGTCCCAGGTCTCCGACGCGGTGTGGCGAACATGGTTCTCTGGTGTCCACCCCGTCGGCCTCGTGAACGGGACGTTCGTCCTCAGCGTCCCGAACGCCCTCGTCCGGGAGCGTCTCGAGACCCGTTTCGCCGGCGTGGTGCGGGCCGCAGTCATCGACTTGTGCGGCTCGGAGCTTCCGATCCGTTTCGACGTCGCACCGAACTCCGTGTCCGGCGGTGAGGAACCCATCTCGGGTGCCGTCGCGACCGAGTCTGCTGTCGCTTTCGACAATGCTGCCGCTGTCGTCGACGAGCCCGCCCCGGAGACAACCAGCCCGTCGAGGCGTTATACCTTCGAAGGCTTCGTCATCGGCCCGTCAAACCGTTTCGCCCACGCTGCGGCACTGTCGGTCGCGGAATCGCCAGGAAGCGCTTACAACCCATTGTTCATCATCGGCGGCGCCGGCCTCGGCAAGACCCACCTCCTCAAGGCGATCCACAACTACGTAACGGAGAATTTCCCTCGTTATGACGTGCGGTATGTGCCTACGGAAACACTTCTCAACGAATTCGTCGAGGCGCTGCGGGCCGTCGCGATGCCCGCATTCAAGCGTCGCTATCGAGAGTGCGACGTGCTCTTAGTCGATGACATCCAGGTGATCGAGGGCAAAGAGCAGCTCCAGGAAGAGTTCTTCCACACGTTCAATGCCCTCCACGACGCGGGAAAGCAGCTCGTCCTCTCCTCGGACCGGCCACCGGGTTCGATAAAGACGCTGGAGAGTCGACTCCGGAGTCGTTTCATGTCCGGTCTCGTGACGGAGATCAACCCGCCAGAACTCGAGACGCGCATCGCCATCCTGCGGACCAAGGCTCATCACGAAAGGCTTGTCGTCGACGACGATGTTCTGGAGTTCCTCGCCAACATCGTGACCGACAACATCCGGGAACTCGAAGGTGCCCTCATCCGTGTCACAGCCTTCGCCAGTCTCACTCGGGAACGTCTCACCCGCGACACCGCCGAACGGGTGCTCGCCGATCTCGTCGCTGATCGCCAACCACGTCGCATCACCGGCCAACAGATCCTTGCGGCGACTGCGGACCACTTCGGCTTCACAATCGAGGAACTGTGCAGCGCAAGCCGGCGTCGTCCCCTCGTCATCGCCCGACAGATCGGCATGTACCTTTTCAGAACCCTGACTGACTTTTCCTATCCAGCTATCGCCCGTGAATTCGGCGGCCGTGACCATACAACCGTCATCCACGCCTATGACAAGATCTCCGCACTCATGAAGGAACGACGGCAGATCTACGAACAGGTCACCGAGCTCACCGTCCACATCCGTAACGGACGCGGACTCAACAGCTGATGACAATCTGTGCACGGCGTGGGAAGCACCATGGGGATA
>JBEKLG010000084.1:0-7710 GCA_050010315.1 Acidimicrobiales bacterium
ACCCCGTCTGCGCCTGCCGCCATCGCCACGTCAAGACGATCGTTGACAACGAAGCCGATCCCCTCCTTGGCGAGCAGGTCACGGAGTTCGAGCGCCGTGCTGAGCAGCTCACGAGTCGTCGCGCGATGGTCTCGCAACTGCACCGCTGTCACGCCACCGGCGACAGCAGCCCGCACGGTGGCAAGTGCCCCACGCGCCCCGCAAGCCTCGACGTCCGCGACGAGGTACAGCGTCAGGTCGAGTTGGCGCTTCATGCGAGCTCGCTCGCCGCGTCAGCCATGGCGCCGAGCTGATCGAGGAGACCCACGGCAAACGTGCCGGGCCCGGGCTCATCCCGCGCCGCTGCCTCGCCGGCGGTCTTGAACACCGCGGACGCGGCAGCCGTCGCGAGCAAGACGTCCCGTTCAACAGCCACGAACGCCGCGACGAGCGCGCCAAGCGCACAACCGGTCCCCGTGATCCGGGTGAGAAGCCGACTCCCGCCCGCGACCTCCACGACGTCTTTGCCGTCGGTCACGTAGTCCACCGCGCCGCTCACTGCAACCACACAGCCCCGTGCCCGCGCGAGCTCGATGGCGGCATCGATTGCCTCTTCCGAGCGTGCGAGCGAATCCACTCCTCGGCCGCTGGCCCCCGAGCCCGCCAGGCTCATCACCTCGGAGGCGTTCGCGCGCACGACCGCCGGGTGGAGTGCGAGCAACTCGCCAGCAAAGGTCGTGCGGTGCGCAAGCGCTCCCACGGCGACCGGGTCGAACACCCACGGTCGACCGTGTTCGTGAGCCGCCGAGGCCGCGTCGCGCATCGCCACCTCCCGTTCGGCCGAGAGCGTCCCGAGGTTCACGAGGACGGCGGCAGCGACGGTCGCAAACGGGCCGGACTCCACGGCGTTTTCGACCATTGCTGGTGAGGCGCCGACGGCCAGGAGAACGTTGGCGGTGAACTGGGCCACGACGATGTTCGTCAGACAGTGGACCAGCGGTTGGCGTTCGCCGACTTGGCGCAGGACGGCAGGCACACTGCGGTCAGCCCAACTCAGCTCGCTGCGCATTGTGACGTCCCTCCGCTCGTACGAACGAGATCAGGTTCAACGGGTGTCTCTCAGCCCGCAACTACCGGGCACCCTGCGTCAGAAGCCGAGTGTAACAACCGTCCCGCAGAAGACGGCAACCGACGCAGGAGCGGACGCCCGAGGGACCGGTGCCTGCGTCCCGATGGATCGGCTGGTGGAGAAAAAGCACTCTCGTCGCGTCCGCGCGCCGCGGCCCGGAAGCCCCGCTGCTGCCAGGGCCGCGGTCATCGGGCTCCCGATATTGTGAGCATGGCTCAGTGTCACCGGATCGACGAGGCGCGGCTGTAATGACCAGACCGCCAAGAAGCAACAGCCACGGCGGGACGAATCCGGTCGTGATCGCGCCCGACATCGGGGAGCTCGTCGCGCGCCTGGCGCGGCGTCTGTGGACCGACTCGGCTACACGGCTCGCACCCCTCGGCCTCACCGTCGCCGACGCGCGTGCCCTCCGAATCGTTGCAAGAGCGGGCTCGCCCCTGCGCATGTCGGAGATCGCGCGACAGAACCGGATCGTTCCCCGCTCCGCGACCACCGTCATCGCCAGACTCGAAGCCAAGGGGCTCGTCGTCCGCAAGATCGATCCAGAAGATCGCCGGTCGATTCTCGTCGCTATGACCGACGCCGGGACCCAGCTTGTCATCGAGATCGCCCAGGCCCGGAACCAGGCAACCGCGGCACTGCTCCGTCGTCTCGATTCGGAAAAGCGTGCGCAACTCCTCCGGCTACTGGCCGAGCTGGACACCGCAAGCAGATCCGAGCGCGGGGCCCGCCGCGACGACGCTGACAATGAGAACTCCAAGCTGGAGCGCCGCCGATGATGCGCCCGGGAGGGGGGATGGGTCTCGGAGGGGGACGGGGCTTCGGCGGCTCGATGCGCTCTCTCATCCAGGACCGCTCAGTGATCGGCAGCAAGGTGCCCAGGGGAACCGTACGCCGGATCCTCGGCTGCCTCGCGCCTTACAAGGGCAAGCTCGCGGTCTTCTTCTTGCTGACAATCGTTGACTCATCGATCGGGGTGGCGGTCCCGCTCATCTACCGGGCGATCATCGACACGGGGATCGGGCGGCGCGACACGCGACTGATCATGATCCTCGCGCTCGTCATCGCCGGCCTTGCCCTCGTCGACGCCGGCCTATCCCTCGGCGAGCAGTTCTGCTCGTCCCAGATCGGCCAAAGCCTCATCTACGACCTGCGCACGCGGGTCTACGCCCACGTCCAGAAGATGTCCGTTGCGTTCTTCGCCCGCACCCAGACCGGTGCCCTTGTCAGCCGATTGAACAACGACGTGCTCGGCGCGCAGCAGGCGACGACAGACCTTCTGTCCTCCGTAGTCGGCAACCTGCTGAGCGTCGTGATGGTGCTGACGACAATGCTCATCCTGTCCTGGCAGATCACGCTCGTCGCCCTCGCCCTGCTCCCGGCGTTCGCCATTCCGGCGCGCTACATGGGCCGCCGCCTCGGGGCGATCACCCGCGAGGGCTACGTGCTCGCGGCAGACATGAACTCCACGATGGCGGAGCGCTTCAACGTCGCTGGAGCGCTCCTCGTCAAGCTCTTCGGCCGTCCCGGCGAGGAAGAGGCGCTCTTCGCCGGGCGGGCCGGTCGCGTCCGCGACATCGCCGTCCTGCAGTCGATCTACGCCAGAGTCTTTTTCATCTCGCTCACCGTCACCGCAGCACTCGCCACCGCTCTCGTCTACGGATGGGGAGGTTCCCTGGTGGTACATGGGGTACTCGAGCTCGGCACGCTCGTGGCGATGACCGCCTATCTCAACCGCCTCTACGGCCCGCTCACCCAGTTGTCGAACGTCAACGTCGATGTGATGACGGCGCTCGTCTCGTTCGACCGCGTCTTCGAGGTGCTCGACCTCGCGCCGATGATCACCGAACGGGCGGGCGCACCCGCTTTGCCGCGCGGCCCGGCGACGATCGAGTTCGACCACGTCGACTTCGCCTATCCGAGCGCCAACGAGGTCTCCCTCGCCTCGCTCGAGTCGGTCGCCGTCCTCGAGACGACCGCGGCCCACCAGATTCTCTTCGACATCACATTTCGCGCCGAACCGGGACAGCTTGTCGCGCTGGTCGGGCCTTCCGGAGCCGGCAAGACGACGATCACCTACCTCGTGGCGCGTCTCTACGACGTCCGCGACGGGGCGGTGCGAATCAACGGCCTGGACGTACGCGACGTGACGCTCGACTCCCTACGGGCGAGCGTCGGCATGGTGACCCAGGATGCCCACATGTTCCACGACACGATCCGGGCCAACCTCTCGTACGCCAAACCTGACGCGACAAACGCCGAACTGCGCGAGGCGCTCGCCGCAGCGCAGATCCTTTCGCTCGTCGATAGCCTGCCGGAAGGTCTCGACACGCTCGTCGGCGACCGCGGCTATCGCCTCTCCGGCGGCGAGAAGCAGCGCATGGCGATCGCCCGGCTTCTCCTCAAGGCTCCCGACGTCGTCGTGCTCGACGAGGCGACGGCGCACCTCGACTCGGAGGCTGAAGCCGCGGTGCAACAGGCCCTGCGAACGGCGCTTACCGGCCGCACGTCACTCGTCATCGCCCACCGGCTCTCCACGGTAAAAGACGCCGACCTCGTCCTTGTCGTCGACGGCGGTCGCATCGTCGAACGCGGCACCCACGACCAGCTCATCGATGCAGGGGGCCTTTACGCCGAGCTGTACCGAACGCAGTTCCGCCAACCGGGTGCGTCTCCCGAGCTACCTGAGGAAGAAGCCGCCCCCTCGTTCGAGGCACCGTTTCTCACCGACGTGCAGCCCGGCCGACCTCCGCTGTGGGAGGAGTGAAGGCGCCGACACCCCCGCGGTCGACCTCACACCCCCGGTTCGGGAATGCGCCGCCGGATGACGTGTTGCAAGGATTGACCTCGAGATGCGACACGTGCTCGGCCTCCGGATCGTGCGGTGGACCCGAGGTCGTCATCCTGGCGGCTCGAGCCAGCGGGTTAGTCTTCTTTTTCGGCTCGCGGTCGATGTGAGCGAACTAGCGCTTGGCCCATGCGACGGGAGCCAACAGGTGTGAGACCGCTTCGTCGACGGCCTTACGGCAACGTTGGTACGCCCCCGCAAACGCCAGCTCGGGATCGGTCGCGTCCTCCAACATCGACGCGATAAAGCGAGGTTGCGTCCCGAGGTCAGCTACCTGAGCGTCGCGTCGCTCCTTCGCCTGCTGGAGCAGGGCCTCCGTCCTCGGCGTGGGCCTTGCTGAGCGCGGCCGCGGCCTTGGACTCCGCCTCCTTACGAATCGCCTCGGCGGCAACCACGGCCTGCTCGCGCAGCCGAGTCACCTCCTTGGCGGCGTCTCGCCGGAGATCCTCGGCCTCCTTGAGCTTGGTGGCAGCCTCGGACTGGGCGTCCCGGCGGGCGGTCTTCGCGGCCGAGGCGGCATCCTTGTGGATCGCCTCGGCGGCGGCCGCGGCCTCGTCGTGGAGCCTCGCCATCTCCTTGGCAGCGGATCTGCGGATACGCTCAGCCTCCCTGACCTTGGCGGCGGCCTTCGTCTCGGCCTCCTTGCGTATCGCCTCGGCCTCGGTCGCGGCCGCCTGGCGTATCCGGGCGGAGTCCTCGGAAGCCGAACGTCGCAGCAGGTCGGCATCCCGATGCGCGGACGAACGCATCGTTTGCACCTCCGAGTCCGCCGCGACGATCAGGTCCCGCGCCTTGTTCGAGGCTTCCTCGACGGCTCGCGTCGCAGCCCTCAGGATGGTCGCGGCCGCTTCGCTCGCCATTGCCGCGAGCTCTGTCTCGCCGAACTTGCTGAGATCAGGAGGCGCCGCGCGCAACCTCGCCACCTCGGCCTCCAGCTCTGCAACTCGGGCGCGCAAGTGGTGCTGCCTGTCGTTACCCTCGCGCTCGTCTGCCTGCTTCCCCCCACCCGGGATGTTGCCGACCCCTGAGCGGGCGGGTGCGCCCCTCGCTGGACGCTCCTCGTCGACTCCGGTCGCTGTGCCGTGGCCGCGCAGGCGAAACCGTCTTGCGACGATCGACGAAAGACCGCCGGCACCTGCGTCGGCGTTTCTCTTCTCCTCGGCGGGCACTCCGCCGGCTCCGGGCTCCTTATCGTGGGCGAGCGACATTTGACCTTCTTTCCTGCTGCGGGCATGGCGACGCCTGCCCGCCGACGAAACCATCCCTAGATGGGCGCCCGGGATCCCCTCGACTGGTTCCGACCGTCTTCAGGGAGGTTGGCCGTCTCCGGTCCATCGGACCCCGGTGCAGCGCCCACCGTGATCGGCATCGGACCTACCTTCCCGGCCCGGCAGTTCCCCGGGCCGACGACGCTCCGCTCCGCATGGTATAGAGCGGCCCTACAAAGGTCCAGCTAACTGCCCTGTCACCTGGCGACAATGGGTTGGCCAACACTCAGCCATCCCTGACGCGTGAGGAAACCTGCAACACCCCGCCCCGCCGAAGCCGGGCCCGGGAACTCGCAGGCCGTCTTGCTTCGGCCGGGAGGATCGCGTCTTTTGAACGGCCTCGCGGACCGTGACGGCACGAGGTGATCCCCGCTTCGACCGGGGCGCCAGCCCCGGGACCGCCAAGACCGACGGGTAATCTTCGACTGCCTGCCTTGCACCGCCGAGGGTCCGACGCGGCTCGACATGGCGCAGCGATCGGTGAGGCGACGGCGCGCTTTCGGATGGGCGAAGCGGCCGCAGGGAGGGCCATGTTCTCAGGGATCGTCGAGGAGCTGGGCAGCCTGGAGCGAGCCGTCGCCGGGCGCTACCGCTTCCGGTCCTCGTTGGTCGCCGCCGACCTCGGGATCGGCGATTCCGTCGCGGTCAACGGGACCTGCCTTACGGTCGTCGATCGGGGAGAGGACTGGCTCGAGTCTGACATTTCGACCGAGACCCTGGCGAGGACTTCGCTCGGGAGTCTCCAGGTCGGCGATCCTGTCAACCTCGAGCGGCCGTCGCGCCTCAGCGACCGCCTCTCCGGGCACCTCGTACAGGGTCACGTCGACACGATCGGCGAGGTTCTCGCCGGGGCACCGGATCTCCGGGTGAAGATCCCCCGTGATCTCATGCGCTACTGCGTCGAGAAGGGCTCCATCGCCGTTGACGGCGTCAGCCTCACAATCTTCGACCTGGACGAGGGGAGCTTCTCGGCCGCGATTATCCCGTACACGGCAGAGCACACGACTCTCGGGGCCCGATCGCTGGGAGATCCCGTCAACGTCGAAGTCGACGTCATCGCCAAGCAGATCGAAAAGCTGCTCGCGCCCTACCTGGCCCGGCCCCGATGAAGCCTCAGCGCGACTCGGGTATCACGGGCGGTGCCGCGCCGGAGCCGGGCCGGGAACCCCCGAGCACCGAGATCGTCGTCGACCACGTGGGCAAGCACTTCTTCCACGACGGAAGGCCGATCGTCGCCTTGGCAGATGTCAGCCTCTCCGTCGCTGCGGGCGAGTTCGTCAGCGTCATCGGGCCGAGCGGTTGCGGCAAGTCGACGCTCCTCCGCGTTGTCGGCGGACTGATCACACCGGACGCCGGCAGGATCTCTATCGGCGGCACCACAGCCGACGAGGCGCGGGCCGCGAAGCGCTTCGGCTTCGTGCCCCAGACCCCAGCGCTTCTGCCGTGGCGATCAGTCGCTGAGAACGTCACGCTCCTGCGCGACGTCGGACGCCGTTGGTGGCCGTCGCGCCGCGACCCCCGGACGGCCAATCCGGACGACGGGAACCGCGACCCGATGGCGCTGCTCGAGCAGGTCGGGCTCGCTCCGTTCGCCAGGTCTCTCCCCAAAGAGCTCTCCGGCGGTATGCAGCAACGGGTGAGCTTGGTACGGGCGTTCGCCCTCGGGGCGCCGATCCTCTTGATGGACGAGCCCTTCGCCGCCCTGGATGAGATCACACGAGACGCGATGCGCTATCAGCTCCTCGAGGTCTGGGGCCAGACGAAGACCACGGTCGTCTTCGTCACGCACTCCATCACCGAGGCCGTCGTGCTCTCGGACCGGGTGTGCACTATGGCCGCCCGGCCAGGCAGGGTGGCCTCCGTTGAGCAGATCACGCTGGCGCGTCCGCGCACCGAGGACATGGAGGACTCCGACGAGTTCGCGTCTTGCGCCCATCGCGTCCGCACCTCGCTGCGCGCGAGCTGGGAGCGACGACGCCAGTGAGCGGAACCGGCGGACGTCTCTCGGCGGAAGGCGATGCCGTGCCCGGGTCAGCCGACGCCGCCGAACTCCGACCGCCGGCGACCGGCTGGGCGCGACGGGCGGCACGCAGCGTCCTGCCGGGGATCGCCGCCTTCGCCGTCCTCTTCGGCGGCTGGGAGTTCGGCGTGCGTGTCACCCACATCCCGGCGACCGAGCTCGTCGCCCCGTCCGCGATCTTCCGGGAGCTCTGGCGGGACCCCGGCTTCTTCGCCAGCAACGCCTGGATCACCTTGCAAGAGGCCTTCTGGGGCTTTCTCGTCGCCTTTGCCGTCGCCATCGGCGCTGCCATCGTCGTCGTGCACTCGCGGGTGATGGAGCGCGCCCTCACCCCGATCGTCGTCATGCTCCAGGTGACCCCGATCCTCGCCCTCGCCCCGCCGCTCGTCGTCTGGCTCGGTTTCGGGCCCCAGCCGAAGATCGTCATGGCGGCGCTGATCACCTTCGTGCCGCTCTTCACGAACGC
>JBEKLG010000085.1:0-7703 GCA_050010315.1 Acidimicrobiales bacterium
ATCCGGCGAAGCCACGACCAGATGAGCAGGGGATAGCGCAGTGAAGGTACGTCCGAGCGTCAAGGCGATGTGTGAGAAGTGCAAGGTCCTCCGCCGGCACGGCCGGGTGGTCGTGATCTGCGACAACCCCCGCCACAAGCAGCGTCAGGGCTGAAGATGGCCCGCATATCCGGCGTCGACATCCCGCGCGACAAGCGTCTCGAGATCGCGCTCACCTACGTCTACGGCATCGGCCGGACGACGTCCCAGCGCATCTGCGCCGCCACCAAACTCGACCTGGACACCCGTGTGCGCGACCTCACCGAGGAGGAGGTCGCCCGGATCCGTACCTTTGTCGACGCCAACCTGAACGTCGAAGGGGACCTGCGCCGCGACATCGCCCAGGACATCAAGCGCAAGATGGAGATCGGCTCCTACCAGGGTGTCCGCCACCGCCGGGGTCTGCCGGTCCGGGGCCAGCGCACGCACACTAACGCTCGTACCCGCACGGGCCCGAAGAAGACCGTCGCCGGCAAGAAGAAGGTCCGCAAGCACTGATGGCAACCGCCCGACACGCGAGATCCGAGATGGGCCGCGCCGACGGTGGCGGGGTCACCCGCAAGGCCCCGGCCTGATGGCGAAGCCGACCAAGCCCGGAGGCCGCCGTCCCCGCAAGCGCGAGCGGAAGAACGTCGCGCACGGTGTCGCCCACATCAAGAGCTCGTTCAATAACACGATCGTCTCGATCGCCGATCACGAAGGCAACGTCATCGCCTGGGCCTCCGCCGGCAACGTCGGCTTCAAGGGCTCCCGCAAGTCGACGCCGTTCGCGGCCCAAATGGCCGCCGAGAGCTGCGCCCGCCGGGCGATGGAGCACGGGGTGCGCCGGGTCGACGTCCTCGTCCGGGGACCCGGTTCGGGGCGCGAGACGGCGATCCGGTCGCTGGCGGCGACCGGCATCGAGGTGACCGGTATCAAGGACGTGACGCCCATCCCGCACAACGGCTGCCGGCCCAAGAAACGGCGCCGGGTCTAGGCGACGGGGGACGACGATGGCCCGCTACCTGGGTCCGGTGTGCCGGTTGTGCCGCCGCGAGAAGGTCAAGCTGTTCTTGAAGGGTCCGAAGTGCGAGAGCGCCCAGTGCCCGATCGAACGCCGTCCGTACCCGCCGGGGGAGCACGGGCGTGACCGTTCGCGCCAGGGTTCGGAGTACCTCGCCCAGCTGCGCGAGAAGCAGAAGGCGCGCCGGATCTACGGCGTACTGGAAAAGCAGTTCCACAGCCTCTACGAGGAAGCGAGCCGCCAGCACGGCATCACCGGCGAGAACCTCCTCCGCATGCTCGAGACCCGGCTCGACAACGTCGTGTTCCGGGCGCGGTGGGCCACGAGCCGGCCGCAGGCCCGCCAGTTCGTCAGCCACGGCCTCGTGCGGGTGAACGGTAAGCGGGTCACGATCGCGAGTTTCCGTGTGCGCATCGGCGACGTCGTCTCGCTCTCCGAGTCGGCGGCGGACCTGATCACGGTGCGGCAGAACCTCGATCTCATCGACCGTCCCGTTCCGGGCTGGCTCGAGGTCGAGGAATCGAACGCCGTGCGCGTCCGCGCCCTGCCCGAGCGCGAGCAGATCGACACCCAGGTGCGCGAGCAGCTCATCGTCGAGCTGTACTCGAAGTAGACAAGCGGAAAGCACAGGAGTCAGCCCAGATGCTCATCATCCAGCGTCCCGCCGTCGAAGCGATCGGCGAGGAGGAGGAGAACCGTCAACGGTTCTCCATCGGTCCGCTCGACCCGGGTTTCGGTCACACGCTCGGGAACTCGCTGCGCCGCACGTTGCTCTCGTCGATCCCGGGCGCCGCGGTGACCCAGGTCCGCTTTGACGACGCCCTGCACGAGTTCACCTTCCTGCCCGGGGTGAAAGAGGACGTCAGCGAGATCATCTTGAACCTCAAGGATCTCGTCCTCGTCGTCGAGAGCGATGAACGGGTGACGCTGCGCGTCGACGTGCGCGGGCCGGCCGAGGTGACCGGCGCCGACCTGAAGCTGACCGCCGACGTCGAGGTCCTCAACCCGGAGCTGCACATCGCCACCGTGAACACCAAGGGACGGCTGGCGATGGACGTCACCGTCGAGCGCGGCAAGGGGTACGTCTCGGCCGAGAGGAGCAAGCGCTCCTCGACGATCGGCGTCATCCCGGTCGACGCGATCTTCTCGCCGGTGCGGCGGGTCGCGTTCAGCGTCGAGCCGACCCGCGTCGAGCAGTCGACGGACTTCGACCGGCTCGTCCTCGACATCGTGACCGACGGCTCGATCTCGCCCCGGTCGGCGTTGGCATCGGCGGGGCAGACGCTGCGCTCGCTCGTCAACCTCGTCGCAGAGCTCTCCGACGAGGCACGCGGCCTCGAGCTCGGCGATGCCGCCGCGGCGTCGAGCGGCTCGCCCGATCTCGATCAGCCGATCGAGGAGCTCGATCTGACCGAACGCCCCCGTAACTGCCTGAAGCGGGCCCAGATCAACACCATCGGTGAGCTCGTCGAGCGCACGGCCGCGGAGCTGCTCGGCATCACGAACTTCGGCCAGAAGTCCCTCGACGAGGTGCTGCAGCGGCTCGACGAGCGCGGCCTCGCCCTCGCCGGCGACCGGTACTGAGATGCCGGCGGCCCCGCGCAAGAGCGTCCGCTTCGGCGGTGACGCCGCCCACCAGAAGGCGATGCTCGGCAACCTCATCGCCTCGCTCATCGCCGCCGAGGCGATCGTCACGACCGAGGCCAAGGCGAAGGCGCTCCGACCGGTCGCCGAGAAGCTGATCACCCGGGCCCGCGCCGGCGGTGTGCACAACCAGCGTCAGGTCGTGGCCTTCTTGCGTGACAAGGACATGGCCCACAAGCTCTTCGCAGAAATTGGCCCGCGCTACGCCGACCGCAAAGGTGGTTACCTGCGGATCCTGAAGCTCGGCCCCCGCCCGGGGGACAACGCCCCGATGGCACGGGTCGAGTTCGTCGAGCCGACCTGACGGCTCCGCCGTGGGGGACCCAGCCGGCGCTGAGGGCACGGCGGTCGGTGACGCGTCCCCCGGTGGCGACAATGCCGCGCCGACCCGCCGGGTCGCGTTCGGCCTCGCCTACGACGGCTCGGGGTACCACGGATTCGCCGCCCAGCCCGGGCAGCGCACCATCGGCGGCGCGCTCTGCGACGCGCTCGGGCAGATGTCGGGGCGCGCCGTCACCTGCACGTGCGCCGGAAGGACCGACGCCGGAGTCCACGCCGCCGCCCAGGTCGTCCACGTCGACCTCGACGAGAACTTCCTCACCGGCCACTACGGCGAGGAAGCGGTCTCGGCGGGTCGCGAGCTGCCGCGGCTTGCCGAGGCGCTCTCGCGCCAGCTCGGCCCGGAGACCGTGGTCTGGCGGGCGCTCGTCGCCCCGGAAGGCTTCGACGCCCGCCGCTCGGCGATCGCCCGGCGCTACCACTACGACCTCGAGACCGCGGCGCGGCCGGATCCGCTGCGGCGCGGGAGCGTCTGGCACCTCGAAGCGCCGGTCGACCTCGCCGTGATGCGGCTCGCCGCCGACGCGCTGCTCGGCGAGCACGACTTCGCCGCTTTCTGCCGGCGGCCGCCAGACCAGCCCGACGGCCCGATCCGACGCCGGGTAGCCGAGGCGCGCTTCGTAACGCCGGGCGAGGGTCTCCTGCGCTTCGAGATCGAGTCCGACGCCTTCTGCCACCAGATGGTGCGCTCGCTCGTCGGCGCCCTCGTCGCCATCGGCACCGGCCGACTCCGGCCGAGCGACCTCGTCGCGCTCCTCGCGGCGGCGAACCGCCTCGGCGCGCCGTCGCCGGCCCCGCCGGGGGGACTCTGCCTTGTCGCGGTGCGCTATCCGGTCGCGCTCACGGGGACGTGGGCGTAGCGGCGCTCGCCGGCCCCGCAGGGCTTTCAAATGGCGGGATAATGGTTCGAAGAACGAACGGAGGGTGTGCCGTGGAAGACGAAGCGGGAGGAGAAGGCGAATCCGAGCGCAAGGAGCTCCTCGGTGTGCCGTACGACTTCCGACGCCCGACGGCCGAGCGGGCGAGATCGCGCCTTTGGAACCCGGACGACGGGCGCCTGTTCCCGCCGAAGAGTTTCGGGTGGGGCTGGACGATCAACTTCTACTGGTGCGTGCACCCGCTGCGCTGGCGCGCCCGACGGCGGCAGGAGCCGACGCCCTGAGTCGGGTCGCGTCGAGATCGAAAAGAACCGGCGGCGACGCGGACATGGCACGGTCGAGGCGCTTGGTCGGCGTCATCAGCCAGGAGGTCGTCGGTGATGGCCGAGACGGGCGCGTCTCGGCCAGCCGGTCGCCGACAGATACATCGCGCCGATGCGGCACGTTAGGCTTCGCTGGCGTCTAGTGAGCACCGGCGGCCGGAGCCATCTTGGGAGGAACAGCTGATGTCTCGTCCAGCACCCCGCCTGGAGAGGTACGGCTCGATGAGGGCGAACTCGGACTTCGGGCTGCCCGTCGAACGCGGCGTCCGCTGGCGCTTTTTCAAGCGCCTCGTCGCCCGGGTGTGCTGGCCGCTGCTCCGTGCCCAGGTTGATTTCAACCGGGAGCTGCTCGGCGAACTCGTGCGACACGACGACATCCTCGAGGACGTGCTCCACGACCGGATCCTTTTGCGCGAGGAGGTCGAACTCGCCCACGAGCAGTCCTTCGCGCGCCTGCACGACGCCGTCGGGGCGTTTCGCACGGAACTCGGTGAGGTCGTGCAGCAGATCCGCGGCGAGATGGCCGAAGTCACCAGGGCGAGCAGCGAACTCCACCCTCGCCTCGCCGAGCTCGGCGCTCGGATCGAGCAGACCCAGATCCGCCTTGCCCAGGTCGACCTGCTGCTCAACCGCGTCCGGCGCAGTCTGCCCGACCTGCCGCCGGCCGAGGAGCTCGCCAGCCTGCCGAGCGCGATCGACAACCTCTACGGCGCCTTCGTCGAGGCGTTTCGCGGGCCGCGCGAGGTGGTCAAGGAGCGGATGCGCGGCTACCTCGCCGACATCCTGGCGGTCGACTCGGCCCTTCCGGTGCTCGACATCGGTTCCGGTCGGGGCGAGCTGCTCGAACTCCTCATCGAGTCCGGTGCCGCCTGCTACGGCATTGAGACCAATCCGTACTACGTCGAGTCGGCGCAGCAAGCTGGCTTGGACGTCCGGCTCGGCGAGGCGACCGAGCATCTCGCCGCACTGAAGGAGCGGAGCCTGCGCGCCGTCTCGGCGATCCAGCTCGTGGAGCACCTCCCCGTGGAGGAGCTCGTCTTGCTGCTCGATCTCGCCGTGCGGGCGATCGAGCCCGGCGGTCGGCTGATCCTCGAGACGCCGAACCCCGGGAACCTCGTCGTCGGGGCATCGTCTTTCTACCTCGACCCGACGCGGCGCCAGCCGATACCTCAGGAACTGCTCGTGTTCTTGGTCGAGACGCGTGGCTTCACCGAGGTCGAGGTGCGGCCGCTCGAGCGCCCGGATCTTCCGGTTCCGGCTCCTCTTTCTGAGGGCGAGCCCTGGGCCGAGGACATCAACCGGGTCCTCGACCTCCTCAGGGCGCGGCTCTTTGGCGCACCGGACTACGCCATCGTCGCGCGTCGTCCGTGACGGTCACCGCTGGGAGCCGCTAGGTGAGGGTCGCGGTCTGGACGCCCGTGCCTCCGCAGCGGGGCGCGGTCGCCCATGATGCTTACCTTCTGCTCGCGGCGCTGGCGCGTCGTGCCGACGTCGTCGCGGTGGTACGTGACGACCTCGCCGCCGTGGCCGAGGTTCCCGAAGGCGTGGAGATCGTCGCCGCGTCGGACTACGAGCTCCTCGACGTGGACATCGACGTCTACCAGATGGCCGACGACGCGACCGCCCACGGTTACATGCACTCGGCGGCGCTCAGGCACCCCGGGCTGATGGTTCTCCACGATGCGGCGCTCGTCGCTTTCTATCGGCGGCTCGGCGGTGGGACCGAAGGGGCCGTATTCCGTGAGGAGGTGGCGTTCAACCGTGACGGGGCAGCCGGCCCGTCGCCGAGCGGTTCCCCGGCGGGGGGGCCCGTGCCCGGCGCGGTGCCGACCTTGCTCTCCCGGCGTCTCGTCGAGGCGAGCCTCGTGACCGTCGTGGGAAGCCCCTCGGTCGCCCAGGAGCTCTCCCGTCGATCGCCCGGCGCGGACATCGCCTGTGTCCCCCTGGTGGCCGGACCCGGCGGGAGGGGCGCCGACGAGCCCGAGGCCCTCGCCGCCGCCTTGCTGGAACTTCTCGCAAGCTGCGTCTCGCGGCGCCTCGACGTTGCCCGAGCTCGGGGCGCCGATTTCGGCGCGAGCGGCTCGATCGGCGTGAACGCCATCGGCAGCTGGGAGGCGACGACAGGGCTCGCCGAGTCGGCCCGCCGCTGCGTGTTCACCCTCGTCGACGCCGGGGTCGACGTGGCGATGGAGGACTACGACTACGGCGCACCCCGCGACCCGCACCGCTTCCCCGTGCGGTTGCGGGCCCTGCCGACCGGCCGCCCCCACGACGTCGACCTGTGCTTTCTGAACGTGAACGAGCTCGCCCTCGTCCCCGAGGAGTACTTCTTACAAGCCGATCAGCACCGTGTTGTCGCCTTCTGGCACTGGGAACAGGTCAGCCTCCCAGACGAGCTCCTCGTCCAGCTGGACCGCGTCGACGAGATCTGGGTCTCGAGCGAATTCGCCGCCGAGACCTTCCGGGCCTTGACGTCGAAGCCGGTCGAGGTCGTGCCGTGCGTCGTGGAACCGGTCGCAGACACCTCGCTGGGGCGCGCCGACTTCGGCCTTCCCGAGGAGTCGTGCCTGTTCTTTTTCCACTTCGACGTCAACTCGACAGTCGCCCGCAAGAACCCGCTCGGGGTGATCGAGGCCTATCGCCGGGCGTTCACGCCGGCCGAGCGGGCGGGCAGCGTCCACCTCGTCATGAAGACGATCAATCTCGCCAGCCACCCGGAAGCGCAGGCGCTGCTGGAAAACGCCGTCGATCTCGTCGGCGGGACGATCCTCGATGTCGACCTGCGACCCGAGGCGCTGGCCGCCCTGATCGCCTCGTGCGACGTCTACGTCTCGCTCCACCGCGCCGAGGGGTTCGGGCTCGGGATGGCCGAGGCGATGTACTTCGCCAAGCCGGTGATCGCGACGGCCTATTCGGGGAACATGGAGTACATGACCGTGGCGAACAGCTGCCCGATCGGATATCGCATGACCCAGATCGACATCGGCGATCTCCGCTTCAACCGCCGGACCGAACAGGTCTACCGCCCCGGGGGTTGGTGGGCGGACCCCGATCTCGACGACGCGGCGCGTTGGATGCGCAAGCTCTACGCGGACGCGGGGCTGCGAGATCGCCTGGGCAGGTGCGCGGCGAGCTCGATCCGCGAGAAGTGCAACAGCCGCGTCGTGGGCGAGACGATGCGAAAACTCCTGGAACGGGGCGTCGCGGGCGGCGGCAACGGCCGGGTCCCGGCCGGAGCCGACGTGGCCTCGTCGGCATCTGCCCGAGCGAGCCGGCGGTGACGGCGGCAGGGGGGATCCGGTGACGACCGGACGTCCGGCCGCGACCGGCGGGGCTCCGCCCGGAGGGCGCCGATCCGTGGGAGTATCCGCCGCGGGAGCAGGAAAAGGGGCGAACGGGTGACGGAGTCGGGCGAGGAGTCGGGCCACTGGGTTGCGGCGAACGAGCACGCCGGGCTCGGGCTGCCGATCGCCCCCG
>JBEKLG010000086.1:0-7636 GCA_050010315.1 Acidimicrobiales bacterium
GGCGGGCACCGTCGAGTTCCTCTACGAAGACGGCGAGTACTACTTCCTCGAGATGAACACGCGCTTGCAGGTCGAGCATCCGATCACCGAGTCCGTCACCGGCATCGACCTCGTCGCCCTCCAGCTACGCGTCGCCTCGGGCGAACCGCTCGGCCTCACCCAGGACGGGGTCGTCCGCCGCGGCCACGCGATCGAATGCCGGATCAACGCCGAGGACCCGGCGGGCGGGCGCTTCTTCCCGAGCCCCGGGCGGATCACGCGCTTCCGTTTCGCCAACGGCTTCGGCGTGCGAACCGACGCCGGGTACGAACAGGGCGACACGGTGAGCCCAGACTTCGACAACCTCGTCGCGAAACTCGTCACCTGGGGAACAGACCGTGAAGACTCCCGGCGACGGATGATCCGTGCCCTCGACGAGACGATCATCGAGGGCATCGCGACGACGATCCCCGCGGTCCGCCTCATCCTTGACCACGAGGACTTCGTCGCCGCCCGGCATTCGACCCGTTTCGTCGAGGACCACCTGAACTTCTCGACGCTTCCGCGGGCTCGCCCCGCCATCGGCACCGTCGACGACGACGGACGCGTGCTGCGTACGGTCGATGCCGAGGTCGACGGGCGGCGCTACTCGGTGCGACTCTTCGTCCCCGGGGCCGTCGAAGCGTCGCGGGCCGCGGCGGCTCGCCGGCGTCACGCCCCCGGGGCGGCTAGCGCCTCGGACGGGACCATTACCGTCCCGATGCAGGGCACGATCGCGCAGGTCCTCGTCGCCGAGGGCGATCAGGTCGCGGCGGGAGACGTCCTGTGCATCCTCGAAGCGATGAAGATGGAGAACCCGATCCGGGCCCCAATCGGCGGCGCCGTGCGCGAGGTCCGCGTCGGCCTCGGCGACTCCGTCGGCTTCGGCGACGTCATCGCGGTGATCGAATGAGCAAGGGCACGGACGGACGATCACAGGAGAAAGAGAGGGCGCGCGCCACAGTGGCACGCGATTCCGCGCGCCTCATCGAGCTGTCGCACCGGATCCACACCCACCCGGAGCTCGGCTTCGAAGAGGTGCGGGCCGCGGCGTGGTGCGCCGAGGCGCTTGCCGCCGGGGGCTTCGACGTCGAAGCCGGTGTCGGGGGCCTCGCCACCGCCTTCGAGGCGACGATCGGCAACGGCTCCCTCGTCGTCGGCATCTGCTGTGAGTACGACGCGCTCCCCAAGATCGGCCACGCCTGCGGTCACAACGTCATTGCCGCCGCGGGCGTCGGTGCCGGACTGGCGCTGGCGCCGCTCGCCGATGCCCTCGGCCTGACGGTCCGCGTTCTCGGCACCCCTGCCGAAGAGGGCGGAGGCGGCAAGATCCTCCTTTTGGACGCCGGGGTCTTCGACGGGATCTGTGCGGCGATGATGATCCACCCGGCGCCCGCCGAGATGGTGCGGATGCCCTGCCTGGCGATCGCCCACTTCGACGTGCGCTTTACCGGCAAAGAGGCGCATGCCTCGGCGTTTCCTGAGCTCGGCGTCAACGCCGCCGATGCCCTCACCATCGGTCAGGTCGCGGTGGGACTGCTCCGGCAGCACGCCAAGCCGGGCGACCAGGTCCACGGCATCGTCACGAACGGCGGTGCGGCACCGAACATCGTGCCGGGACTCGCCGAGGCGAAGTTCTACGTGCGCTCGGCGACGCTCGCCGGCCTGGCGCAGTGGGAGCCACGCGTCCGGCACTGCTTCGAGGCCGGCGCGCTCGCGACCGGCGCGTCGGTGGAGTTCGTCTCGCGCTGCCCGAACTATTCAGAATTCCGGGGCGACGAGGCCATCGAGGCCCGTTACCGCGCCAACGCCGAGTCACTCGGTCGCAGATTCCCGCCGCCGCCGGAACGCCCGCTGACGGCGTCGACCGACATGGCGAACATCTCCCTCGCCATCCCGGCCATCCACCCGACGCTCGACATCGGATCCGCCCCAGCGGTGAACCATCAACCCGAGTTCGCGGCGTACTGCGTGGCGCCACCCGCCGACCAGGCGATTCTCGACGGTGCGACGGCAATGGCCTGGACGGTCATCGATCTCGCGAGCGACAGTTCCGAACGCGGTCGACTTCTCGGCTCGGCACTCCGGCGCTCCTAGCCGCCGCGATCTCCGGCACCCGGGGTGTGCGGGCGAGACGCCCCCCAGCCGCGCCCGGGCGTCGGGCCTTCAGTGGGCAGACGAAGCTGTCGCTGAATGGGGCCGGCAGAACTGGTCGTATTCGGCGATCACGATCTCGCCGGCGGCGTCGCCGCACGCCGGGCAGGCGGGGTCGCGTCGGAACGCGAAGCTCCGGAACTCCCCGGCGAGCGCGTCGTAGGCGAGCAGGCGGCCGACGAGGGGCTCTCCGATACCGAGCAGCATCTTGATCGCCTCGACCCCCTGGATCGAGCCGATGATCCCCGGCAGCACGCCGAGCACGCCCGCTTCGGCACAAGTGGGAGCGAACTCCGCCGGCGGTGGTTCTGGGAAAAGGCACCGGTAGCACGGACCGGCGTACGGGCTGAACACCGTCGCCTGGCCCTCGAAGCGGAAGATCGAGCCGTGGACGACCGGCACCTTGACAAGGAGCGAGGCGTCGTTCACGAGGTAGCGCGACGGGAAGTTGTCCATCGCGTCGACGACGAGGTCGTAACCCGAGATGATCTCGACGACGTTGTCAGCACCAAGCCGAACGTCGTGAGTGACGACACGGACATCGCTGTTCAGCGAGGTCAGCGTCTTTCGCGCCGAGTCGACCTTACGCTCACCGATCCGCTCGCTGGTGTGGAGGATCTGGCGCTGGAGGTTCGACCAGTCGACGACGTCCATGTCGAGGATCCCGAGCGTGCCGACGCCGGCGGCGCTGAGGTAGATCGCCGCCGGTGAGCCGAGCCCTCCGGCGCCGAGGACCAGCACCTTCGAGTCGAGGAGCTTTAGCTGGCCGGCGAGCCCGACCTCGGGCAGGAGCAGGTGGCGCTGGTAGCGACTGCGCTGCTCGGCACTCAGCACCTGCGGCGCCGACCACGGACGACCCTCGTCCTTCCAGCGGTTGAACCCGCCCGCCAGTGAGACGACGTTCGTGTAGCCGAGTTCGGTCATCGTCTTCGCCGCGAAGGCCGACCGCACGCCCGCGGCGCAGTAGACGACGATCGGCGCGGCCTTGTCGGGAATCCACGCTTCGACCTCGAGTTCGAGGAAGCCGCGTGGCACATGGACGGCACCGGCGATCGCGCCCTGGGAGTACTCCTCCGCCTCTCGCACGTCGAGCAGCACGCTGTCGCCGGCACGCGCCTGCGCCTCCGAGGGTTCAACCTCGCGGACCTGCCGCTTCACGGCGGCAAGCAGGTCGTTCAGGGTTGGCAAACGCACTCCTCGAGTTCGGATGACCGGCGGTCCTCGGCGGTCGGAGGTGCCGACACCCCGGATACCGTTGAAAACACTACCAGGAGGGTCGGCATTCCCCGCCTTCCACGGCGCCTTTGCCGGGCCGTTAGGGTGCCCGGCGTGGAGTTCTTCGACGTCGCCCGGCGCCGGGGAATGACGCGCCGTTTCGACCCCGATCCTGTTCCGGACGAGGTGCTCGACCGCATCGTCACGACCGCGGGGCGCGCCCCGTCGGCCGGCAAGACGAGGGGCGTGGAACTCCTCGTCCTCCGCTCGTCCGCCGAACGCGCCCTTTTCTGGGAGCTCGCCTCGGGAAGAGAATGGCGCGCCCACGGCCCAGGATCCGCGGGCTTGCTGGCGGCCCCGGTGATCATCGTGCCAGTCGCCGATCCGGACGCCTACGTCGCGCGCTACGCCCAGCCCGACAAGACCTCGACGGCGCTCTCCGGCCTTGGAGCGAGCGACTGGCCGGTCCCGTACTGGATCGTCGACGCCTCGTTCACGGCCATGCTCCTCCTCCTCGCCGCCACCGACGAGGGCCTCGGCGCGCTGTTCTTCCAGTTGCACGCCCCGGCGGGAGCCGTGCTCGCCGGATTTGGCCTGCCGACGACCCGGGTCCTGATCGGCGCGCTCGCGCTCGGCCGTCCGGCCTCTCGCCCACCGGCGAACTGAGCGGCGTCGCGCACCGATCGGACCTCGCTCGGCGTCAACCCAGCATGATCACCAGAGCGCGCCCCCGATACTCACCGTCAGTTTGATCTTTCTGCTGCCCGTCGCCCGCCTGTGGTGCGAGGCGCGTGACGCGCCCGGCGTGCGACGGCCCTGGGTTCCATCTCGTAGCGCCCCGGCGAGGCGGAGCGCTCAGGGGTTGACGGCAGCGCAGAAGTCGCCGAAAACCTCGACGAAGCGATCGATGCAGCGCTCGTCGTGGCGCACGGAAAGGGTCCACTGCTCTTCGTTGCCCGGCGTCATGAAGATGCCGCGGTTGACAAGCCAGGCCCACGAAGCGTTGAACAGGTCGGCGTTGGTTTCGAGGAAGCTCCGGTAGTCGACGAGCGGTTCAGCCCGGTACGAGACGCAGCCCTTGCAACCGAGGTCGACCACGTGGGCCGGGATGCCGTACTCGACGATCGCCCCGCGGCATCCCTCGGCGAGGCGCGCCCCCATCTTCTTGAACTGCTCATAGGCGTCAGGAGTCAGCACCTCGCTCAGGGCGGCGAGCCCGGCCGCGACGACCAAGGGGTTGCCGTTGAAGGTGCCCTGCTGGGCGATCCCCTTGCCGATCTCGTCCATGAGGTCGGCCCGCCCGCCGAACGCCCCGGCCGGCGTGCCGCCGAACACCGATTTCGCGAAGCACGACAGGTCGGGCTGCACCCCGAACAGTTCGGTCGCCCCTCCGGCCGCGATCGTTGCCCCGCACTTCACCTCGTCGAAGATGAGGACGATTCCGCGGCGGGTACACAGTTCGCGCAGTCCCTCGAGATAGCCCGGCCGCGGCAGCACGATCCCGATGTTCATCATCACCGGCTCGATGATGAGGCAGGCGATCTCCAAACCCCGTTCGGCGAACAGCTTCTCCGCCGCGGCGAGGTCGTTGAAAGGGAGGACGAGCGTCCACTTGCCCATCTCGACGGGGATGCCCCGCGAGGCGGGTGGCTGAGCCGCCTGGCCCTCATTCGCTTCAAGGAGCATGAGGCTTGGCGTGACCGAGAACATGACAGAGTCGTGGTGGCCGTGGTAGGAGCCTTCGATCTTGCAGATCGTGTCGCGCCCCGTCGCGCCGCGCGCGACGCGGATCGCGTCCATCGTCGCCTCGGTCCCCGAGTTCACGAATCGGACCCGCTCCATCCTGAATCGACGGCATAGTTCCTCGGCGAGTCGCACCGTGCGCTCTGTCGTCACTGCGAAATGTGTCCCGGACCGGGCCGCATGCTCGATCGCCGCGACGACAGCCGGATGGGCATGGCCGACGGCAACCGAGCCGAAACCGTTGTGGTAGTCGATGTAGCGACGCCCGTCGACGTCGACGACCTCGGCACCGTCGCCCCTCGCGAGGTAGATCGGGTAAGGATCACCCGCCTGGAAGGACGAGGCAACACCGAGGGGCATCGTCTTGCAGGCTCGCTCGAAAAGAGCCCTCGAGCGCGGCGTTGCTTCGCTGAGCTTTGCGCGCTCGGACTGGAACAGTTCCACCGCCCGCGCGGTCAACTCGTCGGATCCTGCCCCCGCCGATTCCTCGGTACTCCCCGTCTCGCTCATCGTCTCATGTCCATCCGCGCCTCGTTACGGCCTTGACCGGCCGCGCGAGGGTGATTTCCCTCGCACCGTCCCGACGATTCTCCCATCGGGGCTACAAGGCTGCAAAGGAGACAACCAGCCCCGCCGATCGATGACGGTTCGTCGCGTCGATGCGACATGGCCCCGACTCGCCTCGCTCCAAGGAATTCGGCGCTTCCGGGTAGCTGGCGGCGGCGACGACGGGAGTTGTCGGGGCCAACGCCGGCCGGTTGGCCAAGCGCCGAGGAAGGGCCCGAAGACCGCGGCGCTCGGCGGCTCTCGAGCATCGTCATCGGCGTCGCCTCGACGGCGCCCGCCTGCAGCCTTTCTTCCTCCGGGCTGCGGTAAGGAGCACCGCGGGAGCCGAACAAGCCGGTAGGTCGTTGGGTAGCCACCGCCCGGAAACTGGCGTGACACGACCGGGCGTGCCGCGACCAGGGCCCGGCCTGAGGTGGCGAGATGAAGGAACTTCCCGAGGCGATCGCGTTCGGACGCCGGATCCGCGTCATCCGCTGGGTCGACCCGACGACCGAAGAAGGCGGCTACGACGCCCGCTCGAAGTACGTCGAGCGGTTCTGGCTGCCGGTCCTCGGCCCCTCGAAGACATCAATCGGAGTACAGACCCGCCCCTTGGAGAGTGGGGGTGAGGAGGAAGTCAGGCAGAGGCTGCCGGCGGCGGTTCCGCCTGTCCTGGTGCCGACTGCTCACCGGCGAGCGAGAGGTAGCGCTCAAGCGCGGCTTTCGGCACGAGGATCCGTCGTCCGATACGCATCGACGGTACCTCGCCACGGTGCACTGCCTTGTATGCGAACGAACGACTGATCCCGAGGAGCTTGGCAGCCTCCTCCACGCTGTAGACGAGCCTGTCCTGCATCGGGGGGGCTATCCCCGACCGGTCCGCGACTCGCCGCTGGTCCTGCCATCTGATGTGCTGGCAACCTCGATCAGTGCGTCTCGAAGCTCGGCTGATCTCGCCAGCCGGTCGTCGCGCCGACCCAGACGGGACGTTATGTCGCTTGAGCGAAACGGAGGCTCGCAACGGCGGGACCACGGCGCGAATGTGCGACTCGCGATGAGGTCCTGGCCGGAGCGATCCCCGGTTGGTGCAGGCTTGAGGTTTGGGCGACCGATCGCAGGGGCTGACGCCTTCGAGTGTTGCTGGAGGCTGTGAGCTGCGCAGCGGATTCACGGTCCCCCTAGCTATCGACAGAACACAAGACTAAGTTTCGGCCAGCCGAGGTTCTTGACCAGCGCCGAGCATCCGGCGTGCGAGTTGAGATACATGTGCCTCACAACAGGCGCCACGTTCCTCCGAATCTTCGGTCGCTCCCGACGCCTCTCTGACTGGCTAAGAGTGAGAAGGAGGCATCAGGGGCTTGAGAACCTTGCATCGCGCACTCCTGATTGCTGGTGCTGGAGTGGTGCTGGCTGCGATGGTTGCGGTCATGCCAGCTACGGCGACTGCAGGAGGCTTGCAGCTCACGGTCAGCCCCAAGCTCTCGGCGGCCGACGCCCCCCTCACCATCCGGGTCAGCGGACTCCAGCCCGGCGCGAAAGTCACACTCGCGCTCACCTCCGTCGACGCGGCCGGTAATCTCTGGAGCTCGTCCAATATCTACTCGGCCAGCTCAGCGGGCACCGCGGACCCGGCCATTTCGCCCTCCCTTAGGTACGTGGAGGCGGGACTTGGCTCCGCGATCGACCCCATGGGCCCCGTCGATTTCATGTCGGCGCCCACACTCTCTTCGGGCCTGGACCCGATCTGGCCGTTCGGCCTGATGAGCCGTCATGGGGGCGCGAGCTCCACCCAGGCCCCGCCGTGGTACTGGTGGGCCAAGTGCTCACTTAGCCTCCACGGCCAGCACGGTTGCACGTGGTCGAAGCCTCTCGGCTTCACCTTCAGGGCCAGGAGCGGCAAGGCCCATGCCTCGGTCACTGTGCAGCGCGGCCCTGCCCTCCCGGTCGCGGCGAGCTTCGA
>JBEKLG010000087.1:0-7593 GCA_050010315.1 Acidimicrobiales bacterium
AAGCGGCGCCGCCCCGCCTCGTCGAGCCGGACCCGCACGGCGAGTCCGGATCCCGAGTCGCGCTGGTCGAGGACCTCGCCGGCCCGGTGCAGCGCGGCGAGGACGTCGCCCCGGTCGTAGGGAACGGAGAGCTCAACCGTGCGGTCGTGCAGCCGCAGCGCGTCGCCGATGGCCCGCAGGACGTCGTCAAGGCCCTGCCCGGTCGCGGCCGAGCAGACGACCGAATCCGGGTGCCAAGAGTGGAGCCGGCCGGCCGGCGCGGCGGCGAGGTCGGCCTTGTTGAAAGCGAAGATCTCCGGCACCGAGTCCGCCCCGATCTCGGCGAGCACGGCGCGCACCGCGGCGATCTGACCTTCGGGGTCCGCGGTCGAGGCGTCGACGACGTGGACGAGCAGGTCGGAGCCGGCGACCGTCTCGAGCGTCGAGTGGAAGGCGGTGACGAGCTGGTGCGGCAGCTTGCGCACGAAGCCGACGGTGTCCGAGCAGAGCACGGTTTCGCCGCCGGGCAGCTCGAGACGACGCGTCCGCGGGTCGAGCGTCGCGAAGAGGCGGTTCTCGACGAGCACGTCGGCGTCGGTCAGCGCGTTGAGGAGCGTCGACTTGCCGGTGTTCGTGTACCCGACGAGCGAGACCAACCGGTGCGGGCCCCGCCGCCGGCGACGCCGCTGGGTTTGCCGCGTCGACTCGAGGTTCGCGAGCACGACCTCGAGCCGCTGGATGCGCCGCGTGATCCGCCGCCGGTCGACCTCGAGCTGGGTCTCGCCGGGACCCCGGGTCCCGATGCCGCCGGCCTGCTGGGAAAGGGCCATCCCCCTGCCCCGCAGGCGGGGCAGCCGGTAGCGAAGGAGTGCCAGCTCGACCTGGGCACGGCCCTCCTCGCTGCGGGCGTTCTGGGCGAAGATGTCGAGGATCACCGCCGTGCGGTCGATCGCCGTGCGGCCGAGGATCCGCTCGAGGTTGCGCTGCTGCGCCGGCGTGAGCTCGTCGTCGAAGACGACGGTGTCGGCGTCGACCGATTCGCACAACGAGTGGAGTTCTCCGGCCTTGCCCCGCCCGATGTAGGTCGCCGGGTCGATCGCCTCCCGCGCCTGGACGACACGGGCCACCTCGTCGGCGCCGGCGGTGTCGATCAAAAGGCTCAGCTCCCCGAGGCTCGCTTCGACCTCGTCGAGGGCGCGGGGACGGCTGACCACGCCGACGAGGACGATCCGCTCTCGAAAGCGGCGCTCGATGAGCGTCACGTCGCCCGCACCCTCCCGCCCGCCAAGGACTCCCGATCGACGACGATCCTCCCGACGCGACGCGCCGACCCGACGAGCGTGGCCTCGACCCCGTCGCCGGCGGTGGTGAGCTCGACGACGAGGTCGCCGCCGGGGTTGTGGACGATGACGTCGAGGCCGACGAGGCCGGCCGCGTGGGCAGCCGCCGCCGCCGCGGCGCTGCCGGATCCACAGGCCAGGGTTTGGCCGGCTCCCCGCTCCCAGGCGACGAGGTCGAGCTCGTCGGCTCCGCCGCCGGGGGCGACGAACTCGACGTTCTGGCCGCCGGGCACCCGGCAGGAGAGCTCGGGACCAAGAGAGGCGACGTCGGCCTCGCCGAGCGCCGCCCCGAGCAGAACGAGGTGCGGGTTGCCGACGTCGACGGAGTACGCCCGCCAGCCCTCGACGGGCGGGGGCGCGACCGGCACGACCCGGACCGCCCCCATCGCCACCCGGATGACCGGTTTCCCGCCGGCTCGGCCGTCGAGCGAGGCGGCGACGTCACCCGCCTGTGTCTCCACGACGAGGCGGTCCGAGCTGACAATGCCGAGATCGTGCGCGCAAAGCACGGCGCAGCGCAGGCCGTTGCCGCTCGTCAGGGCGCGCGAGCCGTCGGCGTTGTAAAGGTCGATCCGCAGCGCGCCGCGGCGGTCCGGCGCCGAGAGCCGCAGCCACCCGTCGGCCCCGATACCACGGTGGCGGTCGCAGAGCGCCACGGCGAGTTCGGCGTCGAAACGGCCCGCTCGCTCCCAGTCGACGAGGATCAAAAAGTCATTCCCCAGGGCCTCGTACTTGGCGAGTTCGAGCTCGGCCACGACTTCAGTCTCGCGCCGAGGTCTTTTCCCGGCCCGCCGCACCGACAACGGAGTCGAGGGCGCGGTCGAGATCGCCTCTTGCAGCGTCGAGCCAGATGATCCGCGGGTCGCGCCGAAACCAGGACTCCTGGCGGCGGGCGAAAGCGCGCGTCCGGCGGAGGATCTCGGCGCGGGCGGCGGCGAGCGAGGTGCGTCCCTCGAGGTATCCGATGAGCTCCCGATAGCCGAGCGCCTGGCGGGCGGTGCGGGACAGCCCCGGTTGAGCTGTGAGGAGCGCGGCCACCTCGGCGACGAACCCCGCGGCGAGCTGCGCCTCGAGCCGGGCGGCGATCCGCCGGTCGAGCTCGTCGCGCTGAAGCGTCAGCCCGACGAGTCTGAAGCGCGTCGGCCCGTAGTGGCCGAGCCCCGCCCCCGATGAGCTGAACGGCCGGCCCGAGCCGATGGCGACCTCGAGGGCTCGAACGATTCGGCGCCGATTCGTCGGCTCGATCCGCGCCGCCGCGGTCGGGTCGATCTCCCGCAACCGCCTATGGAGCGCCGCCAGCCCGTCCGGCCCGTCGGCCTCGCCTTCGAGGGCGCGGGCGACGTCCGGATAGCGGCCGGGCAGGTCGAGCTCGTCGACTATGGCGCGCTGATAAAGACCCGTCCCGCCGACGAGGACGGCGTCGTGCCGCCGGCCCTCGATCTCGCCGAGGGCGGCACGCGCCGCAGCCTGGAAGCGGGCGACCGAGAACTCCTCATCCGGATCGCACACGTCGACGAGATGCCAGGCGAGTCCGAGCCGTTCGTCGGCCGTGGGTTTCGCCGTCCCGATGTCGAGCCCCCGGTACACGGCGATGGCGTCGACCGAGACGAGCTCCACCCGCCCATGGCGGCGGGCGTAGCGGACGGCGGCCGCGGTCTTGCCGGTCGCCGTCGCGCCGACGAGCGACACGTGGCGCACTTCACGGACCGGGGCGGCCTGCCGGCGCAGCCGGGAGCGGCTGACCTGGTCTTTGCCCCCACACTCGCCCGCCGAGGAGGTGACGTCCCACCTGGCGGCGGTCGGCCGGAACCGACCCGGCGCCACTTCGAACGGCACGCTTCGCTCCTTCTCCACGCGGCGCCGGGTGGCGCGGCGTGGGCGGGGCTTACTTCTAAGCCGCACCATGCTCAGCAACCACGGGTTGCCTTACGTGGGTCGTTTTGCCTGCGGCTGGCATCGACTTTCAACCACAGACCCGCTCCCGGCCTGGCCGGAGTCTAGGGCCGCGTCAGGTCCCCGCGGTCCACGAGCGGAGGTAGACGCGCTGGGCCTCGGTGAGCTCGTCGACCCGCACACCTATCGAGTCGAGCTTCAAGCGGGCGACTGTCTCGTCGATCTCGGCCGGCACGTCGTAGACGCGCCGTTCGAGTTCGCCGCCGTGGCGGAGCGCCCACTCGACGGCGAGGGACTGGTTAGCAAAGGACATGTCCATCACCGCCGCCGGGTGTCCTTCCGCTCCCCCGAGGTTGACGAGCCGACCCTCGGCGAGGACGAGGAGGCGCTTCGTCCCGCCCCGGGCGTCGGGGATGACGAACTCCTCGACATTCGGCCGGACCTGGCGACGCCGCCCGTCGGCGAGCTTGGCAAGGGCCACAAGATCGATCTCTACGTCGAAATGGCCGGAATTCGCCAGGATCGCGCCGTCGGGCATCACCGCGAAGTGCTCGGCGCGCAGCACGTCCCGGTTGCCGGTCACCGTGACGAAGATCTTGCCCTCGGCCGCCGCGACCTCCATCGGTGCGACGAGGAAACCGTCCATCACCGCCTCGAGGGCGCGCAGCGGGTTGATCTCGGTGACCGTGACGATGGCGCCAAGCCCCCGCGCCCGCGAGGCGACACCTTTGCCGCAGAAGCCGTAACCGGCGACGACGACACGCGCCCCGGCGAAGAGCACGTTCGTCGAGCGGATGATCCCGTCGAGCGTCGACTGGCCGGTGCCGTAGCGGTTGTCGAACAGGTGCTTGGTGTCGGCGTCGTTCACGGCGATGATCGGGTAGCCGAGCGCTCCGTCCCGTTCCATCGCCCGCAGCCGGATCACGCCGGTCGTCGTCTCCTCAGTCCCGGCGAGCACCTCCCCGACCTGTTCGGGGCGGGCCTGGTGCAGACGGGACACGAGGTCGCACCCGTCGTCCATCGTCACTGCCGGATGCGAGTCGAGCGCGGCGTCGATGTGGGCGTAGTAGCGGTCGGCGTCCTCGCCATGCACGGCATAGGTCGCGATCCCGTCGTCGAGGACGAGCGAAGCCGCGACGTCGTCCTGGGTCGACAGCGGGTTCGATGCGCAGGCGACGACCGTGGCCCCACCGGCCTGCAGTGTCCGCAGCAGGTTCGCCGTCTCCGTCGTGATGTGCAGGCAGGCGGCGATCGTCACCCCGGCGAGCGGCCTGTCGGTGGCGAAGCGCTCGCGGATCGACCCGAGGACGGGCATGTTCGAGCCAGCCCAGGCGATCCGCTGACGCCCGAGCTCGGCGAGCGCGGCGTCGGCGAAGTCACCGGCGGCGCCCTGTGGAGTCGTCGTGTCCTCGCCCACCTTGCTCCCCTTCCTCGTCAGGTCCCAGGGTCGGGCGCGGTCCCGCCAGACGCCGGCACCCGTCGTGTGCCGACCATGCTCGCCGATCGGAGCGACGCTGTCACCTCCGCCGCCGGCGATGCGACCCCGGGACGACCCGGCCGGATCACCCGCGGGCCGGACGGCCGGGCGTCGCCGGGCCATCGGGCCCCGTGCCGGTGACGACGGCCGCCGAGGCGCGCGCCTCGAGCCGTGCCGCCTCGGCGGCGTCGAGGTTCTCGGACTCGGCGACGAGGAGCACCGGGATGCCGTCGCGCACGGCGTAGCGGCGCCGCAGCCGCGGGTTGTAAAGCGTCGCCTCTTCGGCGAAGTACCAGAGCGGTCCCTTGTCCTCCGGGTCGACGAGGAGCGACACGAGGAACGGGTCGAGGTCGATCGCGCCCTCGAGAGTGCCGCGATCGGCCCGCCGGATCAGCGTCTCGAGCTCGTCAACGTGGCGAGCACAGGAGGCTTGGTCGGTGGCTTCGACGTTGAGCCGCAGCAATGGCTCAGTGTTCGAGGGTCGCACGTTGCACCACCAGTCGCCGAAGTCGACCGTCAGCCCGTCGAGGGTGTCAACGGAGGGACCCTTCTTCGCGAAGTGCCGCGCCAGGGCGGCAACGACCGCCGTGGTGTCGCCGACGTGGCTGTTGCGCTCGCCGGAATCGGCGTAGCGCTCGAAAGGCCGGCGCAGCTGAGACAGGGTCACCTTGGCGCGGGAGAGCGCCTCGAGCACGACGACGGCGGCGATGATCCCCGAGTCCGCCCCGAAGTTCTCCCGGAAGTAGTAGTGGCCGGAGTGCTCACCGGCGAAGACAGCGTCGGTCTCGGCCATCCGGGCCTTGATGAAGGAGTGACCCACCCGGGTGCGCACCCCCACCCCGCCGTTCTCGGCGATGACCTCGGGAACGGTCTTCGAACAGATCACGTTGTAAAGGACCGTCGCACCCGGGTGCTTTTCCAGCATCGCCCGGGCGACGATCGCCGTCGTCGTCGACCCCGAGAGCGGCTCGCCGAGCTCGTCGACGAGGAACACCCGATCGGCGTCGCCGTCGAAAGCCAGCCCCAAATCCGCCCCGCTCTCGAGGATCCGGGCGCGCAGATCCTCCAGGTTCTCCCATTCGAGCGGGTTCGCCGGATGATTGGGGAACGTCCCGTCGAGCTCGCCGTAGAGCATCTCGAGGGCGCAGGGCAGCCCCTCGAAGACGGCAGGCGCGATCAGACCGCCCATCCCGTTCGCCGCGTCGGCGACGACCCGCAACGGCGCCAGGCACGACAGATCGACGAACGAGCGGACGTGGCGCGCGAACTCGCCGAGCCAGTCGCGTCCGTCGAGCGTCGCTCGCGGCGCCGGGAGCTCGGCACCGAGGGTCGCGAGCACCTCCTGCGCGCCGCGGCGGATTTCGGCGAGCCCGCTGTCCTCCCCAACGGGCTTCGCGCCCGACAGGCAGAACTTGATCCCGTTGTACTCGGGGGGATTGTGCGAAGCCGTGAGCATCGCCCCGGGCGCGGCGAGCACCCCGGAGGCGTAGTAGAGCAGGTCGGTCGAGGCCAGCCCGATGAGCACGACCTCGGTCCCCGCTGACTCGGCACCGGCGATGAACGACCCCGCGAGCTCGACACCCGAGATCCGCATGTCGTGGGCGACGGCGAGGCGGGAGGCGTCCGCCGCTAATCGGGCGAAACGGGCGAATCCTGCTCCGATGGCGAAGCTGCGCCGGCAATCGAGCTCGCTCGGCACGACCCCACGGACGTCGTAGGCCTTGAAGATCGCACCGAGCTCACCGTCTTTCGCCATCACCGCCGACATTACCCGGAGCGACCGCGGCGCCTCCGAAGCCGCCTCAGTGGAGCGCGGCGATCGAGACGAACGCCGCCGCGTTGAAAGCGGCGTGGGCGCAAATCCCCGTCCCCAGCCGGCCGGTTCGCGTCACGATCGCGCCGACGAGGACGCCGAAGCCGGCGAGCGCCGTGAACTGCAGCCCCTCGAAGTGCGCCAGTCCGAAGACGAGGCCGTCGACGACGACCGCCACCGGCACCGCGGCCCGCCCCAGGCCCAGGTCGGCCGCGCAGATGCCAAGCAGCGACCGCAGCAGCAACCCCCGGAAGAACAGCTCCTCGACGAGCGGGGCGAGAACGCAGAGGAACACGCCGAGCACGACGAGCCCGGGACCGTTGACGTGGGCGACGAGAGCATGCGCCGGCGCGCTGATCCGGTGGGACAGGTGCGGGACGAACGGCACGAGCGGCAGCTCCAGCAAAGGCGCGAGGAGATACTGGGCCGCGACGCCGCAGGCGAGCCCGACGGGTACATCGGGCCAGAGCCGGATGGAAAAGCCGTACTCCCGGGGCAGTGCCGACCGGAGGTGGAAACGAGCCTGCCGCGGCTGGGACCACGCCGCGGCGACGGCCGCGCCGAAAAGGCCGATCCACAGCCCGACGAGGCGGGCGAGCTCATCGCCGAGGCTGCCGGCGACGTGGGCGTGCCCGCTCGCCGCGGCGTAGAGGGGGTCGGCGATCCCCGCCAGCCCGTAGCCGACGGCGAGGCCGACGACCGCCCAGCCGAGCCCGTAGCGATTCGCCCCGGCGAGGCCGCGCCGCGCGACCTCGCGGCCTGGGCCCGAGGACAAGTCCACTCCCCGAGCGTCGCCTGCCCGGAGCGGTCGGTCAACCCTTTCCGGCCGCGTCGACCGCCGTTCCGGGCCGCAAGCCTACGATGTTCTCATGGGAAGAGTCCCTGACGACATGCGCCAACCGGGAGGCTCGGGCCCCGGCGCGCCGAGCGGCGGCGGGGAGACGAGCTGGCGATGGCTGGCCGCCGGCCTCGTCGTCTTGCTCGCGCTCATCCTCCTCGGGTCGTCGTTGATCTCCCATTCGAGCTCGCTGACCATCGGCTGGAGCAGCTTCCAGCACGATCTCACGAGTCACGAACTGAAGACGGTGACG
>JBEKLG010000088.1:0-7456 GCA_050010315.1 Acidimicrobiales bacterium
GACAGCATGGATACCCTGCGCGGCGCGACCCTCGATCTCGGCGAACAAGGGCTCGTCATGGTGAACCCGAACGCACCGCGGCCGGTGGCGACCGCGCCCGTCGCCGCGGGCGACGTCACGAGCCCGCTCGCTGCCGCGGTGATCACCGTGCTCGAGGAGCAGGTGAACCCGCAGATCGCCCTCCATGGCGGTCGCGCCGACCTCGTCGCAGTCGACGAGGGCATCGTCTACCTCCGGATGTCCGGCGGCTGCCAGGGGTGCGGGCTCGCGGCCGTGACGCTCACCCGGGGGATCACCGTCGCCATCAAGCAGGCATTTCCAGAGATCGTCGACGTCGTCGACGTCACCTCGCACCAGGACGGTCTCAACCCCTATTTCGAGCCGGCGGAGATGTAACGGGCCACGACGCATCGAGATCGGGAAAGCGGAACGGTAGATTTCAGCAATGCTCCGCTTCCTCACGGCTGGAGAATCCCATGGCCGTGCGCTCGTCGTCATCGTCGAGGGCTTGCCCGCCGGGCTGCCGGTCACGGTCGACGAGATCCGGATCGAGCTCGCCCGACGGCGGCTCGGCTACGGGCGGGGGCCCCGGATGCGCGTCGAGAAGGACGAGGTCGCCATCGTCAGCGGTGTGCGACACGGTCGCACGCTCGGCTCGCCGGTCGCGATCGAGATCGCCAACGCCGAGTGGCCGAAATGGGAGCGGGAGATGTCAGCGGAACCCGGCGAGCCGGAAAGGGTCCTCACCGCGCCGCGTCCGGGCCACGCCGACCTCGTCGGGATGGAGAAGTATGGGTTCGGCGATGCCCGTGACGTGCTCGAACGGGCCTCGGCCCGTGAGACCGCGGCCCGCGTCGCGGCGGGAACGCTCGCCAAGGCGCTGATCGCGAACCTCGGCATGGAGATCGTGAGCCACGTCGTCGCGATCGGCACGGCGTCGTCACCGCCCGGAAGCCGACCGCGCCCAGAAGACCGTGCGACCGTCGACGGATCGGCCGTCCGTTGTTTCGATGCCGCCGCGAGCGAGGCGATGGTCGCCGAGATCAAGGCCGCCGCGGCCAAGGGGGATTCGCTCGGGGGCGTCGCCGAGGTCATCGGCTACGGGGTCCCGGTCGGGCTCGGCAGCTACGTCCATTGGGATCGCCGCCTCGACGGTCTGATCGCGCAGGCGCTGATGAGCATCCCGGCCGTGAAGGCCGTCGAGATCGGGGAGGCGATCGCCATCGCAAGGCGGCCGGGCTCCGAGGCGCACGACGCCATCTCCTGGGACGCGCCGGCTGCGACGTACCGGCGCGCGACCGACCGCGCCGGAGGGATCGAAGGCGGGATTTCGACCGGCGGCCCGCTCATCGCCCGGGCCGTCATGAAACCGCTCGCGACCCTGAACCGCCCGGTGCTGGCGACCGTGGACGTCAGAACGAAAAAGAAGACCTTGGCGTTCCGCGAGCGGACCGACGTCACCGCCGTCCCGGCGATGGGAGTTGTCGCCGAGGCGATGGTCGCGTTCGTGCTCGGCGCCGAGGCGTTGCGCAAGTTCGGCGGCGACTCGCTCGCCGAGTTGGTCCGCAACCGTGACGGCTTCCTCGCGGCTCGCGGCTCCACGCCGTCCGCCGCCGGCGAGCGGGTGACGGCGAACCCGGAGAACAGGTGATGGCCGCTTTCTCCCAGGAGCGCGGTCACGTCGTGCTCGTCGGGATGATGGGGACCGGCAAGTCCTCCTCGGGCCGCCGCCTCGCCGCCGTGCTCGGCCGACCCTTCGTCGACACCGACGAGGAGATTGCCGCCGCGACGGGCAGGACCATCGCCGAGATCTGGTCCGCCGAGGGCGAAGGCAAGGTGCGCGCCCTCGAATCGTCGATCCTCGCCGAGGCACTCGCCTCGCCCGCGCCATCGGTCATCTCCACCGGCGGCGGCGCGATCCTCGAGCCGGCGAACCGGGTCGCGATCGCCAAGGCGGGCGACGTCGTCTGGCTGCGGGCGAGCGCCGCCACGCTCGCAGAGCGACTCGGGGACGGTGCGGGCCGGCCGCTCCTCGGATCCGACCCCGCGGCCGCGCTCGGGCGGATCGAGCCGGTGCGTCGACCCCTCTACGAGGAGGTGGCCGACGCCATCATCGACGTCGATACCCTCGAGGCCGATTCGATCGACTCCGCCGTGCTCGACGCGATCCAGCGACGGATTGCCGTCGCGCTGCCCGAGCACCCCTACGAGGTCGTCGTCGGACCCGGGGCACGCCACCTCCTCGCGTCGGTGGTCCCCCGAGGGGCCAGCCGCGCCGCCGTCGTCACCCAGGCGGGCGTGAACGTCGCCGTCTCGACCGGCGTGGAGGAGGCCAACTTCGAGATCGGCCTTGGCGAATCGGCGAAGTCGCTCCCGACGATTGAGGAGCTGTGCCGGGGCTTCGCGCGCGCCGGACTCACCCGGGCGGACGTCGTCGTTGCCGTCGGCGGCGGCGTCGTCACCGACGTCGCCGGTTTCGCCGCCGCCTGCTACCACCGGGGCGTCGCGGTCATCCACGTGCCGACGACGCTATTGGCCCAGGTGGACGCCGCGATCGGAGGCAAGACCGGCGTCAACCTGCCCGAGGGCAAGAACCTCGTCGGGTCGTTCTGGCAGCCGAGCGCCGTGCTCTGCGACACCGATACGCTGGCGACGCTGTCCGAACGCGAGTGGAAGTCGGGACTCGGCGAGATGGCGAAGTACGAGTGTCTCGGCGTCGCCGACCTCGACGGGTTGCCGCTCGTCGACCAGATTGCCTCCTGTGTCGCGGCGAAGGCGGCGATCATCGCCCTCGACGAGCGTGACGCCGACCGCCGGATGACCCTCAACTACGGCCATACCCTCGCCCACGCCCTCGAGGCGGCGGGATTCGCCGACGCCGGCGCGGACGGCTCGACGATCCGGCACGGCGAGGCCGTCGCGATCGGCCTCGTCTTCGCGGCACGATTGGCCGCGACCCTCGGCCGGATCGACACCGCCGACGTCCACCGCCACCTCGCCGTCGTCGAGCGCTACGGGCTTTCCTCAGCGATCCCCGCCGAGGCCGATCTCGAGGAGCTGCTGGTCTTCATGGCGCGGGACAAAAAGACCCGGAGCGGGCTGAGTTTCGTCCTCGACGGGCCTCGTGGCGTCGAATTCGTGCAAGATGTCGATCCCGCAGCCGTGCGTGCCGCGCTCACGGCGACCCAGGCCGGCCCCCCGGGGGAGGCGCGAGGCGCGACGTGAAAGCGAGGACCGCGTGACCGAATCCGTCATTTTGCTGCTCTCCGGCCCGAACCTCGGGCTGCTGGGCGAACGCGAGCCGTCCATCTACGGCACGGCGACGCTCGCCGAGCACGTCCGTCGGGCCGAGGCGGCTGCCGAGCGGCACGGTTGCGTGCTCGAGCACGTCCAGAGCGAGCACGAGGGCGACCTCGTCGCCGCCGTGCACGGCGCGCGGGGAAGGGTCTCGGCGATCGTCGTGAACGCCGGGGCGCTGTCGCACTACGGTTGGTCGCTCCACGACGCGTTGGCGGCGTTCGACGGCAAGGTCATCGAGCTCCACCTCTCGCTCCCCGCGTCGCGGGAGCCGTGGCGCCAGAAGTCGGTGATCGCGCCGGTCGCTGACGCCGCAATCGCGGGATTCGGGGGGCTCGGCTACGAGCTGGCGGTGGAAGCAGCGGCACGACTCGTCAACGAGGGAAGGGCGTAGAGATGGCGGTCGAGGTGATCCGGGAGAAGATGGAGGCGGGCGGAGTAGACCTCGCGTCGATGAACGTCCCGTCGCGGCTCGCCAAGTTGCGGGAGCGCTTGGGGCGAGAGCGTGTCGGCGGGATCCTCGTCGCTTCGCTGAGCAACATCCGCTACCTCTGCGGGTTCTCCGGGTCGAGCGCCCTGCTCGTCGTGACGGCACGCCGGACCTTGCTCGTCACCGACGGGCGCTACAGGGACCAGGCGGCGGTGGAGACGGCGGCGGCCGGTGTGGAAGTCGACCTCGCCGTGGGCACTGCGGCGAGACAGGTTGAGGCGATCGAAGCGGCGACCCGCAACCTCGCCCGGCTCGCCCTCGAGGCCAAGGCGGTGAGCTGGGCCTTCCAGGCCGAGCTCGCCGCGGCGTTGCGGCCCGAGCTCCTCGCGACCTCTGGGTTCGTCGAAGGGGTCCGTCTCGCGAAGGACGCGGGAGAGGTCGCGCGGATCGAACGGGCCTGCGACATCGCCGACGTCGCCTTCGCCCAGACGAAGCAGCGCCTGACCGAGGGCGCAACCGAGGCCGAGTTCGCCGCCGAGCTCGAGTTCGAGATGCGCCGCCGGGGCGCGGCGCAGGCCTCGTTCGAGACGATCGTCGCCAGCGGGCCGAACGGCGCGATGCCGCACGCCCGACCGACTAACCGGGTCATCTCGCCCGGCGACCTCGTCGTGGTCGACTTTGGCGCGGTCTTCGACGGCTACCACTCGGACATGACGCGGACGGTGTGTGTTGGCGAGCCGTCGGCCGCCGACGCCAATCTCCTCGCCGCCGTGGCAGCCTCGCAGCGCGCCGGCATCATCGCCGTCAAGTCCGGCGTGACCGGCGGGGCCGTCGACGAGGCGTGCCGCAAGTCGCTCGCCGACGCCGGCTACGGGGAGGCGTTCACGCACTCGACCGGCCACGGCGTCGGCCTCGACGTTCACGAGGCGCCGACGCTCGCCGCCGGATCCGAAGACGAGCTCCCCGAAGGCGCCGTCGTGACCGTCGAACCCGGGGCCTATCTCCTCGGCCACGGCGGGGTGCGGATCGAGGACACCATGGTCGTGAGGGCGTCGGGGTGCCGCCAGCTCACCAAGACGACAAAGGACTACACGTTCTGATGGCCCTGTCGACGAACGACCTGAAAAACGGGATGGCGCTCGACCTTGCCGACGGACTTTTCGAGGTTGTCGAGTTCCAGCACGTGAAGCCCGGCAAGGGTGGCGCCTTTGTGCGCACCAAGCTCCGCAACCTGCGGACCAAGGCGGTCCTCGAGCGCACGTTCCGCGCCGATGAGCGCGTCGAGCAGGCGGTAATCGACAAGCGGGAGATGCAGTTCCTCTACCGGGACGGAAGCGACTACGTATTCATGGACAACGTCTCGTACGAGCAGATGACCGTCCCCGCAGCCACCCTCGGAGGCGCTGCTCCGTATCTCAAGGTGGGGAACTCCGTCATCCTCGTGCTCCACGAGACGGAGATCGTCGACGTCGAACTCCCGGCAGCTGTCGAGCTCGAGGTCACCGTCACCGAGCCGGGAATGCAGGGCGATCGCGTCTCGGGGGCGCGCAAGTCGGCGACGACCGAGACCGGACTCGTCGTCCAGGTCCCGCTGTTCGTCAACCCGGGAGACCGGATCAAAGTCGACACCCGCTCCGGTGAGTACCTCACGAGGGCGTAGGCGGCGGTCGCACCCTGGCGCCCGCCGGCGGGCCCGGGAACGGGCGCTCGACCTGCTCTACGAAGCCGAGACCAAGGGGATCGCGCCGGACGCCGTTCTCGGCGAGCTCCAAGTCGGACCCGATCCCTACGCCGCGGCGCTCGTGCACGGGGTCGCGGCGCATCTCGGGGAGATCGACGCCCTGATCGCTGCGCACGCCACCGCGTGGTCGATCGACCGACTGCCCGCGGTCGACCGCCAGCTGCTGCGGATCGCGGCCTATGAGATCGCCTTCGGGGCCGAGGTTCCGGCGGCGGTGGCGATCGACGAGGCGGTCGGACTCGCCCGGGAGTTTTCGACCGAGGAGTCGGGCCGGTACGTGAACGGCGTGCTCGCCGCGATCGCCACCACCGCCCGTCCCTTAGCGGCACCGTGAGCGAGCGCGACCCCTACGCCGCTGCGGGCGTCGACTACGGCACCCTCGATGCCGCCAAGCGCCGCGCCGTCTCGGCGGCGCGGGCGACGTCGTCGTTCGCCTTGTCCCGCGGCGCGGCGATCGACGAGCAAAGCCGCGGCGAGCCCGCGGTCGTCGTCCGCTCCGGCGACGCGACCTACGGGTTCGTCCTCGAGTGCTTGGGCACGAAGTCGCTCGTGGCGCGCGACTTCGAATCGTCGACCGGGCTCGACCGTTTCGAGGCGATCGGCTACGACGCCGTCGCCGCGGCGGTGAACGACTGCTGTTGCGTCGGCGCACTGCCACTCGTCGTCAATGCCTATTTCGCCACCGGCGCGGCATCCTGGTACGCCGGGACCCGGCACGCCTCGCTCGTCGCCGGGTTCGCGCAGGCGTGTCGCGACTCCGGTGCCGCCTGGGGCGGTGGCGAATCGCCGACCCTCGCCGACCTCGTCTGCCCGGACGGGATCGACGTCGCCGCGGCGGTCCTCGGCCGGGTGCCACAAGGCGTGGATCCGGTGCTCGGCGAGAAGCTCGGCGCCGGTGACGAGATCGTGCTCGTGGCGTCGAGCGGTCTCCACCAGAACGGCGCGTCGCTCGTCCGGGCGATCGCGTCCGATCTTCCGCTCGGGCTCGCGACGCCACTTCGATCCGGTCGGCTGCTTGGCGATGCCGTGCTCGACGCCGGGGTGATCTACGTCGGCCTCGTCGAGCGATTGTTCACCGAGGGACTCGCGCTGCACTACCTGAGTCACATCACCGGACACGGCTGGCGCAAGCTGATGCGCGCCAACCGCGACCTCACCTATCGGATTGCGCGGCTTCCCGACGTTCCCGAGGTGCTCGCGTTCATCGCCGCCCGCGCCAGCTTGTCCTGTGCCGAGGCCTACGCGACGCTGAACATGGGAGCCGGGTTGGCTTGTTTCGTCGCCGCCGGCGCCGGCGCCCGTGTTGTCGCCGCAGCCGAAGAGCTGGGTTTCGTTGCCCTCGTCGCCGGGCAGGTCGAATCCGGACCGCGCCGGGTCGTACTCGAACCGATCGGCGCCGAGTACGCGGCCAGCTCGCTCGAGATCCGCTGAGCGGACTTCGCTGCCCGCCCCGCTATCGAGCCGGCTTGCGCCCCCGGATGAAGGCACTCATCGCGGCACCGTCCGCCGCGGCGATCGCCGCCTCGACGTCGATTCGGTCGGCGGGATCCGCGCAACAAGACGCTTTCACGGCTAAAGGCGCGAGAACCGCGCCGTCGTAGGTGTCGACCGACTCGACGCTGACCTCCTCGAAGCCGGCGAGTTCCAGTGCAGCGCGGTATTCGACGGCGGTAAGGGCACCGGCGATGCATCCGGTCCAGAGCGCGATCACCTGTTGCAAGGGCGGCGGGAGGGGCCGGCGCAGGACGACGTCGGAGATCGCCAGGCGCCCCCCGGGGCGGAGCACGCGGAAAGCCTCACGGAATACGGCCGGCTTGTCGGGGGACAGGTTGACCACGCAGTTGGAGATGATCACGTCGACCGACTCGTCGGGCAGGGGGACGGCCTCGATGCCGCCCTCGAGGAATTCGGCGTTGGTCACTCCTGCCTCGGCCCGGTTGTGCCGTGCCAACGCCAACATCTCCGGCGTCATATCCAAGCCGTAGGCG
>JBEKLG010000089.1:0-7402 GCA_050010315.1 Acidimicrobiales bacterium
CGAGATGCTCGAGCCACCGGAACTGTTCGCCTGGTTCGTCAACAGCCGACGACGGGCCGCGCTCACCGTCTTGGCGCCCGGGGCGGCGACGACGGCCCGGTTGCTCAGCCACCTCCGGGCCGGCCAGGCGATCGCCCTCCTCGCCGACCGTGACGTCATCGGCGGCGGGCTGCCGACAGAGTTCTTCGGCGCCGCCACCCCCATCCCAGTTGGCCCCGCGGTGCTCGCCCTGCGCAGCGGCGCGGCGGTGCTGCCGGTCGCGATCTACCTCGAAGGGCGCGGTCGTTTCGCGGTCGAGTTCCTCCCCGAGCTCGACACGACGCGCTCGGGCGACTTCCACGCCGACATCACCCGCCTGACGAAGGACATGGTCCGGGCCTTCGAGACGCTGATCGCCCGACGTCCGGAGCAGTGGCACCTTTTCCAGGCGAACTGGCCAGAAGAAGAAAGTGGCAGTCCGCGATGAGGATCGCCCTCGTCTCTGCCTACGACCTCGCCGTCCCCGGCGGGGTCCAGGCCCAGGTCGTCGGGCTCGCTCGCGCCCTTGCTGCCGCCGGCGACGAGGTCGTCGTCGTCGCCCCCGGGACCGCGCCCCCGCCAGACATCGACGATCTTGCCGTCGTGACGGTCGGACGGACCTACGCGGTGCGCGCCAATGGATCGTTTGCCCCGGTCGCACCGACGCCGGCGGCGGTGCGCCGCACACGGCGGGCAATTCGCGCCGCGGCGGTCGAGATCGTCCACGTCCACGAGCCGCTCGTCCCGGGACCGGCCCTCGCCGCGGCGACCTGGGCGAAGACCCCGACCGTCGCCACCTTCCACCGCGCCCGGGCGAGCCGCACCTACATCCTCTACGGGCACGCCCTGCGCCGCGTCGTGGGTCACCTCGCCGACCGGGTCGCCGTTTCCGAGGTCGCCCGTTCGACGCTGTGGCGCGCCGTTGGACCGTGCGCCGTCGGGATCCTCGCCAACGCCGTCGACCTCACCCGCTTCGCCGAGGTCACGCCGGCGCCGACCGAGGCGCCGACCGTGCTCTTCGTCGGGCGAATCGAGAAGCGCAAAGGGCTCGCGGTCCTGCTCGAGGCGTTTCGTGGCCTCAGCGGCGATCTCCGGCTGCAGATCGTCGGCGACGGCCCCGAGGCAAGATCGCTGCGGCACCGTTTCGCCGACGAGCCTCGTCTCGAATGGCTTGGCCAGGTCAGCGGGGACGAGCTCGCCCGGCGCCTCGCCGCGGCCGAGGTCCTCGTCGCACCGGCGCTCGGCGGCGAATCGTTCGGGGTCGTCCTCCTCGAGGCGATGGCGGCCGGGACGGCGGTCCTCGCCTCGGACATCCCCGGCTACCGGCTCGCCGGTGAAGCCGCCGCCGCCTGGTTCCCTCCCGGCGACGCCGTGGCGCTGCGCCGTGAGCTCTCCGAGCTCCTCGGCGACCCCGCGGCACGTGCCCGGCTCGTCGCCGCCGGCCGGCTCGTCGCCCGCCGCCACTCCTTCGCCGATCTCGCCGCCGCCTACCGCCAGCGCTACGCGCGCGCCGTGGCGCAGGCCGACAAGGCGCCGAGCGGTTCGGCGAGCGGCTGATCGGAGCGCGGCGAAGCCCGTACACTCGGGCGCGATGGCTCCTGCCCGCGCCGAACCACGACGCCAAGCGCCTCTCGCTCGCCGGACCGGGTCCCGCGCCCCGGCCCGCGGCGCCCGCGTGCCGCCGCAGGCGCCAGCGTTCGGCCGCGCCGAGCTGAGCACCGGGGCGCGCCTCGCTGACGCCGCGCCGGTTGTCGCCCTCGTTGCCGGGGGGGCGCTCGCCGCTTCTGGCCTCGGCGGGATCGCGGTGACCTTCGCGGGCGCGGTGCTCGCCGTCGCCGGCGCCGTGGTCGGCCTCGGCAACCTCTCCTTCGGCTCGCCGAGGCGAGCGCTCCGGGCCCTCCACGCCCACCCCGCCGATCCCGCGGGCGCAGCCCGGCTCGTCAACCTCACCGAGGGGCTGTGTTTCGGCTTCGGTCTCCCGGTACCGGATCTCGCCATAGTCGACGACCCGGTGCCGAACACCCTGGCGCTCGGCCGCGCCCCGCGTTCGGCCACGCTCGTCGTCACGACCGGGGCGCTGAACGCCTTCGACCGGATGCGGCTCGAGGCGGTCCTCGCCCACGAGCTCGCCCACATCAAAAGGGGCGACACCGCTGCCGCCGCCAGCGTGATGCGCGCCTTCGGCTTGCTCTCGGCGCTCTCGCCAGCGGGGGCGCGCCTCGCCGAGGGCGCCCTGGCGGCGGACCGCGAGGCGCTCGCCGACCGCGCCGCGATCGGCGTCACCCGCTTCCCGCCGGCGCTTGCCGACGCGCTCGAAACCTTGGCCGGCGCCGAGACGCGGCCAACCTCGCTCGGGCCCAGCGCCGTCCGGCTCACGGCCTGGCAGTGGTGCGCGCCCTTCGCGCGCTCCCCGGGGCATTGCCGCCCCGGCGAGCTCGACTTGCTGCTGCGGATCGCCGCGCTGCGCGAACTGTGAGGACGACGGGCGCGCCCGGGCCCACCGGCGCGGTCTTCGTCCCGAAAGGGGAGTGATCGGTGTCGGGGCATTCGAAATGGGCGACGACGAAACACCAGAAGGGCGCCAAGGACAAGGCGCGCGGCAAGCTCTTCGCCAAGCTCATCCGCCAGCTCGAGGTCGCGGCCCGCGAGGGCGGCGGCGACCTCACGGCCAACGCCAACCTGCGGACGATGTACCAAAAGGCCCGCGACGCTTCGGTGCCGGTGGACACGATCGACCGCGCCATCAAACGGGGGACCGGTGAGCTCGAGGGTGTCCGCTACGAGGCGGTCTCCTACGAGGGCTACGCGCCCTGCGGCGTAGCGGTGATCGTCGAGTGCCTGACGGACAACCGCAACCGGACCGGGGCCGAGATCCGCTCCGTGTTCTCCCGCAACGGGGGTTCGATGGCAGAGCCGGGCGCGGTCGCCGGGCAGTTCGCGCGCAAGGGCGTCGTCGCCGTCCCGCGCTCGACCGACGAGGAGGCGATCATGGCCGCCGCCCTCGACGCCGGGGCACAGGACCTGCGCGACGAGGGGAACGAGTGGACGCTCGTCTGCGAGCCGGGCGACCTCCACGTCTTGCAGGCCGCGCTCGCCGCCGCTGCCATCCCGATCGACTCGGCTGAGTCGCAGTGGCTGCCGACGACGACGGTCGAGGTGGCCGACGCGACGGGCGCACACAAGGTGCTCCACCTGCTCGACCTGCTCGAGGACCACGACGACGTCCAACTCGTCGCCGCGAACTTCGACATCCCCGACGAGATCTTCGACGCCGTCAGCGAGAGCTAACCGGCCACGCATCCCCCGTCCGGGTGGGACCGCTCGATAGAATCGAACGCATGTTTGTCCTCGGCGTCGATCCCGGCCTGTCGCGCTGCGGCTTCGGCGGGGTCGCCGAGGAACGCGGCGAACAGCGCGCCGTCGCCGCCGGCGTGATCACGAGTGACCCGGCCCTGCCGGTCCCCGCAAGGCTCGCCGCCCTGCATCGCGAGCTCGAGACGCTCCTCGCCGAAGTCGACCCGGACGTGGTCGCCGTCGAACGGGTTTTTTTCCAGACGAACGCCCGCACGGCGATGGCCGTCGGTCAGGCGAGCGGCGTCGCCCTCCTCGTCGCCGCCGAGCACGGCTGCCGCGTCGTCGAGTACACCGCGAACGAGGTCAAGCTCGCCGTCGCCGGCTACGGCTCGGCCGACAAGGCCCAGGTCCAAAGCATGGTGGCCCGATTGCTGCACCTCCCGACGCCGCCGGAGCCGCCCGACGTCGCCGACGCCCTCGCCCTCGCCCTGTGCCATCTCGCGGCGCGCCGTTACGACGATCTGCTCTCTGTCGCGGCGACAGCGCGCACCGCCGCGCCACCGGGGGAAAGGCCATGATCGGCTCACTCTCCGGCGTCACGAGCGAGATCGAGTTCAGCTCGGATTCCCTCGCCGCGATCGTCGTCGACGTTTCTGGCGTCGGCTACGAGGTCGTCGTCTCGGCGCGCACCGCGGCGCGGCTCGGGCCGGTCGGCTCGCCGGTCACCCTGGCGATCTACACCCACGTGCGCGAGGGGGCGATCACGCTCTTCGGGCTCGCCGACCGGAGCGAGCGGCGGATGTTCGAACTCCTGATCGGCGCCCACGGCATCGGCCCCGCGCTCGCCCTCGCCATCCTCGGCGTCCATTCGCCCGAGTCGCTCGCCCAAGCCGTTGTCGGCGGTGACGTCGACGCCCTCGTCATCGTGCCCGGGGTCGGCCGTAAGACAGCACAACGTCTCATCGTCGAGCTCGCCGGGCGCCTCGGCGGCATCGAGAGCGTCCCGGTCGGCTCGGCGACGCCGGACGGCGCCCGCCTCATCCTCTCGGAGGTGCGCGAAGCCCTCGTCGCCCTCGGCTACGCCCCGGACGAGGTGCGCCGCGCCCTCGAGCACCTGCCCCGCGCAGGCAGCGTCGAGGAGCTCTTGCGCCAGGCCCTCCACGAGCTCGCGCCGCAGCGATGAGCCCGCGTCGTGACATCGCCGTCGACCGCGACGAGTCGCTGCGACCCGTGGCCCGCTTCGCCGACGAGCCCGAGGAAGCGCTCGAGGCCGGTCTGAGGCCGCGCCGACTCGCCGCCTTCGTCGGCCAGGCGCGCGTGAAAGAGCACCTCGAGATCGTTCTCGAGGCGGCGCGGCGCCGGAACCAGCCGGTCGACCATCTGCTCTTCGCCGGGCCGCCCGGGCTCGGCAAGACGACGCTCGCCGGCATCGTCGCCGCCGAGATGAGCGCGGGTCTGCGGGTCACCTCCGGGGCGGCGCTGCAGCGCGGTGGCGATCTTGCGGCGATCCTCACCGGACTGCAGCCGGGCGACGTGCTGTTCATCGACGAGATCCATCGCCTCGCCCCGCCGGTCGAGGAGATCCTCTACCCGGCGATGGAGGACTTCCAGATCGATATCGTCATCGGCAAGGGACCGACGGCGCGCTCGGTCCGTCTCGACGTGCCGCGCTTCACGCTCGTCGGGGCGACGACGCGCACCGGTCTCGTCACCGGGCCGCTGCGCGACCGCTTCGGGTTCGTCACCCGTCTCGAGCACTACGCGCCAGACGAGCTCGAGGAGATCGTGCGCCGCACCGGCAAGCTTCTCACCGTCGAATGCGCCCCCGAGGGAGCCGCCGAGATCGCCCGCCGCGCCCGCGGCACACCGAGATTGGCGATCCGACTCCTCCGGCGCGTCCGCGACTTCGTCGAGGTGCGCGGCGAGGGGGTCATCACCCTCGAGGCCGCCCGCGCCGGCTGCGACGTCTTCGGCGTCGACGAAGAGGGCCTCGACCGCCTCGACCGCCAGATCCTCGAGGTGCTCTGCGTGCGGTTCGCCGGACGTCCGGTCGGGTTGGCGACGCTCGCCGTCACCGTCGGCGAGGAACCCGAGACGATCGAGGACGTCTACGAGCCCTACCTGCTGCAAGCGGGCTTCGTCGTCCGCACGCCACGCGGACGGGTCGCGGCCCCCGCCGCCTGGGCACACCTCGGGCTCCCCGCACCGGAAACCGAACCGGCACAGCCCGAATGCGCCGAGGAGGCCTCGACGTTGTTCGACGCCTGACCGCCCGCCGGGGCGGCGCAGTTTCCGGCCCCGGGTCTGCGACTACAGTGCGAAGCGCCCTTCTTCCTAGACAACGGGTGTCCGATGCCGATGCAGATCGCCAGTGCCCTTCCCGTACTCCATGCCCTCTTGTTCGCCGCGACGGCGAAGAATACGAACGGCTCCTCGGTCTTCGTCTTCCTCCTCCTCGTCCTCGCCGTCGGGGCCTTCTTATTCATCCGCCCGCAGCGCCGGCGACAACGTGATCTCCTCGCCCAGCAGCGGGCGATCTCGGTCGGCGACGAGGTCATCACCGCCGCCGGCATCGTCGGCCGCGTGCAATCGATGAGCGACGACCGCGTGCGGATCGAGGTCGCGCCGGGAACGACGATCGAGATCGTCCGGCGGGCGATCGGCCAGCGCATCACCCCCCCGCCGTCCGCCTGGGGAGGCCCGAGCGGCGGCCAGTGGGACATCCCCTCGTCGCCGGGCGGCCCCGAACACCCCGGCGAACCGCCGACGGGGAACCAGGGAGGATCCGCGTAGGTGGGTCGTCGTCGCCTGCTCGCGAGCGTCGGGCTGACGAGTCTCCTGTGCTTCGGGATGCTCGGGCTCGCGGTCGGGCTCCGCTGGTCCCCGCACCTCGGATTGGACCTCGAGGGCGGGCTCTCGGTCGTCTACACGCCGAACCAGAAAGTCTCGACGACGACGCTGCAGAACGCGGCGAACATCATGACCGAACGGGCCGACGCCCTCGGCGTCACCCAGCCGAACATCACGACCCAGGGCAACGAGATCATCGTGCAGATGCCGGGCGTGAAGAACCCGAAACGGATCCTCGACGTGATCGGCACGACGGCGCAGCTGTACTTCCGCCCGGTCCTGTGCGGCGCGCCGAAATACACCGGACCGACAAAGGCCTCGGGTAAGCAGAAGAAGGTCCCCTACCGGACGCCGCCAAGCTGCGCCTCGCCCTACCTGTACAGCTCGAGCTACTACGTCTCAACCGGAGGCGGCTCCTATGACCCGGGCCCGTACGCGGTCGACCCGGCCTACGCGAGCTACAAGAACACGCCGATCACGCTCGACAACCACTACAAGCACGAGAACGTCATCTTCCCGGCCGGCCGCCAAGCCGACGCCCCCCGCTACGTCCTCGGGCCGACGCTCGCCGACGGGACGATCATCAAGGGCGCCTACGCCGCGCTCAGCCAGGAAGGGTCCTGGCAGGTCAACTTCAACCTCACCGGGCCGGGCACCACGGCTTTCAACAAGATCGCCACGGCCTACTACCACGCCCTCGTCGCCAATGACCTCGACGGCGACATCGTCTCGGCACCGCTCATTCTGGCGCAGACCTTCCCCGGCTCCGGGCAGATCACCGGGAGCTTCACCCAGTCGCAAGCCAACGCCCTCGCCCTCGACCTCAACTACGGCTCGCTGCCCGTGCAGCTCACCGCCCAGACCTCACAAGCCGTGTCCCCGTTCCTCGGCAAGTCCTCGCTCCACGCCGGTCTTCTCGCCGGTCTGCTCGGATTGCTGCTCGTGATGATGTACACGATCTTTTACTACCGGGCGCTCGGCATCGTCGTCGTCACCGGCCTCGTGACGACGGCGGCCTTCCTCTACGGGTTCATCTCGATGCTCAGCGCCTCGTCGTTCGGGCTCACCCTCGACCTGTCGGGCGTCACCGGCCTCATCGTCTCGGTCGGCATCACCGTCGACTCCTACGTCGTGTACTTCGAGCGGCTGAAAGACGAGGTGCGGGCCGGGCGGTCGGTCCGGGCGTCGGTGGCCAAGGGCTTCCGCAGCGCCTACCGCACGATCCTGTCCGCCGACGCCG
>JBEKLG010000090.1:0-7297 GCA_050010315.1 Acidimicrobiales bacterium
GTTCACGACGCACAAGACGCTGCGCGGCCCGCGCGGCGGAGCCATCCTCTGCGGCGAGCGGCACGCCCGCGCGATTGACGCCGCGGTCTTCCCGGGCCTGCAGGGCGGGCCGCTCGAGCACGTCATCGCGGCGAAGGCGGTTGCCTTCGCCGAGGCGGCGCGTCCGGCCTTCAAGGACTACGCCGCCCAGGTCCTGCGCAACGCGGCAGCGCTCGCGGCGTCACTCGCCGGCGAAGGCTTCCGTCTTGTCGCCGGCGGGACGGAGAACCACCAGGTCATCATCGACCTGCGCTCATTTGACCCCGAGCTCACCGGCAAGGCGGCCCAAGAGGTGCTCGACCGGACGGGGATCACCTGCAACAGGAACCAGATCCCGAACGACCCCCGCTCGCCGTTCGTGGCTAGCGGGCTGCGGCTGGGAAGTCCTGCCGAGACGACGGCCGGGATGGGTGAACCCGAGATGGCACGGGTCGGCGAGCTCATCGCGACCGTGCTGCGCCACCGCGACGACGAAGCGGTGCTCGTCGGCGTGCGGGCCGAAGTGCGGGAGATGTGCGCCGAGTTCGACCCGTACCGTTCGCTCGACCCCGCACCGGCGGCAGTTGAGGGAGGCGGGTCCACCTAGGTGGGCGTGTACGGCGAGTACGCCCTCATCTTTGCCGTGGCGGCGGTCGCGACGTACCTGCTCGCCTTCCCGGTTCGGCGGGTCGCCATCCGTTTCGGTGCCATCGCCCGCCCGGACGACCTCCACCTCCACACCGCGCCGGTCCCGACGATCGGCGGCGTGGCGATGTTCGGCGGCTTCGTGGTCGCGTTGGTGCTCGCCTCCCAGCTCGGCGCGCTGGGGCCGGTCTTCCGGGGTTCCTCCGAGCCGATCGGGGTCGCCCTCGCCGCGCTCGTCATCTGCCTCGTCGGCTTTGTCGACGACATCCGCGAGATCTCACCGCCGGCGAAGGTCGCCGGCCAGGTCCTCGCGGCGATGATCCTTTTGTTCCTCGGGGTCACGATGTACTACTTCAAGATCCCGTTCGTCTCCACGATCTTCGTGCTCTCACCTTCGATCCTGCCGCTCGTGACCGCGATCTGGGTCGTGGGCATGGCGAACGCGGTGAACCTCATCGACGGTCTCGACGGGCTCGCGGCGGGCATCATCGCGATCGCAGCCGGCACGCTGTGCGTCTACGGGCTCCGCCTTGAGGTGCTCGGGAATCTCTCGGCCGACAACCTCGGTCCTGTGATCGCGGCGATCACATGCGGCGTCTGCGTCGGCTTTCTTCCGCACAACTTCCATCCGGCCCGCGTGTTCATGGGTGACGGCGGCGCGCTCTTTCTCGGTCTGTTGATGGCGGCGGCGACGATGGTGATCGGCGGTCGGACGACCGCCAACGGAGCGGCCGCGACCGACGTCACCGGTCTCACGTTCTTCCGTTTCGCCCCCCTTTTCATCCCGATCTTCATCCTCGGCGTGCCGCTTCTCGACACGACGTTCGCGATCGTGCGACGAACGGTGCGCGGCACCTCGTTCGCCGAGCGGGACCTCGGCCATCTCCATCACCGGCTCGTCCGGCTCGGCCACGGCCACCGCCGCGCCGTGCTCATCCTGTGGGCCTGGACGGCGGTGCTGTCGATCTTTGTCCTGTTGCCGACTTTCAGTCTGCGGTTCAATGCCTTCGTCCCGTTCGTCGCGGTCTTGAGCGTGGCGATGCTCTACACGGTGTTCCTCCCGGGCGCCCGTCCACGGGTGCCCCTGCCGGCGATTGCCGGCCACGAGAGCGCCACCGGTGTGGGCGCGCCCGACGGCGAGCCGGAGGCGGCGCCGATCTCCGTCGTCATGTCGGCAGCCGCCGGTGTCGCGGTGGCCGGCGAACCCGATCTCGCCTCGCCGAAATCACGCCGCCGCCGGCGGCTCGTGCGCCGGGCGCGTCACCGGCGTACGACGGAGAAGGCGTCTCGCGACGATCCCGCGACCGGCGCGCCGTCGGCGCGCATTGCCGGCCCAGGAGACGACATGGGAGGATAGGCCCAACGTGGCAAGGCGCACGGGCCCGAACTACGTGGAGCTCGCCGGCATGGGTGTGACGGCCGGGGCGTGTGTCGCCGTCGGTGTCGGCGGCGGTTACTGGATCGGAACGACATCCGGAGCCGGGTCGGCTGTGACGTTCGCGGGGCTTGCGGTGGGAGTGCTCGCCGCGGTGGCGGCGACCTACTTCAAGATCGCGAAGTACCTGTAACCTCCCTGCAGCGCGGCCCTGAGGCGGCGCATCAGAAGTCACCGAGACGAACATGGACCGGATCACGACGTTGTTTGAGCAACTGCCGCTGCCCGAGGTCGCGCACATCGTGCGAAGGACGGTCTACGCGGCGATCGCCGTTGGCATCGTCGTGCTCGCGGTCTCGGCGGTCTTCGGATACGTGCTGGTCGGCGTGGGCGGCTGTCTCGGCCTCGGCCTTGGACTGGCGAACATCCGCCTGGTCGCGCGATCGGTGGCGAGAGCGAGCGCCAGGCCCGGCGCCCATCCACGGCGTGCCCTCGCGTCGCACACCTTGACGCGCCTCGGCGCGACGACGGCGATCGTGATCGGGCTCGCCTTCGCGTCGGTGCAGCTCGGTCTCGGCACAGCCGGCGGGGTCGCCCTCTTCTACCTCCTCTACGTGGCGAGCCTTCTCCGGTCGCTCCTCCGGCACGGCACGACGGGGATCGTGTTGTGATGGGCGGCGTGACCGCGTCGATCACCATCGGCTCCCACATCACGTGGCGGGTCCTCGGCCAGACGATCAACGTGGACACCGTGTTTTCGACGCTCGTCGCCGGGGCGATCGTCTTGGGGATCGGCTTCTACCTAAGGGCGAAGGCGACGTCGGGGGTCCCGGGCAAGCTCCAGCTCGCCGTCGAGACGATTCTCGATGCCGCCGACAAGCAGGTGGCCTCCACGATTGGCGAGGCCGGCCGGCCCATCGTCCCGCTCGCCTTCACGCTCTTCGTCTACATCCTCATCGCCAACTGGCTCGAGCTCATCCCGACCGGGCATTCCCCGCAGTACCTTCCGGCTCCCTCGTCGGACGTCAACTTCACCGCGGCACTGGCGGTCTTCGTCGTCGTCCTCGTCCACGTGACCTGGATCCGCCGCCAGGGCTGGCGGGCGTACCTTGGTCACTACGCGCGCCCGTACCTCGTGTTGCTCCCGGTGAACGTCATCGAAGAGCTGGTCAAGCCCTTCACGCTCGCCCTGCGGCTCTTCGGCAACATCTTCTCCGGTGCCGTACTGCTCCTTGTCATCGCCACGCCGGCGCTGGCGAGGTGGATCGCGCCGATCCCGCTCCTCGACGTCGCATGGAAGCTGTTTGACGGGGCGTTCATCGGTCCAATCCAGGCGTTCATCTTCTCGCTCCTCACCATCTTGTATTTCCAGTCGGCTTTCGCCGGAGAACCCGAAAGCGCGTCGGGGGGTTCGCGCTAGTTACGGAACAACGATCACCCACATCAGGAGAGGCAAATGGCAGACACGACGCAGCAAGCGATCCAACTCGCCGGCGCGCTCATCGGCGGCGGGCTCGCGATCGGTGGCGGCGCGATCGGCGCGGCGATCGGTGACGGCCTGGCCGGCAGTCAGACGATCGCCGGGGTCGCGCGCCAACCGGAGGCGCAAGGCCGGCTGTTCACGATCATGTTCCTGGTCGTCGGCCTCGTCGAGGCGATGTACTTCATCAACCTGGTCTTCATGTTCATCTTCGTCTTCGTGCTCTACAAGAAGTAGCGGAAGCGACCATGCTCGCGAGCTCGTCGGGATCGAGCAGCAACTTCATAGTGCCGAACGGCACATTCGTCGTCGAGCTCGTGATCTTCTTGGTCGTCCTCGGCGTGATGGCGAAGTTCATCCTCCCTTCGTTGCGCCGGGCCCTCGACGAACGTGGCCGGATGCTCGCCGACGCGCAGCGGGCGTCCGAAGCCGCAAGGGGTGAAGCGGCGCGCCTCGAGCGCGAGCGGATCAACGTTCTCGCGAGCGCGCGGGCACAGGCGCGCGCCCTCCTCGAGGGGGCTTCGCAATCCGTGGACGGGCTCATCGCTGAGGCGCGGGAGCAGGGCCGGGCCGAGCACGACCGCCGATTCGCTGAGGCGGCCGACGGCTTGGAGACCGAGCGACGCCGTCTCCACGACGACGTCATGGCGCGGGCGGTCGAGCTCGTCGCCGCCGCAGCCGAGCGGATCGTCGGGGGCGGTTTCGACGCCGACCGTCACCGTCGGTTCATCACCGCCGAACTTGGCGGCGCCGACGAGCCGACGCGAGCCGAGTGACGGGACACGTGACGCTCGCCGCCTCGGACTTCGGGCTTTCCTTCGGCTTCGAATGGGTCGCGCTCGGCATCGTCGTTTGGCTGTTCGTGCGCTACGCCGTCCCGTTCCTCAGGCCGCGGATGAACGCCCGGATCGAGTCCATCAGGCTCGAGCTCGCAGCCGGCGAGCAGACGCGCCTCGAGGCCAGCGAGCTCGTCGCGGCCCGCGCCGCGGCGCTCGAGGAGGCCAAGGCGGAAGCTGCGGCGCTCGTCGAGCGGGCGCAACAGGCTGCCGCGCACCTTGTTGCTGCAGGGCGCGAGCGCGCAGCAGGGGAGTACGCCTACGCCCTTGCCCGAGCCGACGTCGCGATCGACCTCGCCCGCGCCCGGGTGCGCGAAGAGGTCATCGCCGAGGTCGGTGCCCTCGTCGTCGCCGTGGCGGAGAGAGTCGTCGCGGCCGAGCTCGACGAGCGGGGTCATCATCGTCTCATCGCTGAGGCGATCGCCGCTGCCGAGTCGGAAAGGGCGAGCTAGCGATGCGTGAGCAAATTCGCGGTTACGCCGCCGCGGTCTTCGAGTCCGCGAGATCCGCGGGACGACTCGACGCGGCGCGAGGTGACCTCGTTGAGTTCTCCCGTGCTCTCACCGCTTCCGAGAAGCTACGCCTTGTCCTCGTCGACCACGCGGTCGCGACGACGACGCGCCGTGCGATCGTCGCGGATCTCCTCGCCAACAGGGCGACGCCAGAGGCCTCCGCCTTGCTCTCCTTTGCTGTCGGCGTCGAGCAGCCCTCGGATTTGCCGGTCTCGGTAGCCGTTCTCGTCGAGCTCGCGGAGGACGAGTGCCGGCGGTCCGGCTCTCGCTCGGCGGTCGAGATGGAGCCCGCCGCCGCCCGCGGCGTAGTCCGGGCACGCCTTGGCGGCTACGCCGAGCGCGTCTTAGAAGAGCTCTCGGCCGCGCCCGAGCTCGACGAGGTCGAGAACGAGCTGTTCGCGATCGCGCGCCTGCTCGACGGCAACCGGACGCTCCGCCAGACCCTCGGTGACCAGAACCTCCCCTTATCCGGGAAGGTCGCCGTCGTCGACGATCTCCTGGCTGACGCCTGCCGGCCGGCGAGTGTGCGGCTCGTGCGTTACCTCCTGCGGGCCGGGCACGTGCGTGACCTCGTCGGAACCTGCGACTGGCTCGTCGCGCTCGCCGCGGCAGAACGCGGTCGACGCGTCGCCTCGGTCCGCAGCGCCGTCGCGCTGCGGCCGGCCGAGAGAAGGCGCATCGCCGCGGCGCTCAGCCGGATCGTCGGGCGCGAAGTCGAGGTGCGGGACGTCGTCGACCCGACGGTCGTCGGCGGGGTTCTCGTCTCCGTCGGTGACCTGATCATCGACGGAACCGTCCGGCTGCGCGTCGAGCGCCTCCGGGATCTGCTCGTGCAGGCGAGCTGACGACTAAGAAGGGCTGGGAATGGCCGAGCTGACGATCAGCCCCGAGGAGATCGCCGCCGTCCTCGCGCGCCACGTCTCGGAACTGACGACGGAGATCGGCGCCGAGCAGGTCGGTCGGATCAGCGAGGTCGGCGACGGGATCGCCCACCTCTCCGGTCTGCCGCACGCCTCAGTGAACGAACTGCTCGAGTTCGAGAACGGCACCTACGGCCTCGCTCTCAACCTCGACGAGGACGAGATCGGCTCGATCGTGCTCGGTGAGGTCGAAGGGCTTGACGAGGGGCAGACCGTGCGCGCAACGGGCAGGATCCTGTCCGTCCCCGTTGGGGACGCGCTCCTCGGCCGGGTGGTCAACCCCCTCGGCGAGCCGATCGACGGCAAGGGGCCCCTCGGCGACGTGGAGCTGCGCCGCCTCGAGGTGCAGGCGCCCGGGGTGATGGACCGCCAGCCGGTGTGCGAGCCCTTGCAGACCGGCATCAAGGTGATCGACGCCATCACGCCGATCGGCCGCGGTCAGCGGGAGCTGATCATCGGCGACCGCAAGACCGGCAAGACGACGCTCGCCGTCGACACGATCATCAACCAGCGCGGCAAGGGGGTGAAGTGCATCTACGTCGCGATCGGGCAGAAGGGATCGACGGTCGCGCAGGTCGTGGAGACCCTCGCCGCCCACGACGCGCTCGAGTACTCGGTTGTCGTCGCCGCCCCCGCTTCGGAACCGGCGCCATTCAAGTACCTCGCGCCCTACGCCGGATGCGCGATGGGTCAGCACTGGATGGAGCGTGGCGAGCACGCGCTAGTCGTCTACGACGACCTGTCGAAACAGGCCGAGGCGTACCGCCAGATATCATTGCTGCTCCGGCGCCCCCCGGGGCGTGAGGCCTACCCGGGCGATGTCTTCTACCTCCACAGCCGGCTTCTCGAACGTGCCGCCAAACTCTCAGACGAGCTCGGCGGGGGGTCCCTGACGGCGTTGCCGATCATCGAGACGAAGGCCGGGGACATCGCGGCCTACATCCCGACCAACCTGATCTCGATCACGGACGGCCAGATCTTCCTCGAAGCCGACCTTTTCAACGCCGGGGTGCGTCCCGCGATGAACATCGGGAACTCCGTTTCGCGCGTCGGTGGCGCAGCACAGGTGAAGGCGATGAAGTCGGTCGTCGGCTCGCTGAAGATCGACCTCGCCCAGTTCCGAGACCTCGAGGCGTTCGCGACTTTCGGCTCCGAGCTCGACAGGGCCTCCCAGGCCCAGCTCGACCGGGGTTACCGGCTGATCGAGCTGTTGAAACAGGGCCAGAACGAGCCGATGCCCGTCGAAGAGCAGGTCGTGGTCATCTACGCCGGCGTGCACGGCTTCACCGACGCCGTCGCGGTCGGCGACCTCCGACGCTTCGAGTCGGTTCTGCGCGCCGATCTCCGTTCGGCGCACGCTGACCTGCTCAGCCACATCGCCCGAACTGGCGAGCTGCCCGACGTCGCCGAGTTGAATGCGGCGATCAGCGAGGTCGCGGGAGCCTTCGCCGAGGGCACGGCGGACGACGCCGTGGGCGGGGAGCCGGTGGCGGGCCCGGCGCGCCCCTCGT